>NZ_CP026049.1:0-206855 GCF_000783935.2 Klebsiella planticola | reverse complement strand
CGCAACCGTGCCGTTGCTAATCAGCGGCTGAGCGGAAGCAATGCACGGTGGAAATGGACAACGGAATATAACCGTCGCTCGATAGCGGAAACGGCAATGTACAGAATGAAGCAGTTGTTGGGAGATTCACTGACGCTGCGTGACTACGATGGTCAGGTAGCGGAAGCTATGGCCATGGTGCGTGCGTTGAACAGGATGACAAAGGCTGGGATGCCAGAAAGCGTGCGTATTGCCTGAAAATCCAGCCAGCTACAGGGTCGTTCGCAAGAAATCTTATTTATTCAACAAAGCCGTGAAATGAAAAAGAAATCTTGGTCTGGAAAACTAAAGGTTCGGTACAGAATTGCGGGGTTAATTATCGTGATTGTACTGTTGATGACCACCATAGCCAGGTTGTTTACGGGTGATAATTCTTTCGTTATTGTCCCATCTCTTTTCTTTATTATTTTGCTCAATATTATAGCCAGACGGCTTTTACCCTGAGAGAGAGGCGCTTTATTCCTCAGCAAATAAAACAGGAGAATTCATGGAAGAGAAAAAAGCGTACGGTCTGGTTATGACGTTTGTCGCTGTGTTTGTCGTTTTTCTGGTCAGCGTCATGTCTTACAGCTTGTGGCGGGATAAACAGATTAATGCGTTTCTGGCCACCAACCGGGCCTGGGGTATTCAGTGTGACAGGAGCTCGCAGGCTGCGTGGGTTATCAGGAACGGCGAGCGTACGGCATTAGCAATGAATAATCTGACACTCTACTGCCACGGTTTCCAGTTTCAGGGACGCACTGACCCGGAAACGAAAACAGTCAGCCTCGATAAATACAGCGTTTATCAACATATTTCGCGCCAGCCGAATTAATTAAGTCATAAAGGTATTCATTATGGGAAAACTACATGCCGCCATACTGGCGGGGTGCCTTTGTTGCACCCTGATGCCGGCCTGGGCGAAAGATGCGGGCTGGCAGTGGTACAACGAGAAGCTGAAAAGACCAGACCCGGAGACGCGAGCCACGCCACCGCCACCACCGGCAAAGCAGGACATCCTGGAGAAGCTGGCGCAGCTGCAGGCGGCCACAAAGCGCTCGCTTTACGAGGCTATTCTTTACCCCTCATCTGATAATTTCGTGAAGTATTTTCGGCTACAGAACTACTGGACGCAGCAGGCTGGCCTGTTCTCGATGAGCGCGAAGAAGGCCATGCTGGAAAACCCGGAGCTCGATTACAACCTGCAGTACAGCCACTACAACGGCACGGTGAAGAATCAGCTGGCTGCCGACTACGCCGAACAGCGTAAAGCCATCTCCGGTCTGGCGCAGCACTATGGCGTGATGTTCTTCTACCGCGGACGGGAGGCGATCGATGGCCAGCTGGTTCAGGTGATTAAAAACTTCCGTGAAACCTACGGACTGAGCGTGATACCGGTCTCGGTCGATGGTGTCATCAACCCCATGCTGCCCGACAGCCGGACGGACCAGGGGCAGGCGCAACAGCTTGGTGTGAAGTTCTTCCCCGCGATGATGCTGGTCAACCCGAAAAGCGGTCAGGTGAAACCCCTCAG
Source organism: Klebsiella planticola (assembly GCF_000783935.2). Classification (NCBI taxonomy): domain Bacteria; kingdom Pseudomonadati; phylum Pseudomonadota; class Gammaproteobacteria; order Enterobacterales; family Enterobacteriaceae; genus Klebsiella; species Klebsiella planticola. Next base: position 205,303 of record NZ_CP026049.1, on the reverse strand, counting down.
TTACGGCTTTATCAGTCAGGACGACCTGGCGAAACAGTTCCTCTATGTCTCCAGCGACTTTAAACCCAATTTTTAAGGAGTATGTCATGCGAAAGATTCGATTCCCCGATTTGGATATTACGGGAATGTGGGTGCTGGCGGTTGGCGTGTTTTTCCACCTGATAGCCCGGCTCGTCAGAAAACAGCCTGAGATGGCGGTTCAGGTCGGAGAGATCCTGGGACTGGGGATGGTGATATTTGGTGGATACCGAATTCTGAATGCCCTGATTGCTGAAGCTGAAAAACAGGAGAAGGCCCGTGAAAAGCAACCTGAAGACAATTAAGACGGGTATCACAACAGTTGCTTTGCTGCTGACACTTTCTCCCGTGACCTGGGCCGGGACGCTCGATGAAGTAAAATCCCTCTGGGACCCACAGGGTATAACAGGCACGGTGCCGGCATCATCTTCTGGCGTGCCCGCTGCCGTGAAGCCGGTCTCTCAGGCCCGATGGTACCGGCTCAGCAACGGCAAACAGGTCAATCTCAGCGACTGGAAAGTGGTGTTGTTTATGCAGGGGCACTGCCCGTACTGCCATAAGTTTGACCCGGTGCTGAAGCAGTTGTCCGGACAATACGGATTCTCGGTGTTCTCTTATACGATCGACGGACAGGGGGACGAGGCGTTCCCTGAAGCCCTGCCGGTACCTCCCGAGGTGATGCAGACTTTTTTCCCGAATATCCCGGTGGCTACCCCGACCACGTTTCTGGTGAATGTGAATACGCTGGCGGCCTATCCGATTCTGCAGGGCGCCACCGATGCGCAGGGGTTTATGGCCAGAATGGATACGGTATTTCAGATGATGGGGGCACCTGATAATGGATAGTCTCAACAAAATATATTCTTCGTTACCCGTACTGGAAAGAAATAAACGCCTGAAGCTATCACGGCAAAAGAGATTCGATGTTTATTATTGTCTCGCTTTTATGTTTGGTTTTTCCGGATTGTGCCTGTGGTGGGGAAGCCATGCGTATTTCGGTTTATTGTCTGACCTGTTAACCCCGCCGGAAAAACTGGGGACGGCAAAGAACGTAATGGATATTTTGAATGCCCTGATGTATTTCGTGCCCTTTATTCTTTTTTCACTTTCCATTGGTTGTCTGGCAACGGCTTTGCTGGGAGTACTGATGGCTGAACTGGCTTTCTGGTTTGAGTATGCCTTTGAAAAAAGCTTCCAGCGATATTTAAACCGCGTCCACGGACGGAAAAATAAAATGAAAGAAGGAGGGCCTCATGCTCATTCGTAAACCATTATCAGTGCTTTGCGGGATGTTGCTGGGGATGTCATTTACGGCGGCCGCAGATGTTAACGGCGACATGAACAACTTCTTCAATAAGCTCGGGTTTGCCTCCAATACGTCTCAGCCACAAGTCTGGCAGGGGCAGGCGGCAGGTTACGCTTCCGGCGGTTCGCTGTATGCAAGGACGCAGGTGAAAACCATCCAACTGGTCAGCATGACCCTGCCGGATATTAACGCTGGCTGCGGTGGTATCGATGCGTATCTGGGCTCGTTCTCCTTTATCAACAGCGAGCAGATACAGCGATTCGGCAAACAAATTATGAGTAATTCCGTTGGTTACTTTTTTGATCTGGCACTGCAGACGACTGTTCCTGAGATTAAAACCGCGAAAGATTTTCTGCAGAAGATGGCCAGCGACATCAACAGCATGAACCTCAGTTCCTGCCAGGCCGCACAGGGCATTGTGGGCGGTCTGTTTCCTCGCACTCAGGTGGCGCAGCAGAAAGTCTGCCAGGACATCGCCGGCGAGAGCAACATCTTCTCGGACTGGGCTGCTTCTCGGCAGGGCTGTTCGGTGGGCGGGCAGATGGACAAGGTACAGGACAAAGCCAGCGACAAGGACAAGGAGCGGGTCATGAAGAACATCAATGTCATGTGGAATGCCCTGTCAAAAAATCGCCTCTTTGATGGCAACAAGGAATTGAAAGAGTTTGTGATGACACTAACCGGCACCCTTATTTTTGGCGAAAACAGTGAAATTACGCCGCTGCCGGCACGCACTACGGACCAGGACCTGATTAAGGCAATGATGGAGGGCGGGACAGCCAGGATTTACCACTGCAATGATTCGGATAAGTGCCTCAAGGTTGTCGCCGACGCCACGGTCACCATCGCTGCAAACAAGGCGCTCAAGAACCAGATCTCCACCCTTCTGAGTAGTATCCAGAATAAGGCTGTGGCGGATGAAAAACTCACGGAGCAGGAGAAAGGGTTCATCTCCAGCACCACCATCCCGGTATTCAAATACCTGGTCGACCCGCAGATGCTGGGCGTATCTAACACGCTTATCTACCAGCTGACGGACTATATCGGCTACGACATTCTGCTGCAGTACATCCAGGAGCTGATCCAGCAGGCCCGCGCAATGGTCGCAACCGGGAATTATCCCCAGTCGACAATGGATATGATCCTCGAAAACCTGAACCAGGCCAGTGTGCAGATTGCCGCCTTCCAGCAACGTGTCCAGGTCCAGCAGGACGCGTTACTGGTTGTTGACCGGCAGATGAGTTACATGCGTCAGCAGGTCTCTGCCCGCATGATGACCCGCTACCAGAATAACTATCACTTCGGAGGAAGCCTCTGATGCTGGAAATCTACACGATAGCCGGCGGGGACTGGTTTCGGGGAAACCTGAATGCCATTGCTGCTTTCATGAGTACCGGTACCTGGTCTTCCATCGAGAAAATGTGTATCGCCTTTTCCGTGCTGATTGTCGCCTGCAGTTGGGTGAAAAAGCATAACATCATGGATTTGGTTGGTTGGGTGTTTGCCCTGACGCTGGTCTCGATGCTGGTCGTCATTCGTAAACCTGTGCAGATTATCGATTACAGCAATGTCTCTCAGGTCTATCAGGTCGACAACGTCCCGATAGGTCTGGCTATTCCCGCGTCACTCACCACGCGTGTCGGGAACGCCCTGATACAGGGCTATGAGATGATTTTCTCGCTGCCCGACAGCGTGACATACAGCAAGACGGGGATGTTGTTTGGCAGTAATCTGGTGGCAAAAAGTACCGACTTTATCTCTCAGAACCCGGAGATTACCACTCTGTTCTCCGACTATGTGCAGAACTGCGTGATGGGCGATATTTTCCTGAACCATAAATACTCGTTTGAAGAACTACTGAACTCCCCAGATCCGTACACCATTATTTTTTCAAATCCCAGCCCGCTGCGCGGGGTGTTTGATAAAAACAATCAGTTCAGGACCTGCCAGGAAGCCTCACGGGATTTGAAGGCAGCTCTGGCGCTGGATACCCAGACTGGCGGGAAAACCTGGAGCTACTACGTTCGTCAACTGTTTGGTGGAAAACCTAATTCGGACGTACTGTTCAGCCAGATGATCGGTGATTCCTATAACTACTTCTACAGCTCCGGGCAGAGTGCGGGACAGATTATCCGTCAGAACGTCACCATGAATGCCCTTCGCAGCGCTATACAGAGCTATGCGGCCCGCAGCGGGGATACGGCCAGCCTGGTCAACATTGCTAACACCTCTTCGCTGGAAAAGCAGCGCCTGGCCCAGGCGACTATGGGACACCAGGCGTTACGCTCCCTGCCGATGATGCAGACGGTAGTGATGGGAATTATGATTGGTCTGTTTCCAATCATGGTGATGGCCGCCATGTTCAACATGATGACGATGCAGGTGCTGAAAGGGTACATTTATGCCCTGATGTGGCTGCAGTCATGGCCCCTGCTGTATGCCATTTTGAACAGTGCGATGGCTTATTATGCAAAACAGAATGGCGTACCAGTGGTGTTGTCCGAGCTCTCTCAGCTCCAACTGAAGAACTCAGATATTGCCACGACCGCGGGCTACATCTCCATGATGATCCCTCCGTTAACCTGGGCGATGATCAAAAGCATGGGAGCGGGCTTCTCCAGCGCGTACAGCCATTTTGCTTCGTCCGGTCTCAGCTCCACGTCGCAGGCTTCATCCAGTGTGGTGGACGGGAATTACTCGTTCTCAAATATGCAGACGGATAATGTCAGCGGAAACAGCTGGAACACCAACAGCAACACAGCCTTTGGGCAGATGTCCCGGCAACTGGGGAACGGTGGCATGGGTACGCAGACCCGGGATGGAACGATGGTCTGGGACAGCAGCGGCGCCATGTCAAAACTCCCAGTGGATATCAATGTTGGCCGACAGATAGCCAGTGCACAGCAGCAGATGGCACGTGAATCTGACGTCCAGGCAGAGAGCTCACTGCAGGGCTATAACAGCAGCGTAACGAGCGCCTGGAACCGCCTGAAGCAGTTTGGCACCAATATGGGAACCAGCGCGTCAACCACCACCGGGGCCGATAATACCGAATCATCGCAGGATTCGATGGCGAAAAGCAAAATGTGGAATGCTGTTGATTCATATGCTAAATCAAACCACATAAGTAGAGATGAAGCATTTAGTCAGCTTATGGATAAATCAGTTAAAGGTGCTGTTTCCGGCGAAATGTATGGCGGTGCCAGTATGAAGGGTGGCATGGAGTTATTTGGAAATGGTGGACATATTGAAGGCGGTGTAAGGGCTTCAGTAAGCGGTACTGCGAGTTCGGGCTCACAAGACAATGTTAGTGAATCCGGTCGTAAAACAAATACTGATAATCATGATACCAGTAGTCAGGCAGTAAAAGATTTCAGAGAGTCCTCTGATTACCTTACTAGCAAGAAAACCAGCACATCAGGAAATGCGACAGATAATAATGCCAGCTCCCGCGTGGACCAATTCTCTGCTTCACTTTCAAGTGCGAAAAACAGCTACGACCAATATACAAACAGCCGTACACGCAGCCATGAATTCAGTGAAATGGCGTCACGTACCGAAAGCATGAGTGGCCAGATGAGCGAGAATCTGACGCAGCAGTTTGCAAACTTTGTCCAACAGCGCTCTCCGCAGAATGCGGAAGCTATCCTGACAAATACCAGTTCGCCGGAAGTGGCTGCACAGCGAGAAGCGCTGGCCCGTGAATTTGTTAAAGAGCAGGTAGAGCCTAAAGTTGATGGCGCCTATCAGGAGGCGAGAGGAAGTATTGGGCAAAACATGCCGGGAGTGTCAGGCAGTGGGGGACATAACACTGTTACATCTGATTATGCGCAGCATTCAGGGTCAATAGATGCCATGACTAAGGACGCAGGTATTAAGGATAATGTGGTACAAACGGTTGATAACATGGTGTCTCAAAACAAACAGGCGCATCAGGATGCACATCAGGGAATCCAGCATCAGGGAGATGACGTGAAAGGACAACACACCGACCTGAAAAATAATCATAAATCGGAAGGAAATAAAATGGAAAATGAATACAATGGGAAAAAGGATGAGCAGAAATCGCTCCCTGGAGCTGATACTAGAGATGAGCTACTAAATAAGGCTCGCGACTATCAGGAAAAGCATAAACCATAAGGATGGAAGGTTTAGGAGGTAAGCTATGAAATCTATTTTTTTGATAGTGATCCAATATGTGTCTTGTGTTCTGGCTGGATGGCAACTTCCTGAAACTCTTTTCATGGTATGTGCTTCCTTGATGTGGTTGATTGTTTTTAACTATGCGTTCTATCAGATAGGTAAAAACAAAAAACAAGCATTGGGGAAAGATAAGAGCATTGTCGGCTTAATGATTGTTTCTGTTTTCTCTCTATTTGGTCCAGTGTTTTGTATGTTTGCTATTGTTATGTACCCCTTGTATATACTAAACGTTCAGTTTGCTTTTTTTTCATTAAAAAAAATTGGTTCTCATGGTTATGGCGTTAAAAGTAGTAATGGTAAAGTGGTCAGCTTGAAATCATTTGATATGCAAAGAGATATATTTGATGCCAATGAATTACAGGGAGGTGGTTCTTCAACATCATTTAATCATAATCGGAATGACTTTAGCGTAGCTCCAGATGGCTTTGATTCATCAGTATCTGAACCTGAGTGGTTTCATGAAAGTGTTAGTCATACTAGATTTAGTATTGATGAGGTCAATCCCGCGAATGGTCTTCCAATGATTGGGAATGTCGATGTTTCTGGAAATCCATATGGAATTGATCGGCACGATTAGCAACTTATTTAAATGTTATTGACTATCAAATTTAGTAGCCTATTCATAGGCTGAAGTTTTTGTTTGATTATTATTGATTGTTGTATTTGTAGTTCCCTGCTCCCTTTCTTTTAAAATTTCGTTATAGTAAACGCGCGCTTTTTAATAAAAGAGAGCGTGTATCATTCATATTGATTATGTCACAAGGATTCAGGATGAAACTTAATAAAGTCATGGCTGTGATGGTCGTCAGTTCTGCACTGGTACTTTCGGGTTGTAGTGCAATGGGGACCGCAATTAAAAAGCGTAATCTGGAAGTCAAAACCCAGATGAGCGAAACAATCTGGCTTGAACCGTCAAATAATAAGACAGTTTATCTGCAAATAAAAAATACCTCCGATAAAGACATGAGCGGGCTCCAGTCTAAAATTACCAGTGCGGTCACTGCTAAGGGCTATCAGGTAGTCAGCAATCCTGATACGGCGGGCTACTGGATACAGGCGAATGTCCTGAAGGCCGACAAGATGGATCTTCGTGAAACCCAGGGCTGGTTAAGTCGGGGTTATGAAGGTGCAGCAACCGCGGGCGCACTGGGTGCGGGGATCACCGCCTATAACTCCAGTTCAGCAGGCGCGACTCTCGGTGTCGGCCTGGCGGCAGGTCTGGTCGGTATGGCGGCTGACGCAATGGTGGAAGACGTGAATTACACGATGATCACCGATGTGCAGATTTCAGAGCGCGCGAAAACGCAGGTGCAGACGGATAACGTCGCGGTATTACGACAAGGGACCTCCGGGGCTAAAGTGCAGACCAGCACTGAAACCGGTAATCAGCATAAATACCAGACACGTGTTGTCTCTAACGCCAATAAAGTGAATCTGAAATTCCCGGAAGCCCAGCCGGTTCTTGAAGACCAGCTGGCAAAATCCGTCGCTAATATTCTGTAGTTTAATCATTCCCGGGCCCGGACACTCCGGGCCATGCTGACAGAACGTCTTCCTGCCAGTCAGCTTTCATTCATTTTGTATCAGGTTTAACCCTCCAGAACGGTGAACAGGTGCGCAATTTATTTGTGCGCCTGCGAGGCGTTGCCGGCTGCTGCCGGAATATTTCTTCGCTTTGTATTTAAGGGCAATGATTATGAGTTTTAATGCCAAGGATATGACCCAGGGTGGTCAGATTGCCAATATGCGCTTTCGCATGTTTGGCCAGATTGCCAATATTATATTCTATGTGCTGTTTATTATTTTCTGGGTTTTGTGTGGACTGATGCTGATGTACCGGCTCAGCTGGCAGACCTTTGTGAATGGCTGCGTGTACTGGTGGTGTACCACCCTGGCACCCATGCGCGATATCATTCGCTCCCAGCCGGTCTATACGATTAATTACTACGGCAGATCACTGGAATATAATGCGGAACAAATCCTGGCCGATAAATACACTATCTGGTGTGGGGAGCAGCTGTGGACCAGTTTTGTGCTCGCTGCCGTGGTTTCTCTCGTCATCTGTATCGTGACGTTCTTTGTCGCCAGCTGGGTACTGGGCCGTCAGGGTAAACAGCAGAGCGAGGATGAGAATACCGGCGGGCGCCAGCTTTCCGATAAGCCCAAAGAAGTGGCCCGCCAGATGAAGCGTGACGGTATGGCCTCCGACATTAAAATCGGTGACTTACCGATATTGCTTAACTCCGAAATTCAGAACTTCTGTCTCCACGGTACCGTCGGTTCCGGTAAATCCGAGGTCATCCGCCGGCTGCTGAATTACGTTCGGGCCAGGGGGGACATGGCGATTATTTACGACCGCTCCTGTGAGTTTGTCAAAAGCTATTACGACCCGTCGCTGGATAAAATCCTCAACCCGCTGGATTCGCGCTGCGCCGCCTGGGATTTGTGGAAAGAGTGTCTGTCGCTGCCTGACTTCGACAACATCTCTAATACCCTTATTCCGATGGGGACCAAAGAGGACCCGTTCTGGCAGGGCTCTGGTCGCACTATCTTTGCTGAAGGCGCCTACCTGATGCGTGAGGACAAGGACCGCAGCTACGAGAAGCTGGTTGATACGATGCTCTCCATCAAAATCGACAAGCTGCGCGCCTATCTGCAGAACACGCCGGCGGCGAACCTGGTGGAAGAGAAGATTGAGAAAACCGCCATTAGTATTCGTGCGGTGCTGACCAACTACGTCAAGGCCATTCGCTACCTGCAGGGCATTGAGAAGAACGGCGAGCCGTTCACCATCAGGGACTGGATGCGCGGTGTCCGTGAGGACCGGCCCAATGGCTGGCTGTTTATTTCCTCCAATGCTGACACCCATGCCTCCCTGAAGCCGGTTATCTCGATGTGGCTGTCGATTGCCATTCGTGGCCTTCTGGCTATGGGGGAGAACCGTAACCGGCGCGTGTGGATTTTCGCTGATGAATTGCCCACGCTTCACAAATTACCTGACCTGGTCGAAATCCTTCCGGAAGCCCGTAAGTTTGGTGGCTGTTATGTCTTTGGTATTCAGTCTTATGCCCAGCTGGAAGATATCTACGGTGTTAAGCCAGCCGCCACGCTCTTTGACGTGATGAACACCCGGGCCTTCTTCCGCTCCCCGAGTAAAGAGATTGCCGAGTTTGCTACCGGTGAAATTGGTGAGAAAGAAATCCTCAAGGCCAGCGAACAGTATTCCTACGGGGCTGACCCGGTACGTGACGGGGTGTCGACCGGGAAAGAAAAAGAGCGTGAAACGCTGGTCAGTTACTCGGATATTCAGACACTCCCGGACCTGTCCTGCTATGTCACGCTGCCCGGGCCGTATCCGGCCGTGAAGCTGGCCCTGAAGTACAAACCACGTCCGAAAATTGCCGAGGGATTTATTCAGCGCTCTCTCGATACGCGGGTGGATACACGACTCAGTGCCCTGCTGGAAGCCCGGGAAGCCGAAGGTAGTCTTGCAAGGGCGCTGTTTACGCCGGATGCACCGGCGCCTGATCCAGCTGAGAAAGACGTAAAAGTCGGGAATACACCTGAGCAAAGTCAGCCTGCGGAAAGCATCGAATCGCCTGCGACAGTCAAAGTACCGGCAACAGCCAAAACGCCGGCTGCCGATGAGATCGGTCAATCACCTGAAACTCCTGAGCCTGCGGCACCGGTCACGAAAGTGGTGACCGTTCCGTTAATCCGGCCCAGGTCTGCGACAGCAACGGGCACGGCTGCAGTTGCTACCACCGCAGCATCCACAACCAGCGCAACGACTGTGCCTGCAGGCGGGACGGAGCAGGAACTGGCGCAACAGCCTACAGAGCAGGGCCAGGACAGGCTGCCGGCCGGGATGAACGACGACGGTGTGATTGAAGATATGGATGCCTATGACGCCTGGCTGGCCGGTGAACAGACACAGCGGGATATGCAGCGACGCGAGGAGGTCAATATCAATCACAGCCACCGCCGCGATGAGCAGGATGATATTGAGATCGGAGGGAACTTCTGATGATGTCGATTGGCTCCGTAAAATCGGCGGGCAGCGCCGGTAACTACTATACGGACAAGGATAACTATTACGTTATCGGCAGCATGGATGAGCGCTGGCAGGGAAAAGGGGCTGAGGCACTGGGTCTGGAAGGGAAGCCGGTCGACAAGGCCGTGTTCACAGAGATTCTGAAAGGAAAGCTGCCGGACGGCAGCGACCTGACCCGGATGCAGGACGGCACCAACAAGCACCGCCCGGGCTACGATCTGACCTTTTCGGCGCCCAAAAGTGTCTCAGTGATGGCGATGTTGGGGGGAGACAAAAGACTTATTGACGCCCATAACCAGGCGGTGACAAAAGCGCTGCAGCAGGTGGAAACGCTGGCCGCCACCCGCGTGATGACCGATGGAAAAAGCGAAACTGTGCTGACCGGTAACCTTATTGTGGCGAAATTCACCCACGACACGAACCGTAACGAGGAGCCCCAGTTGCACACTCACGCCGTCGTCATGAATGCGACGCAGAACGGGGACAAGTGGCAGTCTCTTGGCACTGATACAGTCGGGAAAACGGGCTTTATCGAGAATGTGTACGCGAACCAGATAGCCTTCGGGAAAATCTACCGGGAGGAGCTCAAACCTCTCGTTGAGATACTTGGCTACAAAACCGAAGTCGTGGGCAAACACGGCATGTGGGAGATGAACGAGGTTCCGGTCGAGCCGTTTTCCACACGCACTCAGGAGGTCAGGGAGGCTGCGGGTCCTGACGCTTCTCTGAAGTCACGGGATGTGGCCGCCCTCGATACCCGCAAATCCAAAGCAGCCATCGATCCGGCCGAGAAGATGGTGGAATGGATGAACACGATGAAGGAGACCGGGTTTGATATGCGCAGCTACCGCGAGGATGCCGATAAGCGCGCAGCAGAGCTCGCCAGTGCGCCAGTCAGTCCGGTGAAAACGGACGGCCCTGATATCAGCGACGTGGTCACGAAAGCCATTGCCGGTCTCAGCGACCGGAAGGTGCAGTTCACCTACGCCGACCTGCTGGCCCGCACAGTCAGCCAGCTGGAAGCAAAACCCGGTGTGTTTGAGCAGGCCAGAACGGGTATCGATGCGGCGATCGAGCGCGAGCAGCTTATTCCTCTTGACCGGGAAAAAGGTCTCTTCACCTCGAATATCCACGTGCTGGATGAGCTCTCCGTGAAAGCGCTGAGCCAGGAGGTTCAGCGCCAGAACCACGTCTCTGTCACGCCGGATGCGTCTGTTGTCCGTCAGGCCCCCTTCAGCGATGCGGTCAGCGTACTGGCTCAGGACCGGCCGGCGATGGGGATTGTCTCCGGGCAGGGTGGCGCGGCAGGTCAGCGGGAGCGGGTGGCCGAGCTGACCCTCATGGCCCGGGAGCAGGGACGCGACGTACATATTCTTGCTGCTGATAACCGCTCCCGTGATTTTCTCGCCGGGGATGCGCGGCTGGCCGGGGAGACGGTGACCGGTAAATCCGCCCTGCAGGACGGGACCGCGTTTATCCCGGGGGGGACGCTTATCGTTGACCAGGCGGAGAAGCTGAGCCTGAAAGAGACAATTTCCCTGCTCGACGGCGCGATGCGCCATAACGTTCAGGTTCTGCTTTCTGACAGCGGCAAACGCAGCGGGACGGGGAGTGCGCTGACGGTTCTGAAGGACAGCGGCGTCAATACCTACCGCTGGCAGGGTGGACATCAGGTGACGGCAGACATCATCAGTGAGCCGGACAAAGGGGCACGCTACAGCCTGCTGGCGCAGGAATTTGCCGCCAGCGTGCGTGAGGGACAGGAAAGCGTGGCGCAAATCAGCGGGACGCGTGAACAGAATGTGCTCAACAGCGTTATCCGCGACACCCTCAAAAATGAAGGTGTGCTCGGAGAGAAGGAGATGACGGTCACCGCCCTGACGCCGGTGTGGCTGGACAGCAAAAGCCGGGGCGTGCGGGACTATTACCGCGAAGGGATGGTGATGGAGCGGTGGGACCCGGAGACCCGGAAGCATGACCGCTTTGTCATTGACCGGGTGACCGCCAGCAGCAACATGCTGACCCTGAAGGACAAAGAAGGGGAGCGCCTGGATATGAAAGTTTCCGCCGTCGACAGCCAGTGGACGTTGTTCCGGGCCGATAAACTGCCGGTGGCGGAAGGGGAGCGTCTGGCCGTGCTGGGAAAAATCCCCGATACACGGCTGAAGGGTGGTGAGAGCATCACCGTGCTCAAATCCGGGGACGGGCAGCTGACGGTGCAGCGCCCCGGGCAGAAAACCACCCAGTCGCTTTCTGTCGGCAGCAGCCCGTTCGACGGTATCGAGGTCGGGCACGGCTGGGTGGAAAGTCCCGGCAGGTCGGTCAGCGAGACGGCAACGGTTTTTGCGTCTGTGACGCAGCGTGAGCTGGATAACGCCACACTCAACCAGCTGGCGCAGAGCGGAAGTCACCTCCGGCTGTACTCCGCGCAGGATGCGGCGCGCACGATGGAGAAGCTGGCGCGACATACCGCGTTCAGCGTGGTGTCGGAGCAGTTGAAGGCCCGTTCCGGAGAGACAGACCTCGATGCGGCCATCGCACAGCAGAAGGCCGGGCTGCATACCCCGGCAGAGCAGGCCATCCACCTTTCCGTTCCCCTGCTGGAAAGCGATGACCTGACGTTTACCCGGCCACAGTTGCTGGCCACGGCGCTGGAAACCGGGGGCGGTAAGGTATCGATGGCGGATATCGACACGACCATTCAGGCACAAATCAGGTCGGGGCAGTTGCTGAATGTGAGCGTCTCTTCTGGCCACGGCAACGACCTGCTGATATCCAGGCAGACCTGGGATGCCGAGAAAAGCATCCTGACCCGGGTACTTGAAGGCAAAGACGCGGTGGCCCCCCTGATGGACCGCGTGCCGGCCAGTCTGATGACGGGCCTGACCGCCGGACAGCGGGCGTCGACCCGGATGATTCTGGAAACCCCGGACCGGTTCACGGTGGTTCAGGGGTATGCCGGGGTGGGGAAAACCACCCAGTTCCGGGCTGTCACGAGTGCCATCAGTCTGCTGCCGGAAGAGACCCGCCCGCGCGTCATCGGTCTGGCGCCGACACATCGCGCGGTCGGGGAAATGCAGAGCGCCGGCGTGGACGCGCGGACGACGGCGTCGTTCCTCCACGACACGCTGCTGCTGCTGCTGCTGCTGCGCAACGGGCAGACACCCGATTTCAGCAACACGCTGTTTCTGATCGATGAGAGTTCGATGGTGGGGTTGTCAGACAAGGCGAAAGCCCTGAGCCTTATTGCGGCCGGGGGAGGTCGCGCAGTGTCCAGCGGGGATACCGACCAGCTGCAGTCCATTTCGCCGGGGCAGCCGTTCAGGCTGATGCAGCAGCGCAGCGCCGCGGATGTGGCCATCATGAAAGAGATTGTGCGCCAGGTACCTGAGCTGCGACCGGCAGTCTACAGCCTGATTGACCGGGATGTGCACCGCGCCCTGACCACCATTGAGCAGGTCACGCCGGAGCAAGTGCCGAGAAAAGAAGGCGCCTGGGCGCCGGGCAGTTCTGTGGTGGAATTCACGCGGGCACAGGAGAAGGCGATTCAGGAGGCACTGAAGAAAGGCGAAAGCGTGCCGGCAGGTCAGCCCGCGACGCTCTACGAGGCTCTGGTGAAGGACTACGCTGGTCGCACCCCGGAGGCACAGTCGCAGACGCTGGTGATCACCCATCTGAATAAGGACCGGCGGGCGCTGAACGGTCTGATCCATGACGCTCGGCGGGAGAACGGGGAAACCGGCAAAGAGGAAATCACCCTGCCGGTGCTGGTCACGAGTAACATCCGTGACGGTGAACTGCGCAGACTGTCGACCTGGACGGCTCACAAGGAGGCGGTGGCGCTGGTTGATAACGTATACCACCGTATCAGCAAAGTGGATAAGGATAATCAGCTGATCACCCTGACAGACAGTGAAGGAAAGGAGCGATTTATCTCACCCCGGGAGGCATCGGCAGAAGGCGTGACGCTCTATCGCCGGGAAGATATCACCGTGTCTGAGGGGGACCGAATGCGCTTCAGCAAAAGTGACCCGGAGCGCGGCTATGTGGCCAACAGCGTGTGGGAGGTAAAATCCGTCTCAGGTGACAGTGTCACGTTTTCGGACGGCAAAACCTCCCGGACACTGAACCCGAAGGCCGACGAGGCGCAACGCCATATCGATCTGGCGTATGCCATTACCGCTCACGGGGCCCAGGGGGCCAGTGAACCGTTTGCCATCGCGCTGGAGGGCGTGGCGGAGGGCCGAAAAGCGATGGCCAGCTTCGAATCCGCCTATGTCGGGTTATCGCGTATGAAACAGCATGTTCAGGTCTATACCGACAGCCGGGAGGGCTGGATAAAAGCAATTAATGCCTCGCCCTCGAAAGCGACGGCGCACGATATTCTTGCGCCGCGTAATGACCGGGCGGTACACACTGCGGAGCAGCTGTTCAGCCGTGCGCGACCGATGAATGAAACCGCGGCAGGCCGCGCGGCGCTGCAGCAGTCCGGCCTTGCGAAGGGGATATCGCCCGGAAAATTCATTTCGCCCGGAAAACAGTATCCGCAGCCCCACGTGGCGCTGCCGGTGTATGACAAGAACGGGAAAGAAGCCGGGATCTGGCTCAGTTCGCTGACGGACAGCGACGGCCGCCTGCAGGTGATGGGGGGCGTGGGACGGGTGATGGGCAATGAAGATGCCCGCTTTGTGGCGCTGCAGGGGAGCCGGAACGGCGAGAGCCTGCTGGCCGGGAATATGGGAGAGGGCGTCAGGGTCGCCCGCGATAACCCTGACAGCGGCGTGGTAGTGCGCCTTGCTGGCGATGACCGCCCCTGGAATCCGGGCGCCATCACCGGCGGACGCGTCTGGGCAGATCCGATACCGGTAGTTTCACCGGAGGCGGCAGGAACTGACATTCCGCTTCCGCCAGAAGTGCTGGCACAGCGGGCCGCGGAAGAGGCGCAGCGTCAGAATATGGAGAAACAGGCGGAACAGACTGCCCGGGAAGTGGCCGGGGACGGGCGTAAAGCCGGCGAATCTGAAGACCGGGTAAAAGAGGTCATCGGAGACGTCATTCGCGGTCTGGAGCGCGAAAAACCGGGTGAAGAGAAGATGACCCTGCCCGACGATCCACAGACCCGGAAACAGGAAGCGGCCGTTCAGCAGGTGGCTCAGGAGAGCCTTCAGCGGGAGCGCCTGCAGCAGATGGAGCGCGATATGGTTCGTGATCTCAATCGTGAGAAAACGCTCGGGGGCGACTGACGCGCCTGCGGCTTGTCTGCCCCGGCATCCTTCCCGATTAAAAATCGGGCACCCTGCCGGGGCGCGATGTAAGGGATAAAAAGGACATAAAGATGACAACACATGTAATGCGCCTCAGTGCCGCTGACCGCTGGCTGCAGGCACTCCTGACCTGGACGCCCGGGCAGACGGATATGATTAAAACGGTGGCCCTGGTCCTGATGGTCACCGACCATGCAGGCTTATTGCTGGCCCACAATAACGAGATCATGCGCCTGCTGGGGCGGGGATGTTTTCCGCTGTTCGGTCTGGTGTGGGGGGTGAACCTGGCGCGGCACGGCCAAATTCGCCAGTCGCAGCTGAACAGTCTGTGGGGCTGGGCGTTGGTCGCCCAGGTGTCTTTTATGCTGATTGGATATCCGTGGTACACGGGGAATATTCTGTTTGCCTTTGCGGTGACCGGCCAGGCCCTGCGGTGGTTCAGCCAGCCTTCCCGGCAATATGTTCTGCTGGCCATGACACTCCTGGCGGCGTGGATACCGCTGTCATCCGGCAGCTACGGTGCGGCCGGGGTGGGCATGCTTATCGCCGGCTGGTTTCTCTGTCGGGCAGAACGTGCTACGGAACGGCTGGAATACGGCGTGCTGTGGGCCATCATGGTGTTATTGATGAACCCGAACGACGTGAGTGAGTCGGTGGCCGGGTTGACCATTGCGCTGCTGGCATTGATGGTGTGTTCATCTGCCGGGGAACGTGTGAAACGTTTCTGGCCACGTCATTTCTTCGTGATGTTCTATGCCGTGCATCTGGCGGTGCTGGGTATCGTTGTCTCGATGTAAAAAAGCCCGGACATCAGTCCGGGCAGCAATTGCGCAGACATCTAATATTAGGATAAACGGGGCCTACGCCCTGAAAGGATGCGCTTTTGACCGTGTTCACGTATCTTATAGTCTGGTTCCTGTCAGATAAAAAACCTTGTTATGACTGAAGAAAAACGCCCTGTACTGAGTCTGAAAAGAAAGCCGGCAGCGGATACCGCGGCGACCGGGACCCCTGAGACGCCCGTAGTGGTACGGCGTAAAAAAGTGGTGGTGGTCACGACGCCTCCGGCCTGGAAGGTAAAGAAGGAGAAGCTGGAGCGGGCCAAAAAGGCTGACGAAGCCGCAGCACGTGAATCTGCGCCGGTGGTCAACGCGGTAAAGCCACCGCCTCCGGTCCGATATCTGCGCCTGCTGCCGCCGGAACAGGCCATCATGACTTTGAAGGCGTTCTGGCCACAGTTGTTCGACGGTAATGTGCCACGTCTGCTGGCGACGGGGATGCGTGATCATCTGTTTGCGGACATTACGCAACGCAACCTCCCGCTGTCGCATAAACAGGTGATTAAGTGCCTGAAAAGCCTGACGCGTTCAGAAGAGTATCTTTCCCTGATGCAGGCTGGCGCTCCCCGGTATGACCTGCAGGGAAATATTGTGGCGACCGTGACGCCAGAAGAAGAAAACTATGCCCGTGAACGGAGAGTGCGCCAGAGCCGCCTGAGTGCCCGAATACAGAGTCAGACGCTTTAATTCATTCTCTGCCACAAATAAATTTATCTGTAAATGCTCCTGCTAAAGAATTTAACCTCTTTAGCAGTCGGGCATTCTTTTATCTACACTGAAACTTTTAAAGGAATAAAAATGAAACGTAAAATATATTTGCTGCTTCCATTTATTTTCGCCACCTTTGTGGCTTTGTTGAATAAATAAGATTTCTTGCGAACGACCCTGTAGCTGGCTGGATTTTCAGGCAATACGCACGCTTTCTGGCATCCCAGCCTTTGTCATCCTGTTCAACGCACGCGCCATGGCCATAGCTTCCGCTACCTGACCATCGTAGTCACGCAGCGTCAGTGAATCTCCCAACAACTGCTTCATTCTGTACATTGCCGTTTCCGCTATCGAGCGACGGTTATATTCCGTTGTCCATTTCCACCGTGCATTGCTTCCGCTCAGCCGCTGATTAGCAACGGCACGGTTGCGGTCTGCGTACTCACCGGGCCAGTAACCTGCTCCTTTTCGGGGAGGAATAAGCGCGCTGATTTTTTTGCGGCGCAGTTCATCGTGACAGAGCCGGGTATCGTAAGCCCCGTCTGCCGCGGCTGCCCTGATTTTTCTGTGAGTCTGCCGGATAAGGCCCGGGAAGGCTTCTGAGTCCGTGACGTTATTCAGCGACAGGTCTGCACAGACAACTTCATGTGTGTTGCTGTCAACAGCAAGATGCAACTTTCGCCAGATACGACGGCGCTCTTTGCCGTGCTTTCTGACTTTCCATTCGCCTTCACCAAAGACCTTCAGCCCGGTGGAATCAATCACCAGGTGTGCGATTTCACCCCGGGTGGACGTTTTGAAACTGACATTAACCGACTTTGCCCGCTTACTGACACTGGTGTAATCCGGGCAGCGCAACGGAACGTTCATCAGGGCAAAAAAGGAATCAATAAAACCCTGCGCAGCCCGCAGGGTCAGCCGGAATACGCGTTTAATCACCAGAACGGTGGTGATGGCGAGATCAGAATAGCGCTGGGGCCTTCCTCGTGATGAAGGCGTTGCCGACTCATACCAGGCCTGAATCGCCTCATCATCCAGCCAGAAAGTGAGGGAGCCACGGTTGATGAGAGCTTTGTTGTAGGTGGACCAGTTGGTGATTCTGAACTTTTGCTTTGCCACGGAATGGTCTGTGTTGTCGGGAGGATGCGTGATCTGATCCTTCAACTCAGCAAAAGTTCGATTTATTCAACAAAGCCATTTAGATCATGACACACATATTACAAAGCCGGCCAAAATAATCAGCACCAGAAGGTGCTGATATATTGATGCATTCTACATTAGGCATGCTTATCTGCTATTTTTCTATAATGTTATGCTCAGGACCATAAGGGAAATGGGTAATGTTCTCTGCTGCATTTTCGGTGACAACCAGGATATCGTGTTCGCGATAACCGCCGTGTCCCGGCATGTTCTCTGGCAGCATTATCATCGGTTCCATTGAGACTACCATTCCCGGCGCTAAAACGGTTTCAATATCCTCGCGTAATTCTAAACCGGCTTCGCGGCCATAATAGTGGCTCAGTACGCCGAAGGAGTGACCATAGCCAAAAGTCCGATACTGCAGCAGGTCATGCTCGCGATAAATTTCATTAAGCGAGGCGGCGATATCGCAACAACGGGCGCCAGGGCGGATGAGCGCCTGCCCACGGCGGTGCACCTCACAGTTGATCTCCCAATGACGCAATTGCTCATCGCTAGGCTGACCGAGGAACAGCGTACGCTCCAGCGCGGTATAGTAGCCGGCAATCATGGGAAAACAGTTCAGTGATAAAATATCCCCTTGCTTGAGGCGACGGGTCGTCACCGGATGGTGAGCACCGTCGGTATTCAGGCCAGACTGAAACCACGTCCAGGTATCGCGCAATTCAACATGCGGCAAACGTTTCGCAATTTCCCGGGTCATCGCCGAGGTGGCTGCCAGGGCAACGTCATACTCCGGAACATCTTCGGCAATCGCTGCGACGCATGCCGCGCCGCCGAGGTCGGCGACCTGAGCACCAATTTTAATCAGCGCAATCTCTTCGGCAGACTTAATCATGCGCATACGCATCGTCGCCGGTGCAATATCAATAAACTGTGTCTGAGAAAGGTAATAGCAAAATTTAGCGCGCTGTTCGATCGTTACATGATCGCCCTCCAGTGCAATCCGCCGGCTATTATCAGGAACCACTTTACGTACTGCACGGTAATAATTATCGCGCTGCCAGTCCGTGTAAACGATATTTGCACCGTAGCTGCGGCGCCATCCTTGACCTCCATCGATATTGGTGGTAATTAAAAATGACTGGCTCGGTGTCACCACCAGGGCATACTGGCGACCAAAACTACAATATAAAAAATCGCCGTAGTAATTAATATTATGAATCGAGGTTAAAATAACTGCATCAATGCTGTCTGCTTCCATGGTGGCGCGTAATCCCGACAGTCGGCGCTGCATTTCATGGGAGCTGAACGTTCCTTTAACTTTTTGCCCATTAGCTAATTCAATAATATCTGGCATGCTCATAATAAACTCCGTCGTTGATAATGGCGTGATGCCATCATCTGGAAAATGATATCTTGCTACAAACGGAGATTATTAATTTGCCGTCATTAGCCGGCCTTATGCAGCGTATATTCACTGAGAATTTGCGTTCGCTCTGCAATATGACGTGCGGTTTCTTCTGTCAGCCAGTTAATCAACGCCTGAACGCGTGGCCGTTTCTCATTATTACGCGGGCAGGTTAACCACACCTGTCCGTCTTCGACAATATCGGTAAAAGGGCGAATCAGTGCGCCATTGCTCACTTCCGTCGCACACAAAGAGTGACGGCTTAAGGCGATTCCTTGGCCGGCGCAGGCGGCCTGGAGTACGAGGTCGGCGCGGGAAAATCCGGTTCCCGCCTCGACATTCAGGTCATAGAGCCCGAGGCGGGCAAAATAGGAGCGCCAATGGGTGCTATAGGCATTTTGCGGCATGGAATCATGCAGTAAGCGCAAACCACAGAGTTCGCTGTAACTGCGCAGATGCCGTGTTTTCAACAAATCCGGGCTGATCACGGGATAGATCACATCGTTGAACAGATGCCGTTGAATTAGATTTTTATCATCAACCCAAAAAGGAGTGATGGCGATATCGACCGCGTCAGATTTAAAATTGGCGGGCGTCATATCGGCATCAATTTCCAGGCTGATAGGGTACTGCTCATAAAACTGATGCAATCGGGGAAGCAGCCATTTGGTGGCAAAGGACGGCATAACCCGAATCTTTATGGTGCCCTCAAGGGTTTCTTCACCGGTTTGGTGCAACGTAGTTTCGAGGATGGCAAAGGCCTGGCGCACTCCGATAAACAGTTGTTCACCCTGCGGGGTTAAGCGTAGTCCCGCGGGAGTGCGGTGAAAGACCAGATAGCCAAGCTGCTGCTCAAGCGATTGAATTTTTTGGCTTACTGCACTCTGAGTAAGAAAAAGATCCTGCGCGGCACGGGTAAAACTGAGATTGCGCGCTGCGGCATCAAAGTAGCGTAAACCGTCGAGAGACGGCAAACCTGGTTTTCGTTGCATCATCGGTTTCTCTGTTGCTAAATAACCTGTAATAAGCACTATTCATGCCAAAATCACCATTAGCCGTGCTAATAGTTATCAGTTAGAAACCACCGTTTGTCGCCGCTCAGCGAATGAATAAATATTATCAGCGTCATTCAAACTCGCGGAGAAACACTGATGAAAAATAAACTGTGGCTATTACTTTCAATGTCTGCCTTACAACTTTCACCATTATTGATATCTACGGCCCAGGCTGATTTACTGGATGATATTAAGCAAAAAAAAGAAATAGTGATTGCCACCGAAGCGCGCTATGCCCCTTTTGAAATGCTTGAAGATGGCAAAATAGTCGGTCTGGGAAAAGATATTCTCACGGAAGTGATGAAAGGATTACCCGGGGTGAAAGTGGTTCAGCTGGATATTCCATTTCAAGGGATTTTACCCGGTCTGGAAAGCAAACGATTTGACTTTGTGGCAACCTCTTTAACCATCACTCGCGATCGTGAAGCAAAATTTGCTTTTACCGCTCCCTTTTCTGACGCCAGCGTGGCCATTCTGAAACGCAAAGGGGATAGCCGCATTAATAGCGCCAAAGATCTCCAGGGCATGATTGTCGCCAGCCAGGCCGGGGCGCCGCAAATTGCGGTGCTAAAAGAATATGAAGCATCGGTACTTAAACCCACCACCGGTCACGGCGTTAAAGAAATAAAAGCCTTTATTGATTATAACGAAGCCTATGCGGCATTAGCGGCGCACCGTGTTGATGCGGTTGTGCAATCGCTGCCGAACCTCGCGCCGTTGGTGAAGACCCGTGGTGATACGTTTGAAATTGTACGCCCACCGTTTGGCCCGGCCACCTGGTACGCATGGGCCGGAAGAAAGGATGCGGATAGCGCCTCACTGGTCAAATTTATCAGCGACGGCATTGTGCAGTTGAATAAATCGGGAAAACTGGCGCAGCTACAAACGAAGTGGCTGGGTTTTTCTATGGCCGTTCCTGAGCAAGTTCCGACCCCGGCAAACTAATTTGATGGATACTGGAGGGCAATATGTTTGATATTTCAGTGGTGTTTCCCTATTTCCCTCAGCTATTAATTGGCGTGCTCAGTACTCTGGCTGTATCGCTGAGCGCGATTGTCATAGGATTGATCCTTGGTTGGTTAATTTGCCTGGGGTTAAACTCTCCGCGGCGTCTCGTGCGTTGTTTTTGCAAAACCTATGTCAGTTTTTATCGTGGAACGCCGTTACTGGTCCAGTTGATATTAATATTTTATGCTTTGCCAGCCGTAGGGATCACGCTTTCACCATTGCTGGCGGCGGTTATGGCTCTCTCATTAAATACCGCTGCCTTTCAAGGAGAAATTCTTCGGGCTGGCTTTAAAATGTTGCCAAAAGGGCAACTGGAGGCGGCACGAGATTTTGGTTTTTCAGCAGCGCAAACGCTGTTTTATATTCAGATGCCGCAGGTGTTGCGCGCCATGATGCCGGCTTTGATTAATGAAACCATCGATATTATCAAAAATTCGGCATTGGTCTCGGTGGTGGCGGTCCATGAGTTGATGAGAGTGACTCAAACGCTGGCCTCCACCACCTATCGGCCGCTGGAGTTTTATACGGCATGCGGTCTCCTTTATTTTCTGACCTCGTGGGGGCTGAGTATTGTTGGCGCCAGGTTAGAGAAAAACCGTTCATCTTCGGCTCAAAGGGTATTAGCACAATGAATGTTGAAATACTTTTTACCTATAAAGATGCCATTGCTGCCGGTATTTTAATGACCCTAAAAATGAGTCTCGGCGGTATCCTGCTGGGGCTGGCGATCGGGCTGTGTTTTTTTATTCTCGAAAGACAAAAACCGGCTTTATTTAATGTAATATATCATGCATGGATTAATGTGTTTCGCGGCACGCCGTTACTTGTGCAGCTCTTTTTAGTCTTTTATGGTGGTCCCTATATTGGTATTAATCTCGAGGCGCAACAGGTCGGGGTACTGTGCCTGGGATGTTATGGTTCCGCTTATTTTGCGGAAATATTTCGTGCAGGTCGCAATGCTGTCTCAGGTGGGCAAGTTGAAGCGGCGGCAGACCTGGGGTTAAGTCCATGGCAAATATTTACTTTCATTGTCTGGCCGCAAATGCTCGCGCGTATTATCCAGCCATTGATTGGCCAGAGCGTCATTTTGGTAAAAGAGTCGTCGGTGCTATCCATTATTACGGTCGGTGAACTCACCAATACCGCCATGACCATTGCTAACCAGACTTATGCGATGGTTGAAATCTACGCCTTAATGGCCATTGTTTATTGGGGGATCGCGATCGGTATCTCCCGTCTGGGTAATAAAATAGAGCGCCATTATTCTTATTCTCAATTAAGCCGAGGTTAATACTATGCGTGATTATGCTATTGAGATTAACAACCTCAATAAACATTATGGCGAAAACCATGTTCTACGTGGCATCGATGTCAGCATTTCTCCCGGAGAAGTCATCTGCGTGATTGGTGGCTCAGGGTCGGGTAAATCCACGCTGTTACGCTGTATTAACTTTTTGGAAGATTATAGCTCCGGCAGCATTGTGGTGAATGGCGAGAACGTCGGCTATGAACCTCTCGGCGGGGAAAAACGCCGGCGTTTAAGCGACAAGGAAAACCGTCAGGCTTTACGCGACGTCTGTATGGTCTTTCAGCAGTTTAATCTGTGGCCGCATATGACGGTACTCGATAACGTAGCCACGCCGTTGCGGCGGGTTAAAAAGGTCTCCCGTGAAGCAGCCTACGCCGAAGCGAAAACGCAACTGGCACGGGTTGGTCTGGCAGACAAAGCCGATAGCTGGCCCGCGATGTTATCCGGTGGTCAGCAGCAGCGCGTTGCCATCGCCCGGGCATTGACCATGAAACCCGCCATTATGCTGTTCGATGAACCGACTTCAGCGCTTGATCCGGAGCTGGTCGGGGAGGTACTAAAGGTCATCCGCAATCTTGCCGATGATGGTATGACCATGATGATTGTGACCCATGAGATGGGGTTTGCCGCTAAAGTCTCCGATCGGGTGCTGTTTCTTGCCGATGGCTGCATTGAAGAGCAGGGAGCACCGGCGCAACTGTTCCATCAGCCGAAAAGCCCGCGGCTGCAGTATTTTTTGTCGTCGTGGAGTGAGCGCCAGTCGGGGGCTAGATTACCTGAAACGGCATTGCAGGAGTCAGCATGAAGCAAGGGATTACATTTGGCGTACTCGCTGGCGCATGCTGGGGATTCATCTTCCTGCCACCGGTACTGCTACCCGAGATCTCACCACTGCTGTTAACCTGCGGTCGCTTTGCTACCTATGGGATACTGGCGGCAATATTACTTATACCTCAATGGCGCAACATTGCCCGTGTATGGCATCATCGCGATCTGCTGACGCTAATCCGTCTTTCGCTGATGAGCAATGTCCTCTATTTTCTGCTCGTCGCGGTGGCCGTACAGCAGGTCGGTATTGCCGCGACATCCTTAGTGATAGGTTTAATTCCTGTGATGGTTCCGGTGCTTGGTCGCAGGGACCAGCATGCTCCGCCCTTCAGGCAATTATTGCTGCCGATGACGGCTATCATTGCTGGTGTGGTGCTGATTAATCTGCATGCGATACAAACATCCTCGCACCAAGTTACAGAAGGAAAACGGCAGATACTAGGGATCCTTTGTGCCTTCGCTGCATTACTGTGCTGGAGCCGTTACGCTGTCGAGAACTCCCGCTGTCTGAAAAAACTCCCTTACAACAGTAACCAGTGGTCTCTCCTGATAGGCCTGTGTACGGGATGTATTTCGGTACTGCTATGGCTCATCGCCAGTATATTCAGGTTTTCTGCAGTTGACTTGTCGTTACCGGAAAACACTCAAACGCTCTTTTGGATAACGAACATGATGTTAGCCGTGGTCTCCTCATGGCTGGGATATCTGGCGTGGAATCTCTGTTCCCGGCGTCTTCCGGTATCACTGACAGGGCAGATGGTGGTTTTTGAAACCCTTTTCGCGCTGCTATATGGTTTTATCTATTCACAGCGCATTCCGGATCTACAGGAAAGTGCCGCCATTACGCTGTTAATTGGTGGGGTTATGTTTACGTTACATTACCATCAGCACAATCATGGCGGCTACGTGAGTAATAATTCAGAAGTCAATCGGAGTTGATTATGGCTTAACCGGATTCTCGTACATGAATAGACTGGCCCCTGGAATCTTCAGACAGTTGGTATCACTTAAGTTATTGATAGTATTAATACTCATTTTTAGTCTAGTCGCTGGAATCCGGATAATTGATGTTTTAGGACCAGACAAGGGCAGACGGCGCAGCGTTCAGGAAAAAATCGCCATTGTTCAGCAGAGCTTTGATCCAGGCATGCCGGTGTCGCTGCTAGTCAGCTCTTCCTGTGGCGCAAGCAGTATCAGGAAGGCAGCCTCACCGCCGATGCCGCTGGTCAACAGGTTATGCCCGCGTCGGAGCTAGACTCTGCGATGAAGCAAATTAAAGAACTGGAGCGCCTGCTGGGCAAGATGACAATGGGAAACAAGCTGCTGAAAGAAGCCGTTGAATATGGCCGACAAAAAAGTGGATACTGCACGTGCCCTTGTTGCCGGAGGATGGCGAATAAGCCTCGTCAGTCGTTGCCTCCGGATCTCACGTGCGCAACTGCATGCCATGCCCCATATCCATACTGTTATAGGCGCTCTGCCCACCTATGGTTATCGTGGGGTATGGGCACTGCTACGCAGACAATCAGAAACTGACGACATGGCGGTGATCTATGCCAAAATACCTCATCATGCGTCAGAATGCGCTGCTGCTTGAGCGTAAACCGGCAATATCGCCATCGAAGCAGGCGCATACAGGGAAAGAGGCCGTTGGAGAAAGTAACCAGCGGTGGTGCTCTGACGGCTTCGGGTTCAGCTGTGATAATGGCGAAAAACTACAGGTCACGTTCGCCCTGGACTGCTGCGATCGTGAAGCACTGTACAGGGTGGAAAGTAATGGTGGATATGACAGCGAAACCGTACAGGGCGTGATGCTGGGTGCGGTGGAACGACGCTTCGGCAGCAGCCTGCCGTCATCCCCCGTTGAGTGGCTGACGAATAACGGTTCGGCCTACCGGTCTCACCTGACGCGTCAGTTCGCCAGAATGGTAGGACTAGAGCCTGGACATACGGCGTTACGTAGCCCGAAAGCAACGGGATGGCAGAGAGCTTCGTGAAAACGATGAAACGCGACTACATCAGTATCATGCCGAAACCCGATGGGTTAACAGCGGTAGAGAACCTTGCAGAATCCTTCGAGCATTATAACGAATGGCATCCGCATAGTGCACCGTGGTATCGTTCGCCACGGGAATACCTGATGCGGCAAACCAGTAATGGGTTAAGTGATAAAAAGTGTATGGAAATATAGGAGCCAACCCACCCGACGTAGCCCCTCTGCTCTTCCCTTTTTACGCAGACAATAACACCCCAGCCCGCCTTTATCCGCGAGGTTACTGACTGGGGACTGAGTTTTTTAAACGACGGGAAATGGTGTTCAGACCAATGCCGATAATGTGTGGACTGGCACGGCATCCAGAGCCATTTATAGTAATATCGATGATTTTCCTCTGTTGTGTACTGCACTGTAAGGTTGTATAGGTGAAAGTGAGTATCCATGGCTTACGGCACTGCCTGCAGAGATAATGCTGATGACCGGCAGTACTTTTGCCGTTACGGTCTACGCCTTCAGTCACAGCACAAGATGGCGATCCCACGTAAATGGAAGCCATAAAACACCTCAAAAACACCATCTAACACAAAATCAATAAGTTGGTAGCACTACCCAGGATTTTGTGAATGTCAACGACGCAATAACAACGATGTTGCTACGCGCCACATTCATCCCGTTTAACGTTGACCGACGTGCCGCTACTATAGACGGGCCACGACTGATGCAAGGGGAGCATAAACGCTGTCAACTTAACCCGGCCACAGTTTATTTCAAAGGCGCTAACCGCCATCTTCCCATCGTTTTCAGGTTCATTTTTCGCCGTCAAACCGCCCAGCCTCCTCCTGCTGTTTACCCTGCAGCAGCTTCGGTGACGCCCTTGCATCCTCCGTTGTGCTCCCGTTACTTGTGTCGGCACAGTTTAAGCCGGACCCCAGACGACATTGACCACAGAGGTTTTTTATGGGCAACACGACCACCACACCTGCTGCCTAGGTCGGCATTTACCACAATTATTACTGCGGTAGTATTTTCGGCAAATGGTTTGACCTAACGGAGTTTGACAGCAGGGTGGTTTACCGACCTTATCTCCTTTTCGGGTATAACATAGGAATTCCCATCTTTTATGCTGGTCTGAGTCTATAGTGGGGAGAAGGAAGCGTTAGCCTACTTCTCTCCGTCGGTGGCTCAGCAGCGCTCTCCCGCAGATGCCAGCCAAGTGTCCATCATATCAAGGCGGTCATTTCCCCAGAACAGTTTGCCATCGGCAAACACTGCTGGTGCACCAAATACCCCGCGAGCAATAGCTTCATCTGTGTTCGAGACTATGGCTAGCTTCCGGGCTTCATCGCCGATGGAGGAGATGCACGCATTTTTATCTAGCCCTACTGAAGTTGCTAAGTCGCCTAAGATGGCAACATCGCTAATATCCAGACTTTGTGACCAATACGCCTGCATCACCTTGAAGGCGAATGCTTCTCCCAGCCCCTCTTCAACTGCATACAGGGTAGCTCGCAGCGCACGTGAAGGCCGCAACGGGAACTTAGGATGATAACTTAGTGGCAGCCGGCGAATGCGCGCCCAGTCCTGCATATCTTGTTTGAACCAGTTGACAAACGCTGGCGAGGCATCCAACGGTCTACGACCACCTATGCGGTCAATCAAATTAGCCAGATGGAAGGGACGTAGTACTATCATTCTTCCGTACGCAGCGGCAATTTCTCTTAGACGGGGGAAGGCGAGGTAGCACCAAGGGCTGTGAAAATCAAAGAAAAACTCCAGCGGAGCTCCCTCTGGCAGTTTACCATCAGCACGTTCAAAACGGCTGAGTGGCGCTAGAGCACGTTCATGCTTACCGCTCATGATCAATGCTCCCGCTTGATGCGCCTGTACGAAAAACTGCAACCTTTTCTCGTCTGCGCTAATTAACGTCGCCGTACAGCGAACCTCCTGATAAGGCCAGGCGGGTTTATGATGATGTACGTCGACATGGGTTCCCACGCTCACCCAGCCGGACGGTAAGTCTTTTGCTACAGCATCGGCACTGGTCTCCTCCAATAGAGCGATCAACGCTGGTGTCGACACCACTTTCACACCCGTGTTGCCAATTGCAGCTGCTGTTTGGTGCGGCCCAGGGGTGAAGACGCATGTATGTGGATAGCCTGTCACACTCATTTTCATAAAAGCTCCTTCAGTTGCCCATCAAGGGCTGCGGTTTTCAACATGCGCTTGAGGATCTTCCCGCTTGACGTCATCGGCCATTCTACGATGGTAAAGACCCGAGCAGGATGTTTAAAACCAGCTATTTTACCAACACAGGCTTTTCTTATTTCATCTTTGGATAACGGCTTGGTGGACTCAATAGCGGCGGCTACCACTTCGCCGTAAAATTTATCGGGTAGAGCGAAGACTGCAACTTCAGTGATCGACGGATGCTCACGCAGCAGATTTTCTATCTCTACAGGATAGATATTTTCACCACCGCGAATGATCATATCGCGCAGGCGTCCTCCTACCAGTTCGACCCT
The DNA here is from genome assembly GCF_000783935.2 of Klebsiella planticola. NCBI lineage: Bacteria > Pseudomonadati > Pseudomonadota > Gammaproteobacteria > Enterobacterales > Enterobacteriaceae > Klebsiella > Klebsiella planticola. The sequence goes on along the minus strand of NZ_CP026049.1, from coordinate 177,642 downwards.
ACCATCGATGTTTAGCCGACCGAGATCGCCCGTATTCATCCAGCCTTGAGGATCGATGCAGCGAGCGGTTTCCTCCGCATCTCGATGATATCCCAACATGACCATTGGCCCACGAACCTGTAGCTGGCCGATTTCCCCGTGGGGGAGTACCACTCCGGTATTCGGATCGCAGACCTGCACTTCAACTCCAGGTAAGGGCAAGCCAGCGGTGGCAAAGCGCTGGGGACTTTGCCAGTAATCTAACGCTATCAGTGTGCTGGCTTCCGTCTGCCCGTAAACCTGCACCAACCCATTAATAGGAAACGCCCGCGCGCACTGTTCCAGAAGTCTCGGATCGCAGTCTGCACCACCGCAGGTTCCGGTACGCAAAGACGAGAGATCGAAATATGGTCTGTCCGGATGCTCTAACATCGCTAAGTAGGACGTGGGGACTCCCGTCAGAACTGTACAGCGCTCCCGTTCTATCAGCGAAAGCATTTGTCCGGCGTCGAAAGCACGCATACCCAAATATGTCGCACCAGCTGTCAGGCATGCCAGAATATTCATGATGCAACCTGCACAGTGGAAGAGCGGAATAATGGATGTCCAGCGATCCATCTCCGTCACTTCCAGCCGCTGCACGGTGCCCCAGGCATTCATCATTATCCCTTCCATACAGAGTTCTGCGCCTTTAGGCCGTCCAGTAGTACCAGAAGTATATTGGATACTAGCCAACTCTCTGGGGGACCATACCCACTCCGTCAGTTCAGCCAAAACGGGTTGGCGCATTACCGCTTCATATTCCATATCATCGAAGTTAATAATGTCTCTTAGGCTAGGGAGTTGAGGATGAATCGCTCGTACCATGGCTAAATATTCGCTGGAGCGAAAACGTTCGGACAGCAAGATGGCAACTACTTGGCTGTGATCGAGAACGTGGCGTAGATCATTATCACGGAAATGAGTATTAACAGGCACCAGTATCGCACCTAAGGCCGAAATTGCAATCTGGGCAACTGGCCACTCAATACGATTTTCTGCCAACAGAGCCACCGGGTCACCCGCTTTTACACCACGACGACTTAGCTCTAGCGCCAACTTGTCGACACTGTCAAGCCAACCTCTGAAGGTCATTCGTTGATTACCAGCATCGAATACCAGAGCTTCTTTATCAGGCCATTTTTCTGCATAATGACGCAGTAAACTGTATGGCGTATTAAGCGACGTTTTTTCGGAAAATGGGTCAACAATATATTTCATGTATGGATCCTTTATTTGGGATTATTATTTTTACTGTTAATCAGTAGCCTGTATTTTCATAGAAGCGGGGGGCAATATTCTGCTGTAAATGTAATACACTATGCCGGTGCCAATCAGGCCAACTAACCAAGAGATATCTGCGCCATCTAACAAGCCTGCAATCGGACCAGTGTAAATACTGCTGGAAACAAAAGGAAGTTCCATTAATAAGCCAATGAAGTAAATGGAAATTACACTCCAGTTCCAGCGGCCATATATTCCTTGTGGATCGTTTAATGCCTGCAGATCGCATTTAGAACGATGCCCCCACTGCCAGTCAGCCAGACAAATTGCACTCCAGGGAGAAATAAAGGTCAGTAGAAATAATAAAAAAGAAGAAAAAGCGTGTATGAAGCTTCCCGAGCCCCATAACGCAATGGAAACAGCTAACAAAATCATGGCTGATACATAAATAAATCGATGACCGACAGAGACGGTTGCTTTTCCTCTGAAACCATTCACAAGCGTCGCACTCGACATATAACTGCTATACGCATTCAATGTCATCATGGTTATTTTGCCGAAGCCTACGACAAAGTAAAGCAAAGATGCGACGAGACCGGATGCCCCCAGATTTACAACGAATTCTACTTCATGTCCGGTAAATGCCACTCCGGCAATAGCGGCGGAAAAAACACCAAATGTCATGGCTGCCTGAGAGCCCAGTGTTGTTCCAGAGGCGGCGGCAAAGAACACTTTCAGTTTTGATGTATCCGTAGGGAGGTAACGTGAATAATCTCCGACATAGGGGCCATAAGCAATTTGCCAGGCCGCCGCCAGTGAAATGGAAAGGATAAACTGGTTGGGAATAAACTTTCTCTGTTCTAGAAGACTGCTAATATTATGGCCAGCTAATAATGCAACGAACATGTAAATAAATGCAATGATGCCGACCACACTCGCGATCCGTGCTAAAGAATGTATGGCGCGGTAGCCTAAGGTGGCAACCAAGATCGTGATGACACCGAATAAAACGATACCCTGCCATTCTGCGGCATTCAAAATTTTTGCCACGGCCTGTCCTGCCAGCAATGTGCCTCCAGCAGAGAACCCTATATATAAAAAACTTACCAGTAAAAGAGGGATGACCGCGCCATAAACACCAAATTGCATACGGCTTCGAATCATTTGTGGCAGTCCTGTAGCTGGCCCTTGTATGGCCTGTAGCCCCATTATGATACTGCCTAATATCTGACCTATAAATAAACCGATTAATGACCAGAAAACATCGCCGCCTAATACAACGGCCAACGCGCCGGTCACAATAGCGGTAATATTAAGGTTAACCCCTAGCCATAATGTAAACTGTCCCATAGCGCTGCCGAAGCGCTCATTATCAGGTACATAATCGATTGACCGTCTTTCTATAACCGTGTGCTTTACAGTGCTAGTGGAATGTTTCATAGATGAATCCTTCGAAAATTACAAGCATATAATCTGAACGGTACGCTGCCTGCTAGCAACATTTACTCGTTCTGCTATAGGCCGCCTGCTGTCATCAACATGAAGACTTAAACTTCTGCCTTTCTGCGATTCAGTCTTTAATACCCGTTTTTTTTGCAGTGCCCCGATAAATTAGGGTGCCGATACCTTGACGATAAACGTGTTATGACGACATACGCCACCACTCCTCATGGGATAAACCTCATATCATTGATTCGAATACCTCAGAAATTAACTACTCTCAGATATTAATTAAGCATGACGTAGTATCATCTTCGATCGTGATGTATTTTTTCCTCCGCCTGAAGTACTCGGCAGTCTCGGGTTCTGGTTATCAACCACCACAAAGTCAGAGCCATCATGTTTAATTCTGTTATTGAAGGTACTCATCGTAATAACCGCCCCTTTACTTTGGTTGTTGGATTTTTCTCATAAAATATAAGCTGTAAGAAAGATTTGATGTACAGTCCTGCATATACAACCTGCATTAGCCATGCCATGATTGCGCACTAAAACATAAAAAGTTGAATTTAAAGCAGTTATTTTTATCTCTGCTGGTTTTACCAGAGCGGAGTTTTGTAAAGTATCCTCAAAGAAATCAATTGTTGATAAAATGTAAGCATGACATGCCCCATTACAGGGATAAACACCTAACATTTGCACCACAATTGAGCAATGAAGTTATCCACTAGGTAATCATTAGCTATTCATGGTGATGCTGCCAACTTACTGATTAAGCGTATGATGGTGTTTTTGAGGTGCTCCAGTGGCTTCTGTTTTTATCAGCTGTCCCTCCTGTTCAGCTACTGACGGGGTGGTGCGAACGGCAAAAGCACTGCCGAACATCAGCGCTATCTCTGCTCTCACTGCCGTAAAACATGGCAGCTACAGTTCACTTACACCGCCTCTCAACCCGGTACGCACCAGAAAATCATTGATATGGCCATGAATGGTGTTGGATGCCGGGCAACCGCCCGCATTATGGGCGTTGGCCTCAACACGATTTTACGTCACTTAAAAACTCAGGCTGCAGTCGGTAACCTCGCGCATACAGCCGGGCAGTGACGTCATCGTCTGCGCGGAAATGGACGAACAGTGGGGCTACGTCGGGGCTAAATCGCGGCAGCGCTGGCTGTTTTACGCGTATGACAGGCTCCGGAAGACGGTTGTTGCGCACGTATTCGGTGAACGCACTATAGCGACGCTGGAGCGTCTTATGAGCCTGCTGTCACCCTTTGGGTGATATGGATGACGGATGGCTGGCCACTGTATGAATCCCGCCTGAAGGGAAAACTGCACGTTATCAGAAAGCGATATACGCAGCGAAATGAGCGGCATAACCTGAATCTGAGGCAGCATCTGGCAAGGCTGGGACGGAAGTCGCTGTCGTTCTCAAAATCGGTGGAGTTGCATGACAAAGTCATCGGGCATTATCTGAACATAAAACACTATCAATAATTTGGAGTCATTACCCTAAATAGCATATTGATTCATGAGATAACCAGAAACTTGTAATTCTGCATTAAAAGGTATTCACCTCCTGAATTGCAAGGAGTGAAGCCAAGCAAGAGGGGCGATGCTTCACGACCGACATGATCCCGTTAGTAAAATCATTTGAATTATTTAAACTTCATTCAGAAACAAAACCGGTTCACCGTCGTTGAACCGGTTTTTTCGATGTCAGACTGCAAGATGTTTCATTACCTGAATAAATGCCTGTGAGACAGATTCTTCTTGATGGTGATGCCCATCCTCAATCACCCAGCGTCCGCCAGTCATCACCGCGGTAATGGGATTAGATGAACAGGCGAAGATCCAACGGTTGAGCAGCATCTGGTCTTCTGCGCTGGCGATAAAGGGGTTCTGGCTATCCAATACGACCAGATCGGCCCGATATCCTACGCTTAGCTGGCCAATGTTTTGGCCCAGCGCTCTGGCGCCGCCTCGTAGTGCCCCTTGATACAGCACGTTGCCAACGTGAGGCTCGCCTGGGACGATGAGCCGGTTGCGGCGCTGGGCTATCAGGCGCTGCCCGTATTCGAACCAGCGTAAATCCTCGCTGACGCTGACGCTAATGTGGCTGTCGGAACCAATTCCCCAGACGCCGTTATTCTCCAGATATTGTGGGCCGGGGAATATGCCATCGCCGAGATTGGCTTCGGTGGTCAGGCACAGGCCGGCCACCGCACCGGATGTGGCGATCTTCATCGTTTCCTGAGGCGTCAGATGAGTGGCGTGGATCAGGCACCAGCGCGAATCCACGGGGAGATGGTTGTACAGCCACTCCACCGGGCGCTCGCCGGACCAGGCCAGGCAGTCATCCACCTCTTTTTGCTGTTCAGCAATATGAATATGAATCGGCTGCTGGCCAGGATGGCATGCCAGAATGGCGCCAATCTGCTCCGGCGTAACGGCCCGTAATGAGTGGAAGCACAGACCGGTACGCTGCATTGGCTCACCGGCCAGCCGCGATGTGAGCGACTCGTACATTGTCAGGTAGCTGTCGCTATCGTTGATAAAGCGGCGCTGTCCAACGGAGGGCGGCTGCGCGCCAAACCCGGCGTAACTGTACAGGACAGGCAGCAGCGTCAGGCCGATGCCGGTATGTTTCGCTGCTCTGGCGATACGCAGCGCTAATTCCGTCCGCTCTTCATAAGGCGCGCCGCTGCTGCTGTGATGCAGATAGTGGAATTCGGCGACCGAGGTGTACCCGGCTTTGAGCATTTCGATGTACAGATAGCTGGCGATGGTTTCCAGCTGTTCTGGCGTAATTTTATCTACCAGCCTGTACATCAGATCCCGCCAGGTCCAGAAGCTATCCGACGGGTTTCCCGCGACCTCCGTTAACCCGGCCATCGCCCGCTGGAAGGCATGGGAGTGCAGGTTTGGCATACCCGGCACGACGACCCCTTTGATGCGCGTCGCATGCGGACTCGGCGCTGCGTTCTTTTCCAGCGCGGTTATGATGCCTTCTTCGGACACGGTTATGCCGACGTTATTTGCCCAGCCATCAGACAAAAGCGCTTTTTCTGCCAACCAGACTGCCATTTTACCACCTTATTATTAGTGCTAATATACTTGTACATATATATACATCTAACAGGTCATAGAGTAAACTGACAACGTCAGCATATGAGGAATAGTTAATGGCGCGTAATGACTTGTCAAATTCGGATTCCGTGGATGAGATACTTGAACATCCCGCCCCCTTTTATGAAAGGGTTAAGGTCATGATCAAAACCAAGATCCACAGCGGGGCATGGCCAGCGAATTACCGTGTTCCCTCTGAAAGCGAACTGGTTACGCTGTTTGGTTATAGCAGGATGACGATTAACCGCGCGTTGCGAGAACTGACCGCGGAGGGCTTGCTGGTGCGAATGCAGGGGGTTGGTACTTTTGTCGCCGAAATTCGCGGTCAGTCGGCGCTGCTGGACATTAACAATATCGCTGACGAAATCGTCAGCCGTGGCCATCGCCACCACGCCAGAGTTTTCAGACTGACGGAAATCGAAGCCGATGCCCAGCAGGCGTTCAGCTTTGGCATGCAGCAGGGTTGCGGTCTGTACCATTCGCTGATTTGCCATTATGAAAATGGCGTACCGGTTATGCTGGAAGACCGACTGGTGAATATGCAGGTTGTGCCTGACTACCTGCAGCAGGATTTTACACGTATCACGCCGAACGCCTATCTCTCCTCAATTGCGCCGATTGTTGAAGGCGAACACGTTATTGAAGCGGTCAACGTCACGCGGGCCGAGTGTGTTTACCTGGAAATTGATGAACATACGCCTTGTCTGCTGGTCAATCGTCGGACGTGGACCGGCCGTCAGGAGAAGAAAATCGTCACCAGCGTGCGCCTGGTCTATCCCGGTCCGCGTTACCGTCTGGAAGGGAGCATGCGCAAATGATCCGTCTGCTCCCTGCCGGGTTGTATACGGAAATGCCCTGGAAAAACGGCCTGGGCGTGACGCGCGAAGTGGCCCGCTATCCGGAATCGGGAGAATATGAATGGCGTATATCCCTGGCGACCATTCGCCAGCCTGGTCCGTTCTCCACATTTCCCGGCTACCTGCGCAATATCAGCGTGCTGGAAGGCGGCGGGATGTACCTGACAATTGATGGGCAGCGCAGCGCATTGATTGCGCCTTTCCAGGCGCTGGGGTTCAACGGCGCGAGCGGCGTATCCTGTGAGATTGTCGGCGGCCCGCTGCTGGATTTTAATGTGATTTACCGGGAAGCCGCTCTGCGGGCGACGGTAAGCTGGTGCGGGGCGGGAACGTGGTCGTATCAGGGCGGACTGCGGTTATTGTTTAATGCCGGGCCCGCGTTGCGGGTGAGCGTCGGCGACCAACGCTATTTACTGGAACATTACGACAGCCTGCTGGTGGATGAAGCGGTGGCGCTGGTTATCCAGGACTCTCCGGGCGTGCGTCTGGCCCGCATCACGCTGGTTCCCCTTTAATCACGCTGCAGGCTCCATCTGCGGCGCCTGTTGTCACTCCTCTTCGCACAATGCCTGCAGCATCGCGCTGAGTTCGCCCTGATGAATCAGGGCGCGTAGCGCATGTATATCGGGGTAGAGCAGCGTATCTTTATCCCGAAACGGCACGCCTGACGCACTCTCTCCAGCGTCGCCTCGCTGCCCACGGCGGCACGCAGCGGGCGATGGAACTTCAGCGCCTGACAGGCGCACAGCAGTTCGATGGCGACGATGTCCACGGCGTTTCTACCGCCTGAAGCGCTTTGCGTGCGGCGGCAACCTCCACATGCTGACATGATCTTCCTGACCGGCGCAGGTGGACACCGTGTGGATACTGACCGGGCCGGCCAGACTGCGGTTATCGCCCGCCAGCGCAGCGGCGACGTAGGGTGGGATCATCATCCCGGAGTACCCCGAATCCGGCGAGATAAGAAAGGCCGGCAGCCCGCTGAGATGCGTATTGGTTATTCGGTCGCAACGGGCCTGGGAAGCGGTGCTCAACTGGGCAATCGCAACGGCCAGCGCCGTTGGCGCACCGCGGATCTGGGGGATACAGCGTATACTAAGCGAGTCCTGAAGCATAATTATCCTCTCTGAGGTTGCCAGCTGCTGAGTTGATGAGTGGCGTAAACCACCAGCATATACAGCAGCAGCGCCAGAATGATGCTGTCCGCGATCCCACCGATGATGGGAGTCAGAAATTGCAGCAGGAAGCACCAGGGTAAACAGCGAGCCGAGCTGTGGTGTGCCAATTAATGCCGCGACGGAAACGATTCTGACCTTAAACACCACGGCAACGCACAGACCGTAACGAATCACCGGCACGGCCAGCGGCGGGTCGTTCTGGAAAAACTGCTGGGCGGGTTTATACCCGAGCGCTGCCGCGGACTGACGGGTATCGGCCGATACGGAGTTCAGCCCGTCGCAGACGGTGCAAACCAGTAGCGCAAAGCTGCCGATGGCAAGTGCGACAACAACATTAATGGGGTCCAGAATCTGCGTGTAGAGCAGCGGGGGCAGCAGCACAAACAGCGCCAGTGACCGAATGGTATACAGTATGCCAAACAGGTTAACGATCGCCGGCTTGACCGATGGCAGGTGGTGAATGCCCCAGGCTACAGGGGGCGCCAGAATTACCCCTATTACTACCTGCACAATTGCGAGATAGCTGTGCCAGAGAAACAGGTTGAAGATTTAATCGCTCTGCGCCCATAGCCAATCGAATCTCATGCTCCCTCCTTGCGCGTGGATTTACACATGTCGAGTACTTGATCGAGGTGGATGGTCCCCTGCGGGATTTGCCGTTCATCGACGATCACGGCCCGGTGGTTGGGCGAGCTCAGTGCAGCGTCCAGTAAATGGCGCAACGGGCTCCCTTGCTGGTGGAACGTCGCCCCCAGATTGATGTTGTCGTGGGTAATTGCTGTTGCCGGCTGATGGGTGTCGAACCAGCCAAACGCTTTGCCGTTTTGGGTAACCAGCAGCCAGCGGTCGATGGTCATCTCATTGGCCTGCTCGAAGGAACAGTCCAGCTCGGCATAGGGCTAGTTGCGTAACCCGGTTTCTGTGTCGGAGGCGTGGAAACTCAGTTTGCGATAGCCTCTGTCTTTGCCGATAAAGTCCGACACAAAGGCGTTTTGCGGCGTATTGAGCAGTTCGCCAGGAGAGGCCATCTGCGCCAGCTTGCCGCCAGGTTTAAGTACCGCGACCAGGTCGCCGAGCTTCATGGCTTCATCAATATCGTGAGTGACCATAATGATGGTTTTGCTCACCTCTTTCTGAATACACAAAAACTTTTCCTGCAGCTGTTCGCGGACCACCGGGTCGACCGCGCTGAACGGTTCGTCCATCAACATAAACTCCGGGTCTGCCGCCAGGGCGCGGGCAACGCCCACGCGCTGCTGCTGGCCTCCGGAAAGCTGTCAGCGGAAGGTTTGGCGATTTGCGGATCCAGACCGACGACTTCCAGTAATTCCCCCGGCTCTGGCTTTACTTTTAGTGGCGCAGTCGCACGATATCCATTTGCTCGGTTACTGGAACCGTTATCGGGCCAAATCCTGCATAACGATTCCAGTAACCGGTTAATTATCCGCAACAAGGTGGTTTTCCACAGCCCGAAGGGCCGACAAATACCCTAATATTGCCACACTGTGCTACCAGGCTAAGGCCATTTACTTCGATCGAACCGTTGTCGTAGTGCTCAGCCACATTCTGGAAGGTAATCGTCTTCACGCGTCTGATTGTTGTGTGTGGTGTTCCCGAGTGCAGGGGAGTCACGCGACAAAATTCTGCTATAGGTAATCTTGTATGTACAATAAAAACGCTTGCGTCAGTACCAGTGAAATACGCAACAAGATGGTTATTTAGTGATTTAAAACAATTCATTAGTGTATTTTTCCGTTATAGGGTACTGCCGTTTATGGCGAGATAAGAAGTCATGACGAGATAGAAAATGCACTGGTGTTATCTTTTTGTGATGTTTTGGTGCACAAAAATAAGGCAGAGAGCTGTATTTTTGCACCATAATGGCACATCACCACAGTGTGTTCACGATGGTATAGCGCAGGATGCCTCTCTGATTTAATGTTAACTTGCTGTATTTTATGGGTTTTATAAATTTATTACTAACCTGGCACTCAATATGCTTATCATGTATACACAACTAAGCCGTAAAAAATAAAATTTACGATTAAGTAGCATATGACAGGTTACAGATAAGAAGGTAAAGCGCATGAGTAAACAAGCAACCCGTTTTCGCGATATTGAAATCAGAGCCCCGCGAGGCACTAAGCTGAACGCAAAAAGTTGGTTCACAGAGGCGCCGCTGCGCATGCTGATGAACAACCTGGATCCCGATGTCGCCGAAAATCCAAAAGAGCTGGTGGTGTACGGCGGTATTGGCCGGGCGGCCCGCAACTGGGAATGCTACGACAAGATCGTGGAGACCCTGAAGCAGCTCAATGATGATGAAACGCTGCTGATCCAGTCCGGTAAACCGGTGGGGGTTTTCAAAACCCACGACAATGCCCCGCGGGTGCTGATCGCCAACTCGAACCTCGTGCCGCACTGGGCAAACTGGGAGCACTTCAACGAGCTTGATGCAAAAGGTCTGGCGATGTACGGGCAAATGACGGCCGGCTCATGGATCTACATCGGAAGCCAGGGCATTGTTCAGGGCACTTACGAAACGTTTGTGGAAGCCGGGCGCCAGCACTATAACGGTAGCCTGCGCGGACGCTGGGTGCTGACTGCGGGTCTGGGGGGGATGGGCGGCGCCCAGCCGCTGGCCGCAACCCTGGCGGGAGCCTGTTCGCTGAATATTGAATGCCAGCAGTCGCGTATCGACTTCCGTCTGCGTACCGGCTATGTCGATGAGCAGGCGAGCGACCTGGATGACGCCCTGACCCGCATTGCCCGCTATACCGCAAAAGGAGAAGCGGTATCCATCGCGCTGCATGGCAACGCGGCGGAAATTTTACCGGAGCTGGTAAGACGCGGCGTGCGCCCGGACATGGTGACCGACCAGACCAGCGCACACGATCCCCTCAACGGTTATCTGCCGCTGGGCATGAGCTGGGAAGACTACCGCGCACGCGCGCAGTCCCACCCGGTGGAGACGATCCACGCGGCGAAAGCCTCAATGGCCGAACACGTTAAAGCCATGCTCGCCTTCCAGCAGCAGGAGATTCCCACCTTCGATTACGGCAACAACATCCGCCAGATGGCGAAAGAGATGGGGGTGGAAAACGCTTTTGACTTCCCAGGCTTTGTTCCCGCCTATATTCGTCCGCTGTTTTGCCGGGGTATTGGCCCATTCCGCTGGGCGGCGCTTTCCGGCGATCCGCAGGATATCTACCGCACCGACGCGAAAGTTAAAGAGCTGATCCCCGACGACGAACACCTCCACCACTGGCTGGATATGGCCAGAGAGCGCATCAGCTTCCAGGGGCTGCCGGCCCGCATCTGCTGGGTCGGCTTGGGGCAGCGCGCCCGTCTGGGCCTGGCGTTTAACGAAATGGTCCGCAGCGGCGAGCTGTCGGCGCCAATCGTGATCGGCCGCGATCATCTTGACTCCGGCTCCGTTGCCAGCCCTAACCGCGAAACGGAAGCGATGCAGGACGGCTCCGACGCGGTATCCGACTGGCCATTGCTGAACGCGCTGCTGAATACCGCCAGTGGCGCGACCTGGGTTTCCCTGCACCATGGCGGCGGCGTAGGGATGGGCTTCTCCCAGCACTCCGGCGTCGTCATTGTCTGCGACGGCAGCGATGCAGCGGCGGAACGTATTGCCCGGGTGCTGAGCAACGATCCGGCCACCGGTGTGATGCGCCATGCGGATGCGGGTTATGACATCGCGATTGAATGCGCCAGAGAGCAAGGACTTAACCTGCCAATGATTGCGGATTAATTTCTCCGGCGAAGGGGGCAATGTATCCCCTTCGCCTCACCGGAGTGCAGCCATGAATAATAACAACACAACATACATCGAAACACGTTCTATTGAACCCATCCCTGACGGTGAACGCCACGGTAGCATTTTTAGCCAGTTCACCCTGTGGCTGGGGGCTAACCTGCAAATTACCGCCATGGTCACTGGCGCATTAACGATTGTATTCGGCGGGGATGTTTTCTGGTCGCTGGCCGGTCTTATGCTGGGGCAGATTGCCGGTGGGATTGTGATGGCATTGCATGCCGCGCAAGGGCCGCAGCTGGGGATACCACAGATGATCAGCAGCCGGGTACAGTTCGGCGTCTACGGCGCCTGCCTGCCGATTCTGCTGGTCTGCCTGATGTACCTTGGCTTTATCGCCACCGGGGCGGTGCTGTCCGGCCAGGCGATCTCAGCGGTTTTCCATACTACGGAAACCAGCGGCATTCTGCTTTTTGCTGCCGCCACGCTGGTTATCGCCTACGTCGGCTATCGGTTGATCCACCTGTTGGGTAAGCTGGCAAGCCTGGTGGGGATTATCGCGTTTATCTACCTGCTGTGGAAAATCAGTGCCTTTCCGGCTATTGGCGACCTGCTGAGTATCCGACCCTTTAGCTGGAGTACGTTTTTAACCGCCACCGGCCTTGCGGCTTCCTGGCAGATCACCTTTGGCCCCTATGTTGCCGATTATTCCCGCTATCTGCCGCGCAGCACCTCTCCCGGGAAGGTCTTTTTCGCCGTCGGGAGCGGTTCGGTGATTGGCGCGCAAATCGCCATGACCGTCGGGGTGCTGGCTGCCGCTCTCTCTCAGGGAAAACTGGTCGGTCATGAGGTGGACTATATCGTCGGCCTGGGCGGCACCGGCGCGATTGCCACGCTGTTATATCTGAGCATCGCGTTTGGTAAACTGACGATCAATACCCTGAATGCCTACGGCAGCCTGATGTGCCTGGCGACGGTGTACAGCTGCGGGAAGCAGCGAGTGCGCGTAAGCCAGTCGGTACGTCTGCTGGTGTTGGCGATGATTATTACCCTGGCGACCGCTATCGCGATTATCGGGCAACACTCTTTCCTGTCGGCGTTTAAATCCTTCCTGTTGTTCCTGTTGACTTTCTTTACACCGTGGAGCGCGATTAACCTGGTGGATTACTATTTTTTCAACCATCAGGCGATAGACATGGAGGCGCTGAACGATCCGAACGGGAAATATCGGGCGTGGAATGTGACGGGGCTCGGGGTTTATCTCGTTGGAGTGGCGGTACAGACGCCGTTTATTGATAGTGGATTCTATTCCGGCCCATTCGTGAAGATGCTGGGCGGTATCGATATCTCCTGGCTCATTGGGCTGGCGCTTCCGGCGGGGCTCTACTATGTCCTGCGCAAAGCGCCGTCCGCGGCGGCTGTCGCCGCCATCAGTCGTTAAAGGAGAGCGTCATGTATACCCTTTGGCACCACTGCCGGATCGCCACCATGGCCGCAGGGCATTATCAGTTGCTTAACGATGGCGCGATGCTGACCGACGGCGCAGTGCTGTTATGGGTCGGGAACCGGGCAGAAATGCCGGACTTGCCCGTTGCGCAGCAGGTGGATTTGCAGGGCAGGGTGGTCACGCCGGGACTGGTGGATTGTCATAGCCACGCAGTGTTTGGCGGCGACCGGGCCCGGGAATTTGAAATGCGTCTCAACGGGGCGAGCTATGCGGAGATCGCGGCCGGCGGCGGTGGGATCGCCAGTACAGTCAACGCCACGCGACAGGCCAGCGAAAGCCAGTTGCTGGAGAGCGCGCGGCAGCGTATCCGGGAGCTGTGCCGGGACGGCGTAACGGCGCTGGAGATCAAATCCGGCTACGGCCTGGATCTGGCTAACGAACGTAAAATGCTGCGGGTGATCCGCCGTTTAGGCGACATAGTGCCGCTGACCGTGCGCAGTACCTGCCTGGCGGCCCATGCGGTGCCCGTCGAGTATCAGGAGCGGGCGGATGCCTGGATTGACTATATTTGCGAACGACTGCTGCCGGAACTGCATCAGGAAGGGCTGGTGGATGCGGTGGATGCGTTCTGCGAACACCTGGCATTTTCGCCCTCGCAAGTGGAGCGGGTCTTTCAGAAAGCCCGGGAACTGGGGTTGCCAGTGAAGCTCCATGCTGAACAGCTAACGCTACAGCATGGGGCGGCGTTGGCCGCTCGCTACCATGCGCTGTCGGCGGATCATCTGGAATATTTGTGCGAAGAAGATGTCGCCGTAATGGCACGCCATGGGACGGTGGCGGTGCTGCTGCCGGGCGCCTATTACTTCCTGCGTGAGAAACAGCTACCGCCGCTGGATCTGCTGCGTCAGTACAGGGTGCCGATTGCCCTCGCCAGCGATTTAAATCCCGGCACCTCGCCGGTGTTGTCCCTGCGTCTGATGATGAATATGGCCTGTACGCTATTCCGCATGACGCCGGAAGAGGCGTTGGCTGGCGTGACGCTTAACGGCGCGAAGGCGCTGGGGCTGGATACAGTTTGCGGTTCTCTGGAAGCCGGAAAAGAGGCCAGCTTCGTGGCGTGGGATATCGCTCATCCGGCGGAGCTAAGCTACTGGCTGGGAGGCTCCCTTTCGAAACAGGTGATTTATCAAGGTAAGGAGGTTTATTGTGATTAAGGCGTTTGATTTGCGGCAGGGGAACCTGCCCCTGCTGGTCAGTATGCCCCATCCGGGAACGTTATTAACCCCCGAAGTCGACCAGGGACTCACGCCGAGGGCGAAGCGTCTGGAAGATACCGACTGGCATGTTCCCTTGCTCTATAAGACCATCGCGGACATGGGGGCCAGCACGTTATGCGCCCGCTATTCCCGCTATGTGGTGGATATCAATCGCCCGGCGGATGATAAACCGCTTTACAGCACGGCGACAACCGGGCTGTTTACCGATATCTTTTTTGACGGCGAAGCCCTGTTCGTGCCGGGCGGTGCGCCTGACGCGGCGGCGAAGGACGCGATCCTAAAACAGGTCTGGCAGCCTTATCACCAGGCGCTTGCCGCTGAACTGGCACGCCTGCGTGAGAAATTTGGCTATGCGCTGTTGTGGGATGCACACTCGATCAAATCCGTGGTGCCGCGCTTGTTTGAAGGGCGCCTGCCGGATCTGAACTTTGGTACGGCGGACGGCGCCAGCTGTTCGACGCAGCTCAGCCAGGCGCTGCTGGCAAGCTGCAGTGCGTTCCCGCAGTATAGCCGGATACTCAATGGCCGCTTTAAAGGCGGATATATCACCCGTCACTATGGCGATCCCGTCAACCATATTCATGCAGTTCAGCTAGAAATGGCCCAGTGCTGCTATATGGATGAGGAGAGCTTTGCTTATCTTCCGGAGAAAGGGCTGCAGGCGCAACAACTGCTGGAGAGGTTGATTAATACTGCGTTGCAGTGGGGACGAGAGGAGTACGGCAAGCCCGGAATGTGAACACGTATATTGAAAAGCCGAAGACACAATCACACGAAAACACCAAAATAGACGAAAGCGATAAGGAAGGGAAGTGCTGACACAACGATCGCTTAGCCTTAATGCTGAAGCAGGATTCTCCCATGAAGGAACTGACCCCATACAGCTTGACAGTTATAATCAGCCAATGGACTGACCCCACGACAATAGACAAATTCTGTCCTCACGACGAGGCCTGCTCGAAGGCCTCCGGACTGACGCCGCCGAGATGACTGTGGCGCCGGGCCCGGTTGTAGAACACTTCAATGTAATCGAAGATATCCGCCCGGGCCAGATCCCGGGTTTTATAGATGCGTTTTCTGATCCGTTCTTTTTTGAGTGAACTGAAGAACGATTCTGCCACTGCATTATCCCAGCAGTTCCCGCGACGGCTCATGCTTGGCGCCAGATTGTTGGCCCGGCAGAAGCGCTGCCAGTCGTCACTGCCGTACTGGCTGCCCTTGGTGAGCTGCCCGATGTCGAAATATCTGACAGGGGAGTAAAAGTCTCTCCGCTGGATAACTGCGTCCCGGTACAGGTTTCACCGCTGGCAGAGCTGGTTTACAGCATGCTACCGCGCCCTAAAATCACGGAAATTCTCGATGAGGTAAACAGCTGGACGGCGTTTACCCGACATTTTTCGCATATAAAAAATGACATTACCCGTCCCGATACCCGCCAGCTCCTCACCACCATCCTTGCGGATGGCATCAATCTTGGCCTGACCAAAATGGCGGAAGCCTGCCCCGGAAGCACCAAATCATCACTGGAAGATATCCAGGCATGGTACATCCGCGACGAAACCTATTCAGCCGCCCTCGCAGAGCTGGTAAACGCGCAGGGGAAAAGACCACTGGCGGCATTCTGGGGAGACGGGACAACGTCATCATCAGATGGACAGAATTTCAGAACAGGCAGCTCAGGCCGCTACGCAGGGCAGGTTAACCCGAAATATGGGCAAGAGCCTGGACGTCAGTTTTATACCCATATTTCGGATCAATACAGCCCGTTTTACACCTGCATAATCAGCCGGGTCAGGGATTCAACCCATGTGCTCGATGGCTTGCTGTACCACGAAAGCGACCTGGAAATCAGGGAGCATTACACCGATACCGCTGGTTTCACCGATCATGTCTTTGCCCTGATGCATCTGCTGGGATTTGCGTTCTGTCCGCGGATCAGGGATCTCCACGACAAAAAGCTGTTTATCAAAGGGAAAGCAGACCAATACCCGGCGCTTCAGTCACTGATATCAACGACCAGCCTGAATCTGAAAGAGATCGAAATTCACTGGCGTGAAGTACTTCGTCTGGCCACTTCAATAAAGCAGGGAACCGTGACGGCATCCCTGATGTTGAAAAAGCTTGCCAGCTACCCCAAACAAAACGGACTTGCCAAAGCACTGAGGGAAATTGGTCGTCTTGAACGAACTCTGTTTATGCTCGACTGGTTCCGCGATCCGGCACTTCGTCGGCGGGTACAGGCGGGACTGAATAAAGGAGAAGCCCGTAACGCGCTGGCGCGTGCGGTATTCCTACACCGGCTGGGTGAAATCAGGGACAGAAAACCGGAAAATCAGAGCTATCGCGCCAGTGGACTGACGCTGCTGACGGCTGCCATATCCCTGTGGAATACCGTCTATATGGAAAGAGCGGTCGATGCCCTGAAGCGCAAAGGGGTGAAGATCAACGAGCAACTGCTGTCGCATTTGTCCCCGTTAGGCTGGGAACACATCAATCTGACAGGCGATTATAAATGGAAAAGCAACCGGATACCGGCTTCCGGTAAGTTTCGTCGGCTGAGACCAGCTAAAGTCGAAAGGTCAAAAAATAGCCTTAACGTACAATAATTTTCGATATCCAAGCTGACCCCTATCACGACCTTTGCCATTGTGGCCGCTGTCGAACTGGATGATGCCTCGCACCTGAAAAAACATCGGGTACGCCGGGATATTCTGCTGGAAGAGGTACTTCGCCAGGCCGGCATTCCGCTGTTGCGGGAGCGGGATTCAGAGAAACTGGTCAGGTGTGTGAGGGATTTTCTGAAGCACCGACACGACATCACTGAATGTCATCAGGAGTGAAATCGTATGAGTATAGAAAAAAGAACGACCCGTCAAACCCCAGCCAGCCGGTGGTGGTTGCCCGGACTGCTCAGTCTGGCGCTTTACACGCCAGTGCCGGCAGTCAACGCCGCGTCCATCGAGACCGGCTTTTCCCCGGAAGGAACGGCCCTGCAGCTGGTCCTGAAGACCATCGATTCAGCGCAGCAGGAAATCCGCCTGATGGGATACTCCTTCACGTCGCCGGAGGTGACTCGCTCGCTTATTGCGGCAAAACGGCGTGGAGTGGATATCAGGGTAGTACTGGACCAGAAGGCGAATACCGGGAAAGCCAGTGTGGCCGCCATG
The DNA here is from genome assembly GCF_000783935.2 of Klebsiella planticola. Lineage (NCBI taxonomy): Bacteria > Pseudomonadati > Pseudomonadota > Gammaproteobacteria > Enterobacterales > Enterobacteriaceae > Klebsiella > Klebsiella planticola. Next base: position 160,139 of record NZ_CP026049.1, on the reverse strand, counting down.
AACGTGCTGGTCAGCGCGGGTATCCCTGTCCGCACCGTCGACGTATATACGATCCTTCATGACAAAGTGATCGTCGCAGACAAACGCAATACCGAGGTCGGCTCTTTCAATTTCAGTCGGGCTGCGGACCGTTCGAATTCAGAGAATGTGCTGGTCGTGTGGGATGACCCGGTTGTCGCCCACAGTTACCTGAACCACTGGGCATCCCGCTGGGCACAGGGAACGGACTGGCAGAGTACGTACTGAAAATCGTTACGTTTTTTAACCTGAACTTCGCGCCAACGGAGATTAGGTTATATAACAAAAAATAACATAGCCACTCGCCGCATCAGGCCAGCTGTAGTATCTTTGTTCAGGTATTTAGTTAAATGCTTGAGGAGGCAGAGATGTCACAGGCCATAAACGCAGTTACTTCCTCATCTAAACGCCCCTACAGAAAAGGGAAACCACTTTCTGCTGCAGAACGGCAGCAGAAGGCTGTTGCGCGTAAAAAAACGACGCACAAAGAGGTGAGGGTGTTTGTGCGCGATTCACTTAAAAATCAGCTTCAAATCATGTGTGAGAGTGAAGGAATTACTCAGGCAGAAATGATTGAAAGGCTTATTGAAATGGAGTCCGCGAAGCTTGGAATTGATGTAACGACGTCACATTCTTGATCCATCCGGCTTTGAGTGCTAGATTACTGATCGTTTAGAGATTTCTGGCTGGCCACGCCGCAAGGTGGCAGGGAACTGGTTCGGATGGGGAATTTACCTGGAACCAGAAAAGCAAAAACCCCGATAATCTTCTTCATTCTTGGCGGAGCGAAAAGATTAACGGGGCCTTTCAAAACTGCATAGAAGCTGTTGCTCTATGCAGGGAGTATAGATTCATGCTCAGAAAAGTTCAAGACCTTCTGTGCTCACTCCTTCCGTGCAACATAAGCGCAGGAAGCGGTGGCTGACCAGAATTCAGAAAACTCATTTCATTACGTTCAGGTTAAAAATGCCGAGCCGCGTTATATGGCGCGTGAAGGCAAAAAGACACTGCCGTTCTGTCGTAAGCTGATGGCCAAAGCCGAAGGCTTCACCGCTACCTTTGATTTTTCAATCCATGTTGCCTTTGCCCGCTCACTGGGTAAGCGCCGCCGCATGCCTCCTATACTGCGTCGACGTGCAATTGACGCGCTCCTGCAGGCAATGTGCTTCCATTATGATCCGCTGGCCAATCGCGTGCAGCGCTCGATTACCAATATGGCCATCGAGTGCGGGCTGGCCACGGAATCCGCAAGTGGCAATCTCTCTATCTCGCGGGCGACCCGTGCGCTGCGCTTTATGTCCGAGTTGGGCCTGATCACCTACACCACGGAATATGACCCGCAGATTGGCTGTAACATCCCGACCGACATGACGTTCACGCCGGCTCTTTTTCAGGCTCTGGATGTGTCAGATGTCGCTGTCGTGGCCGCGCGTCGTAGCCGTGTGGAGTGGGAAAACAAACAGCGTAAAAAGCAGAGCCTGCCACAACTGGAAATGGACGAGCTGATCGCTAAATCCTGGCGTTTTGTACGCGAGCGTTTTCGTAGCTACCAGGCTGAGCGTAAATCACATGGCCAGAAGCGAGCGACAGCTCGCCGGGATGCTTCACGCCAGCGTAAGGATATAGAGACGCGCGTTCGTCAGCAGCTGACCCGTGAATATGCCACCGGCCGCTTCAGAGGCGATCATGACGCGCTGAAGCGTGAGGTGGAGCGACGTGTGACGGAACGAATGCTGATATCCCGGGGCAATAACTATACCCGCCTGGCGCCGTACCCCGAGCCCATATAAACCTCCCACTTTTTTATCCGGCCGACGCCGGAGACTTTCGCTCGCCCGTCTTCTGCAGTTGCCTGATTTCTGACCATTCCTGTAACAGCCACCACGGCCACCTCCTAATTTTTCCTTTTCGTGGATGAAATTTCAGGTCTCCGGCCCCGGTTTTTTGACCGGATTTTACTTATACACATTTAACTGCAAGGGAACTATTCACAAGGCTACACCCGATACGTTTCCTGGGTGCCCGTCGAAAGAATTACAGACCGCGTGGTTCCCTTTAAATACCTGCTCTGTACTTCTTTTAAAGATCTGAATCTCTTTCATCTCAAAGGAAAACCTGTTCGCCGTCTGTCCTGTGGACAGTCTCAATGAGGCCTTCGCTGGCAGCGGTCGCAAACGCCCGCGCCGCTCAGAATCGAGAAGTACCTCCCGCCGGCAAGCGGCGGGCACAGCACCAGCAAGCACTTTAGTTACAGCATTCAATTAACCATTTAAACAAACCTCCGGCGCCGTCCTGCAACACTGAGCCCCTCTCAGACCACTATTCAGTTCCGTGCACAGCGGTAACTACATAACTCATCCCACCACTGAAAAGCGCCGCCGCCCCCGGCCGAAGGCCGGGGAAAGACATCGCTTTTAATGATGAGTGTTGTAACTATTTATTCTTCATCGCTGTAAGTCGTGCTGCTGTAATCCCGGGGTATACGCTCGTAAGCGCCTGACGGCACTAACGCGGAGATACGCCCCGACTGCGGCTGTCGCCTTGTCGGGTCCACTCCGACCGCGTACAGAGGCTTCTGTGATGTTTTAAGCGGGTATGGCTTTGCCAGCTACCGTGTTAAGTTCCCTGGTGTCGCTGAAATAACTGAAGAACATCCCCCTAAGCGTCAGCAGCAAGCTGCCGCCGCTAAGGCCCCGGAAATCACGCCCTTTACGTCGTAAACGCCGTAAAGCCCGCTCACCGGGGTTAAAAGGGATTACTTTTACTTCTTCATTGCTGTAAGCGGGTTAAGGCTAATCAGGGCAGGGGGTAGGGTGGCAGAGTTTATAGCCAGGTAACCGGCTACGCCGGGCTTTCGGCGCCATTTGACTCCACAGACACATGTAACCTCATCTGGCGCCTCCATGCCGCTGACGCGGCATCCAGAAGTTTCCCGATGCTGTAAGTCTTAACGTCTGCTTTGTGCCAAAAGCGGAAGTAACTAACAGCAGTCTGTGTGAAAATACGGGGAGCAGGTTAGTACTCCTTAATTACGCCCAACTGGTCGATGTTGGTGATGTGGAAAACCACGATAAGAGGTGTCAGAAATCGACTTTAATACATCCGGTCTCAAAATGGTCGATTAAGACTCTATATTTCAGACTATTAGTCTCTAAAAGTGGTTTTCCACACGGTTGACCTTCAAACAACATTAAGTATTGATTCAATCCTTTTTTTTGCCTGACTGGTCAGGCGCTTAATTCCAAGCGAGCGGGTCATTTCCTGTATCTTATTGTCACCTTTAATACTCAGCGCCAGTGCGCGCAATTCCTCACTAGGGATCGCGTCAACCTGGCGAATGTCGTTATCCGTGGCAGGCAAACGAAACGCATTCCAGTCAGCACGTTGCTCAGCGGACAGCCAGACGAAGTTTTCACCTGAGTGATCGGCTGCAAGGTGATAGTGTTGATCCACAATTTCCATTACGCGTTCACGTATCAGTCTGCCAGCGCGAGTGAAGCCGTGTATACGTGCGATGCGTTGCACAAGCGTTGTATCCAGAACGGGTGATTCACTTGTTACCACCGCTTCAATGAGGGTTTTAAGTGTCTCATCATATTCAGCGATATAGAATTGTTCTGCATCTGTCCTGTCGTGCCATTCCTGAAGATCGTTAACGACATACTTACCGGCATGCGCTGGCTTGTTGTTATTCTGAGAAGCTGTAGATGCATACTTCAACTCAGTGCCACCATCATCTTCGCTTACTTCGGCGGGAGGCGTGATGATAGGGTTTACTGACGTGGATATTTCTTCATCATTAGCGACAGGTGTAATTTCAGATACCAGTATGTCTTCACTGGCATCATTGGTTACGTGACCGATGACTGGCGTAATCTGCTTTTGTTTTTCTGCTTCAGCAATCAGTGCGGCTTCCGCTGCTCTGGATTCCTCCAGCAGGCGATTTATTGCTGTATCCAGCCTGTCGAGTGCACCTTCTTTATCAATCCACCATTCAGTTGACCAGAGGCGCAGTAATTTCCAGCCCAGGCCCTGTAGGATAGCGCTGCGGACTTTATCGCGATCGCGTGCTGTTGCTGCGCTATGGTAAGTGGCACCGTCACATTCAACACCGACAAGATAGTCGCCAGGCTTATCCGGATGAACGATCCCCAAATCAATACGGAAACGGGATACGCCAATTTGCGGGACAACATGCCAGCCTTTTCTCCTCAGACCATTTGCTACTGCCTCTTCAAACGGTGAGTCATAACCGCCTACAGACCCACGTACTGCCTGAGAAAGAGCTTCAGGGCCGCGCTGGGCAAACTCAATAAAGTGTTTGAGGTCAGCAACCGCGCGGGCGCTGGTCCGATTAAGGTCGATGAAGGAAGGATCGAACGAGCTGAAGACCATCATTTCCTGTCGCGCACGTGTGACGGCAACATTCAGCCGGCGCCAGCCTCCCTCGCGATTAAGCGGGCCAAAATTCATCGACATTGTATTTGCGCCCGGCTCAGTCGGGCCGTACCCGATGCTAATTATGATCAAATCGCGTTCATCCCCCTGAACCGTTTCGAGGTTTTTAACCACAACAGGTTCTTCCAGTTCAGACTGGAAGAAGGGTTCAATTTCAGGGTGATGCTGTCTGGCACGGTCCAGCAGATCGCTGACTAGCTTTTGCTGTTCAGTATTCAGCGTGATAATGCCTATCGATCTGCCTGATGCAACGAACTCTTTATCAGTCAGTCGCTTCACCGTTTCAGCGACGATCGCTTCTGCCTCGACCTGATTATGACGTCCTTTCCCTTTAGAGTAGACGCCTGTAACCTTGCACCACTGGACAGCACTTTGCTTTGTTTCGGAAGCGGGGAACGTAATCAGGTTGCTGTCATAGTAGCGATGGTTGGAGAAGGTAATCAGGCTTTCATGACGGCTCCGGTAATGCCAGCTCAGGCTGTGGTTATACAGGCCGGCAGCAAGACACTCATCCAGAATGCTTTCCATATCTTCTTCAGTATCATCGTCCGTGTCATTAGCTGCACGATTAAAGAAGCTGGTTGGCGGCATCTGGCGGGGATCACCGGCGATTACCACCTGTTTGCCACGCGCCATGGTGCCGATAGCATCCCACGGGGCAATCTGTGATGCCTCATCGAAAATCACCAGATCAAACAAGGCTTGGTCGGAGGGCAGGAACTGGGCGACTGAAAGCGGACTCATCAGCATGCAGGGGGCAAGTTTGGCCATGGCATCGCCCATTTCGGCTGCCATCTGGCGTACCGGTTTATGACGACGGGATTTCTGTAGTTCATGTTTAAGCAGTGCAAAACCACTCTGCTTGCTGACCTCATTTTTTGCAGGAATGACGCCACATAAACGAGCACGGATATAGCGTACTGTCAGTTTGGCCAGACGATCGGTTTGAGCACGGTAAGCCTCAATATCACTCATGTGCTCAGCCGGCACAAAATTGTGCAGCAGCGGCTCTGAATCGATCATCCACGATGCAAACCAGCGGCAATAGGCAGTTTCAAAAATCTCTGCAGCGCTTATTTCTCCTGAGTTAAGATGGATCAGCGCGTTGATCACTGGCTGCAGGCCATGTGAAATCGCTTCCTCACGTACACGGCTCCAGTCACTCCAGGCTTTAAGAGCAGACTGATGTTGCAGGATATTGAGTGCGCAGTCACGCAGTGCCGGGAGCGATGGTTTGTCCTCAGCTGGTTTTATCAGATTGCAGAAGCTAACCTGTGCATCATTGAAATTGGCGATTGCTGTGCGCAGTTTCCGAGTCAGGGCGGAGATAACACCCTGCGAACCGAGAAGGTCATTGGCATCAATAATCAGATTTTTTACAGCAGTGCGGATCTCGACCAACTGCTGTGGCGAAGAAGCAAAACCACCAAGCGAATTGCGGATAGATTCTGCAAGTTCCAGGGTGGTCTGCAACTGTGCAACGTTGGTATCCAGCCCAGCCCATCCCGGCAGGGATAAAGTGACAGAGTTAAGCTCGGTCAGACGTTGCAGCAATGTCTGCAGAGTTTCAGCAATGGGGAGATCAACGGATAAGTCGGGAGCTGACGTTAGCGAGTATTGTCGGATAACTTCACCAATGACTTTCTTGCGGGCACTGGTCGCAAAGAACCAGAATTTTTTGTCAGCGACGTCAAGTACGTTTCTGATCTGCGGAGCATTAACGTACTGCCAGCTGTTACCAGGGTAGGTAACTGACAGATTAGCCTTTGTCACTTCAATCTCTTTCAGGAGGTGAACGGCTTTATTCGCTGACTCTATACGGCTTGTGGCATCCGGTGCGAACATGAAATTCAGATCAATGCCGTAAGCTTCCGTCAATAATTCACAGAATGAAGTTAGTTGCGACAGTCTCTCGGGCTCAGTAGAGTCCAGAGTAACTCCCGTCGCCTTCAGTAATTCCTCGGTGGCGTTTTCAAGGTGATCGATGATTGCAGGCAATGAATTTGCTGCAGCAATGAGAGAAGACTGCCACCCATTGGTCCAGTCAGCCTGCGTGATGAGGTCAAAATGATCGCCGTGCTGTTTCCAGGTATCACGGTTCAGCTCCAGACGTTTTACTATCTCTCTGAACTGAGTCATCTCTGAAGAAGAATGCAAAGTCGATGCAGGCCAGCTAAAGTGCGGCGTGGCGCTACTTGCATCCCTGATAACCGTGCCCATTGCCTGATGGAGCGTTAAGCCATTTGGCCAGCGCAGATGGAGCAAACGGACAACCTCATTGAGTTTGTCTCGCAGGTGCTGCACCTTGGCCGCTTCTTCCTTCCACTCCGAGGTAGTCAGTAGATCACGCGCATCCCATGCCCGCTCTAGCTGTTTCAGAAAATCCATCTTGGACGTTTTGCTCGAGTGCAGTTCCAGACAAAATTCACCGAGTCCCTGAGCCTCAAGCCTGCGATAGACCACATCCAGTGCCGCTTTCTTCTCAGCAACAAAAAGTACGCGCCTTCCCAGCGCAAGATTATGCGCGATCATATTGGCTATGGTTTGCGACTTACCGGTACCGGGGGGGCCATCCAGAACAAAATCCCTCCCTTTTGCAGAGGCTACAACGGCGGCGATTTGCGAGGAATCTGCAGGCAGCGGTAGGAAAAGATCCTGCGTATTGACGTTGTCATCGAGTTCCTCAACGTTGATGACTTCTCCGCTCTTATCCAGAACGGCATTGTCCTGGCCGCGTTCGATGAGATACTTTACCAGCGCACTTTGCATCAACTGAGGTGCCCGATCGATTAGATCTTTCCACATCAGATATTTGGCAAAAGAGAATGTGCCAATCACGACATCACGGGTGACTTCGAAACCGGGTATGTCGCGCACAGCACGCCGTACCATATTCCAGATGCCATCCACATCAACACCACTTTCATCGGTGGGCAGATCGCCATCGAGGCCGTTAATTGTCAGAGCAAAGTCATTATGTAGCAGTTCAAGCAGAGTAAGGTTGAAGCGGGGCTCTTCTTCCAGCAAACGCATGGACACGCCCGAAAGTACACTTTTACGGTCAAGCTGAATCGGCAGTAGTATCAGTGGAGCTGAGTAACTTTTGGGATCATCAGCGGATTTTTTCCATTTAAGGAAGCCCACAGCGAGGAAAAGAGTGTTGGCACCACCTTCCTCCAAATCACTTTTCGATTTTCGATAGAGGTCGATTAGGGATGACTCGAGGCGGTATTTTTCCATTGCGGAGACGACTTCACCGCGTTCCAGCGCAATCTGGGCGTATTCTTCCCGCAGGTTCTCGTTTGTGAGCTGCTGATAAAGTTCGGCATCGCGGCCTCCACTCTCTAGATCAGGGAGCGGGACAATGCGAATGCGTTTGCCTTCAGCTAGCTTATCTTCAAGATGGCCAGGATTCGCACAGATCAAACGAATGCCTTTAGCGCTTTCAGGCAGGTGTAACAGGCGGTTACGGGTGGTTAAGTCCAGAAGTTTTCGTTGCCATTGTACAAGCCGGCCCCCAGCTTCTTTTTCGCCAGCTGTTTCAATATCAATGTCAACATCAGGGAGAGAGGGAGCGTCCTCAAACCCATGAGAAATAACCTCCTCAGCATCAGGCTGTCCTTCAAGGCGAGTGACACCCAGAGCCAGTGGCCGAATTTTCTGCATCCGCGCGCGACGCGAATCAATGGCTGCGTGAAAAACATCCTCGTTAAGATACTTTAACGCTTCATCAGATGCCTGAGTAAATGAAGGCGGGTGGGCTCTGGTCGCGAGAGTTGTCTCAAATACGACCATTTCTTTTAGGTCGACACGTTTGCGCACCGCAGAGACGTCTTCTGTCACTAGCTGCGAAAATTCCTGTGGTTGTAACCAGACGCCAGCAAACGCATGACCTTCACTGAGCATTAGCAGTGAATTCAAACCAATCTGTTCCAGTGCTGAAGCAAATAATAAGGTTGTATCCAGACAGGTCGCGACTTTTCCTTCCAGAATGATGCCTGGTGTGCGAATTTTCTGGCCATTCCGTTCAAAGCTGGCTGGGGGAAGGGCATAACTGATATTGAGGTTGCAGACAGCAGTCCAGAGAGCTGAGGTAATTTCCCAGACACGAGTTCTCGACTTGCTTTCATAACCATCAAGAGCGTCATTCTTGCCTGCACGGCGAAGGACATCAGAGGCTGCCTTGAGTACACGATCTACCGCCGGATCATTAGGAATGATAAATGAAGGGAGCAATTCAATCATTGCGCTGCCGCCCCATTCATTTTTCGCAAGTGCCTCAAGCGAATAATGAGTAATGAAGATTTCTTCCTCACCCTGGCACAAACTTATGGTGACTTCGCAGAGTACGCTTTCGGTCAGTTCGGCGAGCCATTTGGCATTAAGTTTGACATCCCGATCCCTGATATCCAGTGAAGTACCGGGAAGCAGGCGGTCGATATTCCATTTTTTATCTTCGAGCACGGCTGGCGCGGTCCGCAGATGCAGCGTCAGATCCTGAAATGTCTCTTCGGACTCATTATGCAAGATGAGCTCACGTAACAGCGGAACTGCATTCTGGTGTGATGTGAACCCCAGCTTGTGCGCGATACTCACCTGCGCTTTTATACCCATGAAACTAGTTCTCCTTAAGAGGAAATCACTCAAATATGCACAGTAGTGCTGACGACAGGAGACGCATTGAACAGGCAGAAAGCATCAGCAATTTGATTGCTCTGGCGGCGAGTATCAGAACAGGCGCGCAAGTACAGAAAGCATCATTCGCGGATTAGGTTGGGGGCGAAAGGTAGTGATTGTAAAAATCAATGCACGCTTCCTCTACCGTCAAGAGGTCGTCCCTAAGAATCATCTTAGTATTTTGCTAACATTAAAGTATAACGCGAACTTGATCTATAGATTAGGTCAGCCCAGTAATCTGAGGTGGGATAGCAATTTCAGAAAGATTTATGTTTTTGATAAATATATTTTTTTCTTTCATCCCTCGATTCACTTGTAACGATGAACAACAAAAAAAACAAGAAAAGATGATGTTCGATATAATATTTTGAAAAATTCCTGGATAACAATTGAATATATCTCTTGACCTGTTCCCTGTTGTTGAACAAGGCACTATTTTAATCATACCTTTGTCAAACTGTGAACTTCCGCTATTCGCTCATAACGGACTGCGCTCACTTATTGCAGTGAGCGTTACCTTGTGTTTAATGCCAGCCTGGTATAGTCAGGTTGACAGTACCGGTTTCAGGTCTTCGTCATTAAAAACGGCACTGTTGCAAATAGTCGGTGGTGATAAACTTATCATCCCCTTTTGCTGATGGAGCTGCACATGAACCCATTCAAAGGCCGGCATTTTCAGCGTGACATCATTCTGTGGGCCGTACGCTGGTACTGCAAATACGGCATCAGTTACCGTGAGCTGCAGGAGATGCTGGCTGAACGCGGAGTGAATGTCGATCACTCCACGATTTACCGCTGGGTTCAGCGTTATGCGCCTGAAATGGAAAAACGGCTGCGCTGGTACTGGCGTAACCCTTCCGATCTTTGCCCGTGGCACATGGATGAAACCTACGTGAAGGTCAATGGCCGCTGGGCGTATCTGTACCGGGCCGTCGACAGCCGGGGCCGCACTGTCGATTTTTATCTCTCCTCCCGTCGTAACAGCAAAGCTGCATACCGGTTTCTGGGTAAAATCCTCAACAACGTGAAGAAGTGGCAGATCCCGCGATTCATCAACACGGATAAAGCGCCCGCCTATGGTCGCGCGCTTGCTCTGCTCAAACGCGAAGGCCGGTGCCCGTCTGACGTTGAACACCGACAGATTAAGTACCGGAACAACGTGATTGAATGCGATCATGGCAAACTGAAACGGATAATCGGCGCCACGCTGGGATTTAAATCCATGAAGACGGCTTACGCTACCATCAAAGGTATTGAGGTGATGCGTGCACTACGCAAAGGCCAGGCCTCAGCATTTTATTATGGTGATCCCCTGGGCGAAATGCGCCTGGTAAGCAGAGTTTTTGAAATGTAAGGCCTTTGAATAAGACAAAAGGCTGCCTCATCGCTAACTTTGCAACAGTGCCCCAGGAACAAATCCCACTGCGCCGTCAGCTGCCGTATTTTTTGCGGATTTATACTATAGGTGTTCAACTGGCCTGTCAGAGAAACCGGCTGACTCAACTGTGTTGCCAGGAAACGGGCTGCTGCAAAATGGTGGGCGCCGTCGACATTGTTCCAGTAAAGCCGGGCAGGCATCCAGGTAAACTGGCTGAATACCATCTCTGACAGCCGTAAGCCGTGGTGGCTGAGATTACGGTTTAACCGATCTCTGGTCAGTGGTATTGCCAATTCCTGGCAACACTGCTGCGCAAACGCATCCAGGCTGGAGAGCTCCTGGTCACAATCACTCGATGCACTCAGTCCCCCAACGGCCGTAATATCACAACAAAAACTTTCTGAGGTCTCGCTGTTTATCAGCCCATCCAGCTGAGGAATATGGCGCTGGAGGTAATCATAATCACCGTCGTGGCCGAGACGCAGGTAGCGAATACAGTGTTTTTCGTATTCGAGCCAGGTTTGCCAACAAACCACGGAACGCAGCCAGAACGTGTTCCGCAGTTGCGGGTGACTCACTGGCAAAATCCCGTTGTTTAGGCGACGGCGCAATGTGGCCGGATATCCCAGCGAATTTAGCAAGTCATCCAGGATGCCGTGGAGGATTTTACGCCACAGGGGCGGTGAGCTGCTTATTTCATCATCCATCATATCAATGATCCCAATTCAGTTCAGTTGCAACTGACCAACAGTTGTTGCTGGCCACCACAACCAGACTACCGCAGAAAAATTTAGGCCGAAGGGCCTCCAGACTCTAAAAGAAACTTTTAGAGAAATTTATTTTTGGGCATCATGAAATTCATGTAACTAACTGATATTTAACATAAAACGCATTATCGGTACTTTGAAGTGTATAGCATTTGCTATACGTTCGTGTTGTGTTATTCTTGTATATCAATTGCTATACAAGAGAGGTGTGTATGAAATCAGATGTTCAACTCAACCTAAGAGCTAAAGAGTCTCAGAGAGCACTCATCGATGCTGCTGCAGAGATCCTTCATAAATCGCGAACCGACTTTATCCTGGAGATGGCCTGCAAGGCTGCGGAGAATGTGATCCTTGATCGCCGTGTTTTCAATTTTAACGACGAACAGTATGCAGAGTTCATCGATATGCTCGATGCACCAGTCGAGGATGAGCCCGCCATTAATAAACTACTGGCAAGGAAACCTCAGTGGGACGTATAACCACGCCCGAGCCGTTATCCAGCTCTCATCAGCTGGCTGAGTTCGTCAGTGGAGAGACAGTCCTCGATGAATGGCTAAAACAGAGAGGTTTAAAAAATCAAGCTCTTGGCGCTGCCCGAACGTTCGTTGTTTGCAAGACGGGTACGAAGCAAGTAGCTGGTTTTTACTCTTTGGCCACCGGTAGCGTTAACCATACGGAAGCGACAGGTAGTCTTCGGCGTAACATGCCAGATCCTATACCGGTGATTATACTCGCTCGCCTGGCGGTAGATGTCTCATTGCACGGAAAAGGGGTTGGCGCCGATTTACTCCACGATGCAGTTCTACGGTGTTATCGCGTAGCTGAGAACATTGGGGTTCGTGCGATAATGGTTCATGCGCTTACTGAAGAAGCCAAAGGTTTCTATGCTCACCATGGATTTAAGGCATCACAAACTCATGAGAGGACTCTGTTTCTAAAGCTTCCATGACTGGTTGCTGGAATGGGAAAGTAGCTGGTTACCGTCTTAACATATTGATTTTTATGCTATTTATTTTAATATTTAACATAATCTTTGTTATGCGCACCTGTATTGTAACTCCAATATTCTGATGTCACTTTTAACCCATTTAGTGATGTCACTTTTTCTGGCATAAAGGATCCAATCCTCAGGCCATGGAGACATCAGGATGCTTGTGACCATGTCAGATAAAGAACTCAGTCGGATCAACATCATTCAGTCAGTTGTTGAAAAGCGCATGCGCCGTCGCGACGCTGCTCATCAGCTTGCTTTGACCGAACGTCAGACACAGCGTTTGATGAACCGCTTTCGTGAATCTGGTGCTGCAGGTCTGGCAAACCTTCGACGAGGACGCCCCGGTAATCACAGACTTCCTGAGTCACTGAAGCTGCGTGTACTTTCTTTACTTCACGATCATTACAGCGACTTTGGACCAACGCTGGCCGCAGAAAAATTGCGCGAACGCCATAACATCACGGTGTCTGTTGAAACACTGAGAAAATGGATGACGGCTGATGGACTCTGGGTCCCATACTCACGTCGCAGGCCACGTGTTCATCAACCCAGATACCGGCGTGACTGCCTTGGAGAACTTGTTCAGATCGATGGTTCCCCGCATGACTGGTTTGAAGGACGTGCCCCCAAATGCTGCCTGCTCGTCTTCATTGATGATGCTACTGGGCGCCTGATGCACCTCCGTTTCGGCGAGACTGAATCAGCCTTTGATTACATGATGGCCACCCGCGCGTATCTTGAACAGCATGGCAAACCACTGGCGTTCTACAGCGATAAGCACGGCATTTTCAGGGTCAATAATGGTGGCACTACCACAACTGGAATCACTCAGTTCGGCCGGGTGCTTTCCGAACTGGGGATCGAGTTGATATGCGCCAACAGCCCGCAAGCTAAAGGTCGCGTTGAGCGCGCAAACCAGACTCTTCAGGATCGACTTATCAAAGAAATGCGGCTTGAAGGCATCAGCAGCATCGAGGATGCCAATGCCTGGCTGGATTCCTTCATTATTGACTTCAATCGTCGTTTTGCCAGACCAGCAAAATATCCCAAAGACCTGCATCGACCGGTGCTTGAAAGCTCTGAAGATCTGGATGATATCTTTGCTTGGCAGGAATCACGAAAACTCTCGAAAACACTGACTTTCCGTTACGATAAGATGATATATCTCGTTGAACCTACGGAAGAAAATACCAGAATTGCAGGTGAAAAAATCACAGTTTACGACTACCCAAATGGTACGCTGGCGTTTAAATATGGCTACCGATCACTCAATTATCAGGTCTTCGATAAACTGGAATGCATCGACCAGGGGCAAATCGTTGATAACAAACGGCTCGGTGCTGTACTGAAACTGGCTCAGGACAAGATGGATGAATTGGATCGAGAGGGAAAGCGAGATAGGAGTAAAAAAATGCCCAAACGACGTGCACAAGCCCGGGTTCAGGAGCAACTCAGAGCCATCAACCCCGTACTGGCTAATCCTGAAGAGTTCCGAGCCAGTCTGAAACGCTAGCCCCCTGCTCTGTTCTGTTTTTTTACCTTTAGCAGTGTGATGGAGTGCAAGCTTCTGAAAACACGTCAGTTGGTTTTATAACCATGAACCCTCATTTCATATTTGGCATTACTGCCACAGTTCGTAAATATGAATCTGTTTGTCACTCAAGGAGATTTTTATGGGTATTAAACCTGGCCCAAAGCCGATTGCTGAATCAACTGGCAAAGAAGATAAAAGAAGGCGTGTCACTCCGGAAAACAAGCCAAAGCATCCCGGACTGAAGGAACACGACCATAAAAAAGGGGAATAACAGCTTATTGGTATAGCCTCTCATCACAGGCATGGACGTCATTCATGCCTGCTTTCCTCTGACATAAACCAACTTCTCTCTCTTCACATCTCTTAAGGTGACATTTCTAACTGGCTGAATTTGGTGACATTTTAAGCTTGCAATAACATGTATTGTAGGGGCTCAATGCTAATGTCTATTAGGGGGCTGCGGATGTTTTCCTGGACTGTTATGTTATGATCCCAAGATGCTGCCGGTACTTCACAGGACTCATTGCACCTAATGATAGCTTGATACGTTTCTCGTTATACCAGCGTATGTACCTGTCCAGGAAGCAGATAAATTTTTCCAGCGTGATACCCGCCCAGTCTCTGCCATAGAACATTTCGTTTTTGATACGCCCGAAGAAGCCTTCACACGCAGCATTATCCGACGAGCATCCTTTGCGCGACATGGACCTTATAAGTCCGGAGGTGTTGATACGCTCGAGCCAGCCCGGCCACCGGTAATGGCCACCACGATCGCTGTGTATCACTGGTTTATCATGTTCGTTGAGCGTATCGAGTGCGTCATCGAGCATCGTATTCACCAGCGTCGCGTCCGGGCGTGTTCCTATCGACCAGCTTACAACCAGGCCATCAAAGCAGTCGATAACCGGCGACAGATAGACTTTTCCAGCCGGAAGCTGGAACTCCGTAATATCGGTCAGCCACTTCTCATTTGGCCTGCAGGAACTAAAATCCCGGGCGAGTAAATTTTCCGGTGCCGGGCCGATTTCGCCACAGTAAGAGTTGTATCGTCGTCGCCTGGTGCGCTTAACAACGAGCTGCTCTTCTGCCATCAGTCTGCGGACAACCTTTTCAGAAATAACCCTGTTGTTACCGCGAAGCATCGCGTGAAGGCGCCGATAGTCGTAACAGCGGTAATTCTCCTCAAAGATATCGGCCATGATCACGCGTATTTCCGCATACTTATCGTACAGACGTTTTGGTAAAAATAACAGCTGCGGGCAAGTTGCAGAACGCTTAGGGAAGGTGCGAACAAGTTCCTGATATGAGATCATCATATTCATCCGGAGCGCATCCCAGAGGGACATCATGAGCCATCAACTCACCTTCGCCGATAGTGAATTCAGCACTAAGCGCCGTCAGACCCGAAAAGAGATTTTCCTCTCCCGCATGGAGCAGATTCTGCCATGGCAAAACATGGTGGAAGTCATCGAGCCGTTTTATCCCAAGGCGGGCAATGGCCGACGGCCCTATCCGCTGGAGACCATGCTGCGTATTCACTGCATGCAGCATTGGTACAACCTGAGCGACGGTGCCATGGAAGATGCCCTGTACGAAATCGCCTCCATGCGCCTGTTTGCCCGATTATCCCTGGATAGCGCCCTGCCGGATCGCACCACCATCATGAATTTCCGCCACCTGCTCGAGCAGCATCAACTGGCCCGTCAATTGTTCAAGACCATCAATCGCTGGCTGGCCGAAGCAGGCGTCATGATGACCCAAGGCACTTTGGTGGATGCCACCATCATTGAGGCACCCAGCTCTACCAAGAACAAAGAGCAGCAACGCGATCCGGAGATGCATCAGACCAAGAAAGGCAATCAGTGGCACTTTGGCATGAAGGCCCACATTGGTGTCGATGCCAAGAGTGGCCTGACCCACAGCCTAGTCACCACCGCGGCCAACGAGCATGACCTCAATCAGCTGGGTAATCTGCTTCATGGAGAGGAGCAATTTGTCTCAGCCGATGCCGGCTACCAAGGAGCGCCACAGCGCGAGGAGCTGGCCGAGGTGGATGTGGACTGGCTGATCGCCGAGCGTCCCGGCAAGGTAAAAACCTTGAAGCAGCATCCGCGCAAGAACAAAACGGCCATCAACATCGAATACATGAAAGCCAGCATCCGTGCCAGGGTGGAGCACCCGTTTCGCATCATCAAGCGGCAGTTCGGCTTCGTGAAAGCCAGATACAAAGGGCTGCTGAAAAACGATAACCAACTGGCGATGTTATTCACCCTGGCCAACCTGTTTCGGGTGGACCAAATGATACGTCAGTGGGAGAGATCTCAGTAAAAACCGGAAATAACGCCAGAAATGGTGGAAAAAATAGCCTAAATAGGCTGATTCGATGTGTTTGCGGGAAAAAAATCGGCCCAGATCCGCGAAATTTTAATCAGCGAGTCAGCTTGGGAAGAAATGACCTGCTTATTCGCACCTTCCCTGTCATCGGCGGCGGTACGCTGGCTACCGTGAGCACCTACACACTCAGCTGCCTGATGAGCGCCGCTCTGGAGTTACCGCGTTGCTGCATTGTGATTGCCAACCTATCCGGCAGCTATGTGGCTCAGACCAAGGCAATTGCCGAAGCAATCTCTAACCTCCAGCAAGAAGCCAGTCGCCAAGCGAGCACCATCACCCCCGTGCAGTTGGCGGGTACCTGTTCATCCCTGGCGCCTCTCCGCCTTGATGCTGGCAGATTCAGTCTGGCCTCGCGGTTCGACCTACCGAAATATCGGCGGTTACATTGTCCCCAGAGCTTCAGACCCGGCTGTTACCGGCCACGCCTGTCTGGGTAGGGAACGAGTGGTGGAACAGTCGGTTCCGTCGGGCGTTAACCTGCGGAACAGAAACCCATGCGACTTTCAGGTCGCACTGCCGAAATAATACTGGTTTCCCTTCTTGGTCTGGTGCATTTCCGGGTCGCGCTTGCCGTCCTTGTTCTTGGTCGAACTGGGCGCATTGATCAGCGTTGCATCGACGATGGTGCCCTGGCGCAGCGACAGGCCGCGGTCGCCCAGAGCCATTGATGACAGCGAGGATGCCGGCCGCCAGCTCGTGTTTCTCCAGCAAGCGGCGGAAGTTGAGAATGGTGGTTTCGTCGGGGATGCGCTCCAGGTTCAGCCCGGCAAACTGGCGCAGGATCGTGGTTTCGTACAGCGCTTCCTCCATCGCTGGATCGCTGTAGCCGAACCAGTTCTGCAGCAGATGCACACGCAGCATCGCCATCAACGGGTAGGCCGGACGGCCACCTTCACCCTTCGGATAATGTGGCTCGATCAAAGCAATCAAGCCCTTCCACGGCACCACCCGATCCATCTCGATCAGGAACAACTCCTTGCGGGTTTGCTTGCGCTTGCCAGCGTACTCGGCGTCGGCGAAGGTCATCTGCTTCATCGGGAAACTCGGTGGGTGGGGGCGCGGTATTTTGCCAAATCAGAAAGTCTTTTTCAGAGTTTCCCTAGGCTGACAAGCCAAGCGCTGGATCGCAACCATCCATCACCTTATCCAGCTAGATCTGCCTCCTCCAATAAGTGCCGCACAAATCCCGGCGGGTGCAGATTTCCGGGAGGTTTGCGCCAGATCAGTTGGAGACGCTTTTCAAGCCCCGGGATGGGAAGAGCTACCAGCGCGCCACTGCGAACTTCGTCTTGTACTGCGGAAGCCATCACCAACGACACGCCGAGTCCCGCCCTCACTGCTTGTTTGACTGCCTCGGTGCTGCCTAGCTGCATACCGCTGCGAGGCACGCCCAGTTCGCCAAAGTATTCGGTCAGAAGCCGTCCGGTACCGCTACCCGGTTCACCTCCCAGCATCGGCAGGTCCACCAGACGATCACGTTCTATGCACCCTGCTTCAGCCAGCGCATGGTCGGGGCTGACGATAAGCACCAGCGGCTCGACCCGCCAGAGGCGGTGTTCGAAGTCGGGGTGAGGTAGCCACCATTCCATGATCGCGGCGTCGAGCTGGCCCGCCAGTAGCTGGTCGGCCACATCCGGGTTGGCGGCGATGCGCAGATCCACCTCGCCCCTCTCATTTGCGGTCGTCAGATAGTTGCGCACGAATGGCTGGAGAAGGTAGGTGCCGATGTTGGTGCTGGCCCCGACGCGCTCACGATTGCCATGCAGGGCTTCTAGCGCCCGGGCGTGCATGTCGAGCAAGGCGGTCGCATGCGGCATGAAGGCCAGCGCCCGTGTGGTAGGCTGGCAGCCGCTACGACTGCGCTGCACCAGCGTTACGCCGACCTGCTCTTCAAGCTTCTGCAAGTGCTGCGACACCGTCGGCTGGGCCAGCCCCAACGCCCTCGCCGCGCTCTGAAAACTGCCTGTTTGAACGATCGCTACCAGGCTCTTCAGCCAGACCGGATTCAACATGCGGCAGGCTCGGCCTTGGGCAGACGGTTCGCAGCGTTGATTGGGCGCGCACCTGCCAATACCTGGATGATGTTCTGCGCTGCACAACGTTCAATCTCCAGGCGCACCGCGCGCACTGCCGACCCTATGTGCGGAGTGAACAGCGTATTCGGATGCGCGAGCAGCGCAGGATCGATCAGCCGCGGCCGGTCCGCGCGAGCCCAGTCTTCCATTTCGAATACATCCGCCGCATACCCGCCGAGCTGGCCTCGCTCAAGCGCCGCGAGCACGGCGGCTTCATCCACTACCGAACCACGACAGGGGTTTACAAGCAGAGCGCCCGGCCGTACGAGGGCAAGCAGCTCGGCGTTGACCAGATGCTGGGTATCGGCATTCAAGGGAAGCGCCAGCAGGATGAAGTCCGAGCTGGCGAAGAGTTCGCTGCACGCCACCTGGCGCAGGCCGAGCCGTTGCTCGGTTTGTGTATCCAGAGCCTTCGCCTCGTGGTACTGCAGGGTCGCGCCCCATCCCTGCAAGCGCTCAGCCATGGCCAGTCCGATGGCGCCCATGCCAAGGATGCCGACCGTAGCGTTATCCAGCCCCGTGCCGTAGAACTGTGGTTGCCAGCCCTGGAACTCGCCAGAGCGGACGAACGCATCTGCTGCCCGCAGATGCCGCCCCAGCCCCACCGCCAGTCCGATCGCCAGCTCGGCAGTCGGGACCGTCAACAGATCAGGCACGAAGGTCAGCCAGACCCCGCGGGCAGTACAGGCGTCCACATCGAAATTGTCGAAGCCCTTGAGCGCGCAGCCGACTACACGCAGCTCAGGGCAGGCTTGAAGAAAGTCTGCATCGACCCGATCGGGCATGAACGCCATCATCGCCTGAGCATCGCGACAGCGGCGCAGAATTTCCTCGCGCGTCAGCGTGCTGTCGGTCTGGTTGGTCACCAGCTCGCAATGTGGCGCCAGCAGTTGCAGGATCTCATCGTGTACTCGGTGAGTTATAACGAGTTTCGGCAGCATGTTTTGTCCTATTTGAAACGTTTGCGCAGCACGCCACTGAAGGCGTCTACTAGCGTGACCATGGCCAGGATGACCAGCAGGATTGCTGCAACCTCCTGGTACTGCATGATGCGCAGCGAGCCCATGAGTTCGAAGCCGATACCGCCGGCGCCAACCATGCCCATCACGGTGGAGGCGCGAAAGTTGTATTCCCAGCGGTAGATCGCCACGTCGGCGAACTGCGGCGTCACCTGTGGCAAAACCGCGTGCAGCAGCACTTGCATCGGCGTAGCCCCCGCCGCCCGAGCGGCTTCCACCGGCGCTTCGTCGACGTGCTCGATGGCCTCGGCGAAGAACTTGCTGACCATGCCGACCGAATGCAGACCCAGGGCAAGCACGCCCGGCAAGGCGCCGAACCCTACGGCTGCAACGAAGATGATGCCCATGATCAGCTCCGGCACCGACCGCAGGGCATTGAGCAGCACCCGGGCAACACCGAACACAAGGGGGTGCGGCGCCGTATTGCGCGCTGCAACGAAGGCCACCACCAGCGAGAACACCACTGCGATGGCCGTACCGGCGATGCTCATCGCCAAGGTGTCGATCAAGGGGCGAATCCAGCTTCGATAGCCCGAAAAGTCTGGCGGCATGGCCTCGCCTGCCAGGGTCGTGATGGAGGGCAGCCCGTTCAGCAGCGTGGTGGCATCGAGCAGCCCCACGTACCAGCAGGCCAACAGCACCACTCCGAATACAATCGCCACCTGCCCCAGCTGGCGCCACCAACCGAGGCCGAAGCCTCGAAGGATGTGCTCGCGTTGCTCTGCAGGCAGCGCCTGCACGTCGTAATGAGTAGACATATCGGTGCTCACATCGTGGCGAAGTCGAGGCCGAGCAGCGATCCCATTTTGCGGATCACATCGTAGTCGGCGTCGGTGATTGGCGCGAAGGCCTCGGCCTTGAAGTTGCGCAGCACTTCGGGATCGTCGATACCGACGAATACATCCCGCACCTTGGTTTTCAGCTCGGGGCTCAGGTTCGAGCGCATCGCCCAGGGGTACTGGGGGTATTCGCCGCTGTAACCAAGTACTTTCACCTTGCTCGGATCGATTAGGCCACGTTCGACTACGTGATTGAAAATTACCTCCGACAGCCCACCCGCATCGGCGTTGCCGTTCGCCACGTTGACGGCAACGGCGTCATGCGTGCCCACAAAATATTCTTCGTAGTCCCGCCCACCCGTCAAACCGGCCGTCTCAAGAAGCACGGTTTTGGGAATCAAATGGCTGGACGTCGATGCCCGGTCACCATAGGCCATCTTCTTGCCCTTAAGGTCGGCATACTCATTCACGCCTGACGCCACATTGGCGATAATCACCGAGCGATAGGTCGGCTTGCCGTCGATGACCGTGACAGCGAAGGGCTCGATGTCGCTTTTGCTTTTGGCCATGACGTAGGACAGCGGACCGAAATACGCCAGGTCGATACGGCCAAAGCGCATCGCCTCAATCATCGAGGAATAGTCGGTGGTTACGATCAGCTGCACCTTCTTGTCCAGATGCTCTTCCAGATAATCCTTCAGCGGCTGGTTACGCTTGATCAGCTCGGAGGCGTTTTCGTCCGGCAGCAGGGCAACCTTTAGCACATCCGGATCGGCATCGGCCGCTAGGGCGGACAAACTTGAAACAGCGGACAGCAAGCAAGTCAATAAGAGCGCGGATAAGCGTTTCATCGGGACATCTCCAGTGAAGGTTCGAGCATGACAGGTGGTTCAGCCGGAGCATTCGCTGGCTGAGTCGTAGAGCGGCCTGCATAGATGCGCTCAAGCTGCGCATCGGTGAGTTCCGAGGGCGCGGCATCGAAAACGATCTGAGAATCGGCCAGCCCGACGACGCGATCGGCGAAGCGGCGGGCATATTCGAGTTGATGCAGCGAAACGATGGCGGTGATGCCGTCTTCCTTGCAGATGTCGCGCAGCAATCCGAGAACACGGACCGAAGTGGCCGGGTCGAGACTGGCTACCGGCTCATCGGCCAGAATGATCGCCGGCTGTTGCGCTAGCGCACGCGCGATGCCTACCCGCTGCTGCTGGCCACCGGACAGTTTGTCCACCCGGCTTAGCGCCTTGTCTGCCAGACCGACCCGAGCGAGGCAACTGAGCGCAATCTCCTGATCGGCACGCGGCAGAGGAAACAGCGAGCGGAGCGTGTTGTGAAAGGCCAGCCGACCGGTAAGCACATTAGCCAGTGCGCTTTGACGTTCGATTAGCTGGTGGTGCTGAAAGATCATGGCGGTACGCCGACGATGCTGACGCAAGGCCGAGCCGCTGCCGAGCTCACCGAGTTCGCTGGTGACACTGCCGCCAGTGGGCGTGACGAGTCGATTGAGACTACGGAGCAAGGTCGACTTGCCTGCGCCCGAGAGACCAAGCAGCACGGTGAACTCACCACGCCGAAATGCAATCGAGGTATCGCGTAGGGCTGTCACGCCGCCTGGATAGACGACGCTCAACCGGTCGACCCGCAGCACGGCGTCCTGTATTGGATGGGGCATCATTTGATCACCTTTTGCAATATTGCTGGCCGCACAATTGCGGTTCGCGATGCAAAGGATAGAAATTCCTTGTTAACGCACTGTTTCTAAAGGATGACATTTCGATGAATACTTCGAATCTGCCGTAGCGGGGCGGCAAGCGAAGCCGTGGAAGGGGTTCGAGGTTCAATCGTGTAAAAAACCACGTTAAGGCAATAATTCATTGTTTGAATTGAAATTTAATGGCCTCAACTCTCCCTTCAGAATATTTTCCGGCAGCGTGAACGTATAATGTCCCAGCATGTTGATATGACCGTACATCAGTGGCGACAGGCGTGAGATATGCTCGTCTTCCGGGATCTCACCAGCGCTGCGCAAATGTGATAGCGCTTCCTGCATATAAAGCGTGTTCCACAATACAACTGCGTTAGTGACAAGCCCCAGCGCACCCAGTTGATCCTCCTGCCCCTCACGGTAACGTTTTCTAATCTCACCACGTTGGCCGTAACAGATCGCCCTTGCCACGGCGTGACGGCCTTCTCCCCGGTTAAGCTGAGTCAGTATCCTGCGACGATATTCTTCATCATCAATGTAGTTGAGGAGGTACAGCGTCTTGTTGACCCGTCCCACCTCCATAATCGCCTGCGCCAGCCCTGACGGACGGGAACTTTTTAAAAGCGAGCCCACAAGTTCTGAGGCGTGGACTGTACCCAGCTTCAGAGAACCGGAAACCCTCATCATTTCATCCCATTGGGTTTCTATCTTTGACAGTTCAACGCATCCCCGCGCCAGCTCATCCAGTACCCCGTAGTTCGCATTTTTATCTGCACGCCAAAATACCGCCTCACCGGCATCTGCCAGGCGGGGCGAAAACTGGTAGCCCAGCAGCCAGAACAGGCCAAAGATAATGTCGCTGGACCCTCCAGTGTCCGTCATAATCTCCACCGGATTCAGCCCCGTCTGCTGCTCCAGAAGCCCTTCCAGCACAAAGATAGAGTCACGCAACGTACCGGGGATAACGATGCCGTGAAAGCCGGAATACTGGTCAGAAACAAAATTGTACCAGGTGATCCCACGCCCTGAGCCAAAGTATTTTCTGTTAGGGCCAGAGTTCAGCGTTTTTACAGGAGTGACAAAGCGCATCCCATCTGCAGAAGCCACTTCTCCGCCGCCCCAGCGCTCAGACAGTTCCAGCGTGGACTGAAAATCGACCAACCGGGCATTAGCGCTGACCAGCGTTTCAGCCCGAATGTAGTTTTGTTTTACCCAGCTCAGACGGTGGCGGGTCAGTGCCGGAATACTGTGTTTGATCAGCGGTTCATGTCCGATATTGCAGGCTTCAGCGAGCAGTACGGCACACAGGCTGATGTTAAGATCCTGAGCACGGGCTTCAGACTCACTCACATGAGTGAATTCGCGGGTAAAACCAGTCCGGGCGTCAATTTCAAGCAGCAGCTCTGTCAGATCAACAGGGGGGACCAGCTGCCTGACGCGGCTGTTCAGAAGAATCAGCGGCTGCGGTTCTTCCAGTTTTTCCAGACTGCTGATGGTCAGGGACGGATATTTACCCTGATGACAGATGCTCACGGCAGCATTCAGCTCAAAGCGTGAGGCCACCGTTTTCCAGGTTTCGTCCAGTTCGGTTGCCAGCTGTTTAACGGCATTTCCACCATCGGTGGGGTGTCCAAGCGCCCGGCATACGGCGATCCGCTGAGCCTGCCATTCTTTCCCCTGAAGAAACTTCTGACGCGGATCGCCCCAGCGATCGCTGTTCTCCAGCCAGATATCGCGGCGACGCAGCGAATCCTGAAGGCGTTCCAGCAGGCACAATGAGTATCCTGCACGCTGTATCCGGCCTTCGGAGTCGTACACCAGACGTTTCCAGGGACCTGTAATGATCTGCTCAGGCGCATTCTCCAGGAGGCGTTTTTTCGAACCACTCAGTTCGGCCAGGTAATGTATGGCCGATAGCGTATTTTCGCCGGCAGGGGCAGACTGAAAATGTAAATCACGCAGCATCGCTGGCAGAAAGCGCTTAACCCGTCCATATTGCTCGACCATTTCATCCTGGAAATTTGTGTCCTGCGGGCGGGCAAGCTCATTGACTTTACCTACGGATTCCGCCAGCCGGTTCTTTGGTACGTGGCTGAAAATAGTCTGACGCAGCGCTGCGTCATCCATTTTATCATCCAGTAAAAGCGTACATGCATGTGCCAGAAGTAGCGCCGCGCGATCAAGATCTTTGAGCGTTCTGAGCCGTTTTTTCTGCCCGGTTTGCTTCGCTGAACGCGTGATATTGAGGATCAGCAGATCCAGAACATCGACAGCCTCATCGAGTGCCAAAATTTCCTGTGCTTTAACAAACGCGGTCAGGATGGCCAGCCGCCGTTCCTCCGGCATTCTGGCGATATATTTTACCGAAGCCATGCCAGCATAACGAGCCAGGTTGCGGAGTTGAATTGCAGGCAGCCCGGCAAAATTCAGCCGGGAAAACTCCAGGCTGCGCAGGCGTGTGTAGCGCTGAAGTGCGTCAGTAAAGGCCGGACCACTGACGTTGACGGGCCCTTTTCGTATCTGCTCCATCACGGAAACCCGCTGTCCTTCCGGTATGACAAGCAGACCGGCCAGTTGCTCAGTCTGCCAGCTGTCAGGTAATGCAGCCAGTCTGCGCCACAAACGCCTGCTTGCCCGCTCACGAATTTCGCCAATGAGCCTCGTCAGCGCTGAGGCTGCGGGCAACAATACTTTATTCTGGAGCAACCATGCCGTGGCAAAATCGAACATCAGACCGGGGCGCTCGTTACTGAGCCATGTGCGGATATAAAGCAGACGTTTCAGTCTGAACGACCAGGGGAAATCGCCAAAATCATGGTAGTCAGAGTGTTGCCTGATCAGCCTTTGATGCTCCCAACGGGTATTCTCTCTCTGGGCGTATCGGGCCATGATCTCAGGGCGATGAATGTTCAGCTGTAATGCAACGTAATTTCGGACGCCGGGAGGTATTTGCAAGGGATCGGTCTGGAAGGTTCCCAGAAAACGGGCCGTGGTTAGCTGAAGGGCAATCCCAAATCGGTTATGTTTCCCCCGGCGCTGATTAATAAAAACAAGATCGCGTTCATCAAGATGAAAATACCGGGCCAGCTGAACCTCGTTAGGCTCGGCGGCATACCGTCCGTAGTTTTCGGTCTGTTCACTGGTCAGAAAACCGTCACTCATCCCGCATCCTTTCGTAAGGGTATCGCTCTGCTCAAATTTTGATAGTCTCAGATATTATAAGTTTTGAGACCTTTTAAAGTGCGTGCTTACATGAGTATCAAAAATCGTGTTTTATGCTTTATGATACTACGCAGTATCAGTATCGATTTGTGAGACCAATATGGCATTACTGGGATATGCAAGGGTATCAACGAGCCATCAGAAACTGACGGCGCAGATCATGGAGCTGAAATCTTCAGGCGTCAGAGATGACCGGATTTTTACTGACATGATGTCGGGCGCCACGGACGAACGTGAAGGGTTACAACGGCTGCTTGCCCGTGCCGAAAAAGATGACATTATCATGTGTACCAAAATGGACCGGCTTGGCCGCAACACAGCGGATATGATCCACATTGTTGATGCCTGCTATAAAAAGGGAATAGCCATCCGGTTTCTGGAGAATGGACTGAGTACTGAAGGCACGATGGGTAAAATGGTCATTCAGATCCTTGCTGCCGTTGCTGAAGCTGAGCGGGAGCGGATCCTGGAGCGCACAAACGAAGGCCGGGTCATCGCCATGGCGGCAGGCGTCAGGTTTGGACGGAAACCTCATCACAAATCGGCCGCCGCACTGGAGCTTATCCGGCACGAAACGCCCATTAAACTGGTGATGGAGAAAACCGGCATATCCAGGGCCACCTATTTCAGGTTAAAAAAACTGGGCCCAGGCAGTTAACCCGACGCAGGCAGCGATTTTTTCCTGTGCCGGAAAGGGTTTCGCGGTTGATGCTGATGATCCCCTGCTTAAAAACAGAGTTAACATTGCCCACAATATTGCTGGTTTTGATGAGCCGTTAAAGGAGTTTTATGAATGGATGGATGTATCTGGTGATTGCCGGCATAGCCGAAGTCTTTTATGCCGCGTCAATGCTCCGGACTGAGGGATTTACCCGGATCTACCCCAGTATTTTTTGCCTGACATTTATCGGTGTGAGCATGTACTTTTTGTCCCTGGCAACACGGACTATTCCTGTAGGAACCGCTTATGCGGTCTGGGTCGGGATTGGTGCTTTAGGGACAGCAGCGTACGGAATAATTTACTTAAATGAAGATAAGGGCCTGTTACGCATTGCCTGTTTCGGACTGATTCTGGCGGGTATCATTGGCCTGAAAATTCTGGCAGGACACAAGCAGCTGTAGGTTCTCATCCATAAACAGAACTCCGGGGGCATTCTGATTTTAGACATCAGCATGCCTCTCCCTTTCCCCTTTTTGAAATGGGACATTACCCGCTACATTAATAACAGGCGAGAGAACCGACATAACCGGGGGCGGCCAGGAAAAGTTGCCATGATTGACAAAAAGACTGCTTTTTGTTTGTACCTGCATGATTAACGGTGCGAATTTTTTCGGCAAACTATAAATGCGGGCACCAGTGTGATGATAAGCACCTGAATAAATGCCGACGGTAATGAAGGTGGCCCTGTTGATTAATAAGTTTGCAGGGAAATAAAAATCCCCGTCATCACGGGGATTTTCCGGACCCGAATGCGTTACCGGGAAGGATGCGAAGGAGAAAAGCGCAGTATCAGCATACCCGCCAGTGCTGCCAGTACAGAGCCGGCAAGTACCCCCACCTTGACCTCGTCCACCAACAGGGGGCTTTCTGCAAACGCCAGGTTGCCGATAAACAGGCTCATGGTAAACCCTATTCCGCACAGGACCGATACGCCGTAAACCTGCA
The DNA here is from genome assembly GCF_000783935.2 of Klebsiella planticola. NCBI lineage: Bacteria > Pseudomonadati > Pseudomonadota > Gammaproteobacteria > Enterobacterales > Enterobacteriaceae > Klebsiella > Klebsiella planticola. The sequence goes on along the minus strand of NZ_CP026049.1, from coordinate 133,453 downwards.
GCCAGGTACTTTTTTCAGGCCGTTTTGCCAGGCCCAGGCTGACGGCCAGCAGCGACAGGCCGAAAATGCCCGCCTGCTTGCCAACAAACAGGCCCAGCGCAACGCCGACCGGTACCGGCGACATCAGGTCATCAGCCGTCATACCGGAGAGCGCGACCCCCGCATTTGCGAAGCCAAACAGCGGCAGTATCAGAAACGTCACCCACGGATTGATGCCGTGCTCCAGCCGGGCAAGAGGGGATTGTTTATCCGGATCGGTTACCCGCAGCGGGATAAAGAGCGCCAGCAGGATACCCGCGATGGTGGCGTGCACCCCGGACTGAAGCATGAAAAACCACAGCACGCCCCCCGCCAGCAGATAGGGAAACAGCCGGGTAATCCCGGCACGGTTCATGATAAACAGCAGAGCAACCGTGACCGCCGCACCGGCCAGCATCAGAAACGAAATATTACTGGTATAGAAGAGCGCAATAATAGCCACTGCGCCCATGTCGTCCAGAATAGCCAGCGCCGACAGGAAAATTTTCAGCGAGGCAGGTACGCGACTGCCCAGCAGTGCCAGTACCCCGAGCGCAAAGGCAATGTCCGTGGCGGCAGGAATTGCCCAGCCAGCGAGGGTTTCATCGCTGCCCGCATTAAACCATACGTAAATGGCCGCAGGCACGGCCATCCCGCCCAGCGCGGCAAATCCCGGCAGCGCGCGCTGGCCCCAGGTGGCAAGCTGACCGGTGAGAAGCTCGCGCTTGATTTCCAGGCCGACCATCATGAAGAACACGGCCATCAGGGCGTCGTTTATCCAGTGCTCAACGGAGAGGCCGGCGGCGTTGTATTTCAGGAATACCTCATATCCCTCCCTGAGCGGAGAGTTAGCCACGATGATAGCGGCTGCTGAGGCGATGATGAGCACGATGCCGCCGGCTGCGGGCGAGCTGAAAAATGCAGATGGCACTTCTGACATCCTCTTTTTATTTCTGTCTGGGATTTCTGACACACTCCCTCCCTTTATTCAAAAAAAACAGGCCTTCCCCTGATATACAACCGCTGGTTATCAGAGGATAAGCCGGCTGAGCTACGCTGAAGATATAAAAAATACGATAATTAATTGCTGATAAATTAACGAATTAGCGTGACGTTAATTTTATCATAACGTCCGGCCCGCTTCAGGCGGAAGAGGTAAAGCCCTGTAAAGCTGCCGCAGGCAGGGGCATTTTTATCCGTCATCAGCCACACGCTCACAGCAGCCATGTGACGACAAAAAAACCCAGGGCAGTCATCAGAATGGAGCCGGTTACGTGTACCAGCAGTGAAGTAAACGCCCAGAAATAATTACCGGACTGCAGCTGTGAGAATATTTCCAGGGAAAACGTGGAAAACGTGGTCAGCCCACCGCACAGCCCGGTGATAACAAGTAATCGCCAGGCCGGATCCAGGTCAGGATGGCGCATGAACCAGGCCAGCGACGCACCAATGATAAATCCGCCCGCAAGGTTCACTACCAGCGTGCCCGGTGGCAGGTCAGGAAACAGGCTGTTCAGGCGTGCGCCAAGCAGCCAGCGGATCAGGCAGCCAGCGGATCCACCAATGATAATGGCCAGATAAGATTTCACGGGGTTTACCTCTGTGTCAGAGGGAGTATGCAGGCTGATGATACGGGGCGGCCTGACATACTCCCGGTTAAAGGGGAGTAATATCAGGCGTCATCAGCTTCTCAGGGGAAGCGGTTGGGTAAGGTGGAACGCCATCACCTCGCCGCAATTCTGGCCCGGTCACGGGCGTTAATCAAGCGGCTATCCACTGTTTTTGTGCGACTCCCCCTGCGGCGGGCATGAGGAGCCCGTTTTCAGGCTTGACCTGAAGAGCATTAAAAATTATCGTTTCGGCAGCATTTTATATCTGACTGTGAGTCATGCACATTACGCCACCCTGAGTTTCTCTTCGCCCGTCCTTTATCAGAGAGCCTGCCGCGACAGCCAGTCCGCGCCGGGTACCGTTCTCTCATATCCGTTACGGGACTGCCACCTTTCACGGTGAACCCGCGTGTACCTGCTTCAGGGACGCAGGCGCCGTGTCCGCAGCAGCCGGTACGGACACGTCGTGATTAATCGGCGGGCTGCAGCCCGCCTTCAGGGATATTCATGCGTCAGCTTTTTCGGTTTATGTTTCATCACGCCTCTCACCTTACGTTCGGTGCGATGCTGATGGCCATGTCCAGCTTTGGACAGACCTATTTTGTCTCACTTTACGGGCAGGATTTTCGTGAGGCCTTTGGGCTCACCGACGGCGGACTGGGCGGCCTGTACGCAATCGGAACGGTGATGAGCGCCATCACGCTGACCTGGGCCGGACGGCTGATTGACTACACCACGACCCGCCGCTTCACGCTGGCGGTCACCCTTTTGCTGCTCACGGCCTGCCTGCTGGTTTCCGGCGCACAGGCGGCGTGGATGCTGTGCATCGGGTTTTACTTTCTGCGCCTCGGCGGCCAGGGACTGATGGTGCATACTGCGCTGACCGCAACGGCGCGCCAGTTCCCCCTTGATGCAGGCAAGGCGCTCGGCGCCATCGCGCTGGGGCTCTCGCTGGCGCAGGCCGTTTTTCCTGTGATTGCGGTGCAGATAAGCGCGCTGACGGGATGGCGCGCTGCCTGGGGCATCAATGCCGGAATGCTTGTTGCCGGCGTGGGGGTCGCGCTGATGTTTTTGCCCCGCGGGAAAGAGAAGCCGCTGCGTACGTTCAGAAAGCGGGGTGAGGAGAAAGAAAAAGAGGCGCCGGTATGGCGAAACCGCAACCTGCTGCTGGCGCTGCCTGTCGTGCTGGCCTCCCCCTTTATCACCACCGGCTTCTTCTTCCACCAGGCGAGGCTGGCACAGGAGAAAGGCTGGGAGCTGTCGTGGGTGGCGGTATGGTTTATTGCCTATGCCATTACCCAGGCGGTATCGCTGCTGTCGTTTGGCCCGCTGATTGACCGGCTCTCACCACGCAGGCTGCTGCCGTGGTTTCTGATGCCACAGGCCCTGGCCATGCTGGCGCTATGGCTCAGCAACGGTCAGTGGGTGACGCCTTTTTACCTGATTATGACCGGCGTATCGTCGGCCATTGCCTCAACGCTTGCCACCGCGCTCTGGGTACAGCTGTTTGGTCCGGCGCAGCTGGCCAGGGTGCGCTCGGCGGTTGAGGCAGGGACGGTGATTGCCAGCGGGGCATCCCCGGTAATCATGGGCGTGCTGATAGATAACCATGTCACCCTGCATCTTCAGGCCCTGTTCTGCCTGGTCTACATTCTTGGCGCCAGCCTGCTGGCCACCGGTATCAGGACGGATGCGCCGCAATAACGCGCCTTTACCTTCATACCCGTCATCCTCTTTCCCCTGTGAAGGCGGGCCTGATATCAGGCCCGCCTGTTTCATCGCAGCATCAGCAGGGGCTGACGGCTTTCAGACAGCATTTCCGTGGTGTGGCTGCCAATAAAGAATCGCCGTAACCGGGAGTGCCCGCAGGCCCCCATTACCGTGAGGTCGATATCATGGGCGTCCGCGTAGCGGCACAGCGCCCCGGTTACGGACTCGTCTTCCAGCAGGCGTGTCTCGGTCGTGATACCGGCTTCCTGAAGAACAGCCTGCGCATCCTGCAGGGCTGACATGTCACCGTTGACCATCACGATATGACAGCTCAGGCCGTGCAGCAGCGGGCTGACCGTCAGGCGCGTCAGGTTTTTACGGCTCTCACTGCTGCCGTCGTACGCAAACATCACCCGCGCCGGCGGCGTAAACGTCTCCGGCACAATCAGCACCGGGTTTTTCTGCAGGCGAATGACGCTTTCCAGATGGCTGCCTACCTGATTCTGCGTCCCGCGGCGCCCCAGCACCATCAGCCGGACTTCGCCCAGCTCCGCCAGGATTTCGTCCAGTGCGCCGTGCTTTTGCAGCAGCTGTGCGTCCGGCTGTCCGGTCTGCTTCAGGAGCTCCGCACAGCCGGCCAGCACGGCCTTGCCCTGCGCCATCAGCAGCCGGCTGCGCTCACCCTCGACGCGGACCAGCGCTTCGGTCAGCTGCTCCCGGCTGTCAATACCAATGCTCCCGGTCAGGTCAGACACGGCGGGAGTCTCACTCTTTTCGAGCACGTGCAGCAGCGCCAGCGGCGCGCCAAGTTTACCGGCTGCCCAGGCAGCATACTCACAGACCGGCCGGGTTGACGGCGAGCCGTCAACGCAGGCAATAACGGTGTTATTCATGATGCTTTCTCCAGTAAATTAATGGCCACCCATCAGCTTTTCCACTTCTTCAGGCTTGTCATGCACTCCGAAGCGGTCAACGAGGGTGCGGGTCGCGTCATTCATACCCTTGATCTCCACTTCCGTGCCTTCGCGACGGAACTTGATAACCACCCGGTCCAGCGCGCTCACGGAGGTGATATCCCAGAAGTGGGCGTGCGTTACGTCAATCACCACGCGCTCCACCGCTTCACGGAAGTCGAAGTGGCTCATAAAGCGATCGGATGAGGCAAAGAATACCTGGCCGGCTACGGTATAGGTGCGGGTGTCGTCCTTCAGCTCAGAGGAGACCGCCATAAAGCGGGCGACCTTGGTGGCGAAGTTCAGCGAGGCAATCAGCACGCCGGTGAGCACGCCAAACGCCAGGTTATCGGTCGCCACCACCACCACCACGGTGGCCAGCATCACCACGCTGGTTGACAGCGGATGGCTGCGCAGGTTGCTGATGGAGCGCCAGGAGAAGGTGCCGATGGAGACCATGATCATCACCGCCACCAGAGCCGCCATGGGTATCCGGGACACCCAGTCGCGCAGGAACACCACCATCAGCAGCAGCACCACGCCGGCGGTGAGCGTGGAAAGCCGCCCGCGCCCGCCCGATTTGACGTTGATCACCGACTGGCCAATCATCGCGCAGCCCGCCATGCCGCCGATAAAGGAGGTGCAGATGTTGGCCACGCCCTGCGCCTTGCACTCGCGGTTTTTATCGCTCGGCGTGTCGGTCATGTCGTCCACGATGGTGGCGGTCATCATCGACTCCAGCAGCCCCACCACGGCAAGTCCTGCCGAGTACGGCAGAATAATCATCAGCGTGTCGAGGTTAAGCGGGATATCCGGGATCAGAAACACCGGCAGGCTGTCCGGCAGTTTGCCCATGTCACCCACGGTGCGCACGTCCAGGTGCAGCCACATGGAAATGGCGGTCAGCACGATGATGCAGACCAGCGGCGAGGGAATGGTTTTGTTCAGATACGGGAAGAGATAAATGATGCCCAGGCCCGCAGCGGTCAGGGCATAAACGTGCCAGGTGACGTTGGTCAGCTCCGGCAGCTGCGCCATAAATATCAGGATGGCCAGCGCGTTCACGAAACCGGTGACCACCGAGCGGGAGACGTAGCGCATCAGGCTGCCCAGCTTCAGGTAGCCGGCCGCCAGCTGCAGTACGCCGGTCAGCGCCGAGGCCGCCAGCAGATACTGCAGGCCGTGGTCTTTTACAAGCGTGATCAGCAGCAGCGCCATCGCACCGGTGGCGGACGATATCATTGCCGGACGGCCGCCGAGGAAGGCCATAACCAGGGGAATACAGAACGCAGAGTAGAGCCCGACCTGCGGGTCGACTCCGGCGATGATGGAAAAGGCGATCGCTTCGGGAATAAGCGCGAGCGCGACCACAATACCGGCAAGGACGTCACCACGGACGTTACCCAGCCAGTCCTTACGCGTCGAGGACAGCAGCATAGTCATTTCTCAGTTTTTGATTACGGTCAGCCCGTGAGGGCAAAAATTTTACGTACGAAAAAGCACATCCGCAGACGGGATGTTTTTGAGTGCGCGCCGAAGTTTATTCAGTGCGACAGAGGAGGGGTACGACTCAGGGTGGCGTAAGACGCATGGTGGTGTTTATCACTCCTTCACGGCTGACAGAGCAGCGCGGGTAATCAGAAAGACCGGATGAACAGACGTTCAGTACCGGCCACAAATGCCCGCCGGGCAGATGAACCACGGCAAAAAGCGCTTTTTACTCTACACGAATTGTTAACGGGGTCAACGCGCAGGGCAAAAACGCTGTTCATGGAATGCCGGTCAGGCGCATCCGGACGGAAAGTCCTTCTGCATGCTCAGGCTCGTCCGGCGTTCGCACATACATATGATTAAGTGAATATAAATTTGACGGAGAAAGTTTCACAGGTACACTCAGGTCAGTCACAATAAGGAGTCACCATGCCACCCGTGTCCCCCCTGCAGCTTTTTAAAAGCCTTTCCGACGAAACCCGACTCAGCCTCGTGCTGCTGCTACGCGAAAAAGGGGAGCTCTGCGTCTGTGAACTTACGTCCGTGCTGAAAGAAACTCAGCCCAAAATCTCACGGCATCTGGCTCTGCTGAGAGAAAACGGGCTGCTTACCGACCGGCGGGACGGAAAATGGATCCACTATCGTCTGTCGCCTCATATGCCGGCGTGGGCAGCGGCGGTTATCGAACAGGCTTATCTCTGCCAGCGGGATGATATCCGCCAGCTCAGCCGGCAGGCTGAACGCGATAACGCCACCACCAACGGCAAGCCTGTCTGCATTTAAAAATTTACCGGTATATATCTGGATTATCGAATATATTACGCATCGAAAATTTATCAGTCCGGTTTAACAGGCATTTGTATTCAATAGGAGCGGGTATGTTTCTGGGGTCGTCTCAGAAAACGGAATCTATGGTCACTCCCGTTTTTGCAACACCGATTTTGACGACAAGTTGGCTTGCTTGAATCTATCCGGCGTCTGAATGGGATTTTATTCCCGCGCCTCGATGAGTTCCGCGCCTGATGAACCTCCAGAAAATATACGGCTTCAATGAGCCTTTCCGTTTTACAGGTTCCTCAACAGGCCGGTGGGCCGTTAGTATCATCAATATCAGTATTCGCAAAACCAGATGAATGATTGTTTAAACTGGTGTATTTCTGCCTTTATGCTTCGTAAGTTTGCTGTCGCGCCGTCAGTGCCCAGGCTATTCTGGCCAGCTTGTTTGCCAGAGCACAGGTGACGACAAAGTTGCTTTTCCGACACAACAACTCCCTGACCCAGTCGGCCAACTTGCCAGACTGGTGTTCCAGTTTTTGTATGAATACCCTGGCACACTGAACCAACAAAGTTCGGATCTTTTTGTTGCCCCGCTTGCTAATCCCTAACAATGTCGTCCGACCTCCCGTGCTGTACTGTCGGGGTACCAGCCCTGTTGCCGCCGCAAAGTCACGGCTGCTGGCGTACTGCTTCCCGTCGCCAATCTCAGTTGAAATAGTACTGGCAGTCAGCGTTCCAACGCAGGGAATACTCAGCAAGCGCTGTCCAACCTCATCTTCGTCCAACTTTCGTTTCAACTGAGATTCCAGATCTTTAATCTGCTCAACAAGATAGTGATAATGCTGTTGTAATTTCAGCAGTAACTGGCTGAGATAAAGAGGCAAACTACTGTCCTCAAGAAGGGTACTCAGTCGACTAATAACGGCAGCACCTCGCGGAACGCTGATACCAAATTCCAGCAGAAAAGCATGCATCTGATTAGTTGTTTTCACCTTATCCTGAACCAGGGATTCACGGACACGATGCAGAGCTCGCATTGCCTGCTGAGATTCGGTTCTGGGCTGCACGAAACGCATAGATGGACGTGATGCTGCTTCACAGATAGCTTCAGCATCAACGAAGTCATTTTTGTTGCTTTTAACGAATGGGCGGACAAATTGCGGTGATATCAGCTTTGGAAAATGCCCTAACTCTGCCAGCTTGCGTGCCATAAAGTGAGAACCGCCACAGGCTTCCATCGCGATGGTTGTTGCCGGGCATGTCGCCAGAAATTCGATTAGCTTTGGTCGGGTGAATTTTTTACGGTAAACGGCCTTCCCACGATGATCCTGACAATGAATATGGAAAGAGTTCTTACCCAGATCGATACCAATAAGCGCAATGTTTTCCATGATGGTTCTCCGAATGAAAGCCTGTCCTCAGCATAGTACTGGGAAGGAGGGAGTGACCATCTCATTAAATATCCTACGTTAAGCCTGTTTTTTGAGCTGGCATGACGGGCAGCTATGAGCGAAGTATAGTCATTCGCCCTATCTCTTTTGTCGCACTTTCAACAAGGGGGTCGCTTGGAAAGCGGAACGAGGTCAGTCTCCGCCCGGACTGCTCAGCTCTTTAAACAGCAAAAGAGAGGCATCTTATGAGAAGGGATTATTCAGTATGTCAGGGCAGACTGCTTTTTCATCCGCAGGTACTGAGGGTAAATGCTCAATTCCGGTACGATTCTTACTCTATAGCCAGACAGAATTCAGCATTGTGCTGAACCCGAATCTTTTTTTACTCTGACAGGCCTGTTCATCAGAACCCTGAAAAAACAATTTTCCCGTTCACATTTTTATTTTCCATGTCCTCATGAGCCCGGCGAAGTGCTTTAGCATTCAGCCTGCCATACTCTGCCAGCAACGGAGGTTTGAGCTTACCGGAATCCAGCATGCATGAGAGTTTGTTAAGAATATCATGCTGTTTAGACATGTCCGCAGTAGCATGCATGGGGCGGGTAAACATTGCCTCCCAGTGAACAGAAACGCTCTTAAATTTGATCAAACGCAGATCCAGTGGTTCAGGGTCGTCGATGAGTCCGATACGGCCTTGTGGGGCAATAATTTCGGCCATATTTTCCCAGGCAGATGGCGTGGTGTACGTTGAGAAAATCCGGGTAATGGGAGGGAGTCCAGCAAGGCTGGCAACCTGTGGCGCAAGCGCACATGAATGATCCAGGACATAATGCGCACCAAACCCGCGAACCGCTCTGACACTCTCCTGCCGGGAGGCAGTCCCGATGATGTTCACCCGACTCAGAGTGCGGGCAAGCTGTATAGCCATACAAGGGACTCCGCCCGCACCGCCAAGCATCAACAGGGTCTGATCAGCATCTCCGTTCACTGACAACTGCAGACGATCAAATAACATTTCCCAGGCTGTCAGACCGGTCAGAGGAACCGACGCTGCAGCTTCAAAACTTAGTGCTGCCGGCTTTATCCCCGTAATGCGTTCGTCAACCAGCTGAAACTCTGCGTTGGCTCCCTGGCGATCGAGCACACCGGCATAGAAAACGTGGTCACCTGGCCTGAACAGCGTCACATCTGGTCCGGTTGCTTCAACAACACCGGAAGCGTCGTATCCCATAACTACCGGATTGCCTGCAGAGGGACTGATGTTTCGCCGGCTTTTCAGGTCCCGTGGGTTAACCGCGACCGCCCTGACTCTGATCAAAAGATCACGCCCCTTGGGCATGGATGGGTGGGGAAGCGACAAATCTTCAATAACGGATGTACTTTCCCCGGGTTGCCAGAAACCAACGGCTTTCATTCTGTCTCCTTAAAAAGGTCAGTCACCAGATAAATAAATGTAAAAGTGTGCGGAACGCGATACCCGCCAGTGCCTCCGGCAGTGCAAATCGAAAAATACGCAGAAAGCGGGCGCTGATGCCCATGAATATACCAATGCCCGGCAAATCAAAACTGTTGATGAGAAATCCGGCTGAGCGGTTAATTTCGTTAACGGTCAGGTTACCGCTATGGATAAGGTCAGTCGGTAATGCTGTCAACCTGTTGATGACTATTTTAATCTGTAGTCATTCAATCCTTGTAACATCAGGATGATCCTGGTGTCAGTGAAAATACGAAATCAACACGTTGGTATCATTACCCACCTGTGAACTGACGTCGGCATTTTGAATCTCACTTCGGCGTGCCCCCTCCGAATGGCGCAAAACATTTCGTGGTATGGCATGATAGCACCCGAAGAGAGTCAATTCAGGGTGGTAAATGTGAAACCAGTAACGCTATACGATGTCGCAGAGTATGCCGGTGTCTCTTATCAGACCGTTTCCCGCGTGGTGAACCAGGCCAGCCACGTCTCTGCGAAAACGCGGGAAAAGGTGGAAGCGGCGATGGCGCAGCTGAACTACATTCCCAACCGCGTGGCACAACAACTGGCGGGCAAACAGTCGTTGCTGATTGGCGTTGCTACCTCCAGTCTGGCCCTGCACGCGCCGTCGCAAATTGTCGCGGCGATTAAATCTCGCGCCGATCAACTGGGTGCCAGCGTGGTGGTGTCGATGGTAGAACGAAGCAGCGTCGAAGCCTGTAAAGCGGCGGTACATAACCTTCTCGCGCAACGCGTCAGTGGTCTGATCATTAACTATCCGCTGGATGACGAGGATGCCATTGCTGTGGAAGCTGCCTGCGCTAATGTTCCGGCCCTATTTCTTGATGTCTCTGACCAGACTCCCATCAACAGTATTATTTTTTCCCATGAAGACGGTACGCGACTGGGCGTGGAGCATCTGATCGCATTGGGTCACCAGCAAATCGCGTTGTTAGCCGGTCCATTAAGTTCTGTCTCGGCGCGTCTGCGTCTGGCGGACTGGCATAAATATCTCACACGCAATCAAATTCATCCGATAGCGGAACGGGAAGGCGACTGGAGTGCCATGTCCGGTTTTCAACAAACTATGCAAATGCTGAATGAGGGCATCGTTCCCACTGCGATGCTGGTTGCCAACGATCAGATGGCGCTGGGCGCAATGCGCGCTATTACCGAGTCCGGGCTGCGCGTTGGTGCGGATATCTCGGTAGTGGGATACGACGATACCGAAGACAGCTCGTGTTATATCCCGCCGTTAACCACCATCAAACAGGATTTTCGCCTGCTGGGGAAAACTAGCGTGGACCGCTTGCTGAAACTCTCTCAGGGCCAGGCGGTGAAGAGCAATCAGCTGTTGCCCGTCTCACTGGTGAAAAGAAAAACCACCCTACCGCCCAATACGCAAACCACCTCTCCCCGCACGTTGGCAGATTCCTTAATGCAGCTGGCACGACAAGTTTCCCGACTTGAAAGCGGGCAGTGAGCGCAACGCAATTAATGTGAGTCAGCTCACTCATTAGGCACCCCAGGCTTTACACTCTATGTGTCCGGCTCGTATGTTATGCGAAAATGTGAGCGGATAACAATTCACACAGGATACAACTATGACAATGATTACGGATTCACTGGCCGTCGTATTACAACGTCGTGACTGGGAAAACCCTGGCGTTACCCAACTTAATCGCCTTGCGGCACATCCCCCTTTCGCCAGCTGGCGTAATAGCGAAGAGGCTCGCACCGATCGCCCTTCCCAAGAGTCGCGCAGCCTGAATGGTGAATGGCGCTTTGCCTGGTTTCCGGCACCAGAAGCGGTACCAGAAAGCTGGCTGGAGCGCGATCTTCCTGACGCCGATACTGTCATCGTCCCCTCAAACTGGCAGATGCACGGTTACGATGCGCCTATCTACACCAACGTGACCTATCCCATTGCGGTCAATCCGCCGTATGTTCCCACGGAGAATCCGACGGGTTGTTACTCGCTCACATTTAATATTGATGAAAGCTGGCTACAGGAAGGCCAGACGCGAATTATTTTTGATGGTGTTAACTCGGCGTTTCATTTGTGGTGCAACGGGCGCTGGGTCGGTTACGGACAGGACAGTCGTTTGCCGTCTGAATTTGACCTGAGCGCATTTTTACACGCCGGAGAAAACCGCCTCGCGGTGATGGTGCTGCGCTGGAGTGACGGCAGTTATCTGGAAGATCAGGATATGTGGCGGATGAGCGGCATTTTCCGTGACGTCTCGTTGCTGCATAAACCGAGCACGCAAATCAGCGATTTCCATGTAGCCACTCACTTTAATGATGATTTCAGCCGCGCTGTACTGGAGGCAGACGTTCAGATGTACGGCGAGCTGCGCGATGAGCTGCGGGTGACGGTTTCTTTGTGGCAGGGTGAAACGCAGGTCGCCAGCGGCACCGCGCCTTTCGGCGGTGAAATTATCGATGAGCGTGGTGGTTATGCCGATCACGTCACCCTACGTCTGAACGTCGAAAACCCGAAACTGTGGAGCGCCGAAATCCCGAATCTCTATCGTGCGGTGGTTGAACTGCACACCGCCGACGGCACGCTGATTGAAGCAGAAGCCTGCGATGTCGGTTTCCGCGAGGTGCGGATTGAAAATGGTCTGCTGCTGCTGAACGGCAAGCCGTTGCTGATTCGCGGCGTTAACCGTCACGAGCATCATCCTCTGCATGGTCAGGTCATGGATGAGCAGACGATGGTGCAGGATATCCTGCTGATGAAGCAGAACAACTTTAACGCCGTGCGCTGTTCGCATTATCCGAACCATCCGCTGTGGTACACGCTGTGCGACCACTACGGCCTGTATGTGGTGGATGAAGCCAACATTGAAACCCACGGCATGGTGCCAATGAATCGTCTGACCGATGATCCGCGCTGGCTACCCGCGATGAGCGAACGCGTAACGCGAATGGTGCAGCGCGATCGTAATCACCCGAGTGTGATCATCTGGTCGCTGGGGAATGAATCAGGCCACGGCGCTAATCACGACGCACTCTATCGCTGGATCAAATCTGTCGATCCTTCCCGCCCGGTACAGTATGAAGGCGGCGGAGCCGACACCTTCGCAACCGATATTATTTGCCCGATGTACGCGCGCGTGGATGAAGACCAGCCCTTCCCGGCTGTGCCGAAATGGTCCATCAAAAAATGGCTTTCGTTGCCTGGAGAGACGCGCCCGCTGATCCTTTGCGAATACGCCCACGCGATGGGTAACAGTCTTGGCGGCTTCGCTAAATACTGGCAGGCGTTTCGTCAGTACCCCCGTTTACAGGGCGGCTTCGTCTGGGACTGGGTGGATCAGTCGCTGATTAAATATGATGAAAATGGCAATCCGTGGTCGGCTTACGGCGGTGATTTTGGCGATACGCCGAATGATCGCCAGTTCTGCATGAACGGTCTGGTCTTTGCCGACCGCACGCCGCATCCGGCGCTGACGGAAGCAAAACACCAGCAGCAGTTTTTCCAGTTCAGTTTATCCGGGCGAACCATCGAAGTGACCAGCGAATACCTGTTCCGTCATAGCGATAACGAGCTCCTGCACTGGATGGTGGCGCTGGATGGCAAGCCGCTGGCAAGCGGTGAAGTGCCTCTGGATGTCGCTCCACAAGGTAAACAGTTGATTGAACTGCCTGGACTACCGCAGCCGAAGAGCGCCGGACAACTCTGGCTAACGGTTCACGTAGTGCAACCGAACGCGACCACATGGTCAGCAGCCGGACACATCAGCGCCTGGCAGCAGTGGCGTCTGGCGGAAAACCTCAGCGTGACACTCCCCTCCGCGCCCCACGCCATCCCGCAACTGACCACCAGCGAAACGGATTTTTGCATCGAGCTGGATAATAAGCGTTGGCAATTTAACCGCCAGTCAGGCTTTCTTTCACAGATGTGGATTGGCGATAAAAAACAACTGCTGACGCCGCTGCGCGATCAGTTCACCCGCGCACCGCTGGATAACGACATTGGCGTAAGTGAAGCGACCCGCATTGACCCTAACGCCTGGGTCGAACGCTGGAAGGCGGCGGGCCATTACCAGGCCGAAGCAGCGTTGTTGCAGTGCACGGCAGATACGCTTGCCGACGCGGTGCTGATTACCACGGTCCACGCGTGGCAGCATCAGGGGAAAACCTTATTTATCAGCCGGAAAACCTACCGGATTGATGGAAGTGGTCAAATGGCGATTACCGTTGATGTTGAAGTGGCGAGCAATACGCCACATCCGGCGCGGATTGGCCTGACCTGCCAGCTGGCGCAGGTAGCAGAGCGGGTAAACTGGCTCGGATTAGGGCCGCAAGAAAACTATCCCGACCGCCTTACTGCGGCCTGTTTTGACCGCTGGGATCTGCCATTGTCAGACATGTATACCCCGTACGTCTTCCCGAGCGAAAACGGTCTGCGCTGCGGGACGCGCGAATTGAATTATGGCCCACACCAGTGGCGCGGCGACTTCCAGTTCAACATCAGCCGCTACAGTCAACAGCAACTGATGGAAACCAGCCATCGCCATCTGCTGCACGCGGAAGAAGGCACATGGCTGAATATCGACGGTTTCCATATGGGGATTGGTGGCGACGACTCCTGGAGCCCGTCAGTGTCGGCGGAATTCCACCTTAGCGCCGGTAGCTACCATTACCAGTTGCTCTGGTGTCAAAAATAATAATAACCGGGCAGGCCATGTCTGCCCGTATTTCGCGTAAGGAAATCCATTATGTACTATTTAAAAAACACAAACTTTTGGATGTTCGGTTTATTCTTTTTCTTTTACTTTTTTATCATGGGAGCCTACTTCCCGTTTTTCCCGATTTGGCTACATGACATCAACCATATCAGCAAAAGTGATACGGGTATTATTTTTGCCGCTATTTCTCTGTTCTCGCTATTATTCCAACCGCTGTTTGGTCTGCTTTCTGACAAACTCGGGCTGCGCAAATACCTGCTGTGGATTATTACCGGCATGTTAGTGATGTTTGCGCCGTTCTTTATTTTTATCTTCGGGCCACTGTTACAATACAACATTTTAGTAGGATCGATTGTTGGTGGTATTTATCTAGGCTTTTGTTTTAACGCCGGTGCGCCAGCAGTAGAGGCATTTATCGAGAAAGTCAGCCGTCGCAGTAATTTCGAATATGGTCGCGCGCGGATGTTTGGCTGTGTTGGCTGGGCGCTGTGTGCCTCGATTGTCGGCATCATGTTCACCATCAATAATCAGTTTGTTTTCTGGCTGGGTTCTGGCTGTGCATTCATCCTCGCCGTTTTACTCTTTTTCGCCAAAACGGATGCGCCCTCTTCTGCCACGGTTGCCAATGCGGTAGGTGCCAACCATTCGGCATTTAGCCTTAAGCTGGCGCTGGAACTGTTCAGACAGCCAAAACTGTGGTTTTTGTCACTGTATGTTATTGGCGTTTCCTGCACCTACGATGTTTTTGACCAACAGTTTGCTAATTTCTTTACTTCGTTCTTTGCTACCGGTGAACAGGGTACGCGGGTATTTGGCTACGTAACGACAATGGGCGAATTACTTAACGCCTCGATTATGTTTTTTGCGCCACTGATCATTAATCGCATCGGTGGGAAAAACGCCCTGCTGCTGGCTGGCACTATTATGTCAGTACGTATTATTGGCTCATCGTTCGCTACCTCAGCACTGGAAGTGGTTATTCTGAAAACGCTGCATATGTTTGAAGTACCGTTCCTGCTGGTGGGCTGCTTTAAATATATTACCAGCCAGTTTGAAGTGCGTTTTTCAGCGACGATTTATCTGGTCTGTTTCTGCTTCTTTAAGCAACTGGCGATGATTTTTATGTCTATTCTGGCGGGCAATATGTATGAAAGCATCGGTTTCCAGGGCGCTTACCTGGTGCTGGGTCTGGTGGCGCTGGGCTTCACCTTAATTTCCGTGTTCACGCTTAGCGGCCCCGGCCCACTTTCTCTGCTGCGTCGCCAGGTGAATGAAGTCGATTAAGAAATTAATGTCGGATACGGCGCGAGCGCCTTATCCGACCAACTTATCAGGACGGAATGTTAAAAATGAACATGTCGATGACAGAAAAAATAAAAGCAGGCAAGCTATTTACCGATATGTGCGAAGGCTTACCTGAAAAAAGACTTCGTGGGAAAACATTAATGTATGAGTTCAATCACTCGCATCCATCAGAAGTTGAAAAAAGGGTAATGACTCCAACTTATTGATAGTGTTTTATGTTCAGATAATGCCCAATGATTTTGTCATGCAGCTCCACCGATTTTGAGAGCGACAGCGACATCCGTCCCAGCCGTGCCAGGTGCTGCCTCAGATTCAGGTTATGCCGCTCAATTCGCTGCGTATATCGCTTGCTGATTACGTGCAGCTTTCCCTTCAGGCGGGATTCATACAGCGGCCAGCCATCCGTCATCCATATCACCACGTCAAAGGGTGACAGCAGGCTCATAAGACGCCCCAGCGTCGCCATAGTGCGTTCACCGAATACGTGCGCAAACCGTCTTCCGGAGCCTGTCATACGCGTAAAACAGCCAGCGCTGGCGCGATTTAGCCCCGACATAGCCCCACTGTTCGTCCATTTCCGCGCAGACGATGACGTCACTGCCCGGCTGTATGCGCGAGGTTACCGACTGCGGCCTGAGTTTTTAAGTGACGTAAAATCGTGTTGAGGCCAACGCCCATAATGCGGGCGGTTGCCCGGCATCCAACACCATTCATGGCCATATCAATGATTTTCTGGTGCGTACCGGGTTGAGAAGCGGTGTAAGTGAACTGCAGTTGCCATGTTTTACGGCAGTGAGAGCAGAGATAGCGCTGATGTCCGGCAGTGCTTTTGCCGTTACGCACCACCCCGTCAGTAGCTGAACAGGAGGGACAGCTGATAGAAACAGAAGCCACTGGAGCACCTCAAAAACACCATCATACACTAAATCAGTAAACCACTTCACATTAATGGCAGCAAACACCCGAACCGGCAGATGAGCTCCGTGTTGTTCTACGGCGCAAATAGGTAGTACGGCGACGATATTCGCCATATCCAGTTTACTGAATTCCCGCGTGGTGAGATCACACCACTAGGGAGAAGACGGTTTAAGCATGTTTACCTCCGGTTTTGTCTAACAATAAAAGATACGGTACGTTGCATTTAGGGCATTTTAGACCGGCTCTATGTCCTGCTATGTGCTAACTTTTCCAGTTTAATGGCCTCTCGTCGAGTTGTGTGGCAACAGTGTTGCCACCGGCGGAAATCCGCCGGTTTGAATGCTTTTTTGTTCAGCAGGCGACGAGGTGCCCGTCGCCAAAATCGGTAAAGCGCTGCGGTACTCTCTGATAGCCGATGGGTTTGATCGGTTCTGGTCTTATCGGCATTGCGCTGGTGGCTCGGGGTTGCCGTCTTTGCTGAACGTCAGGTATAGGAACGGCGCTGAGCAAGTGCTGAGTATAAGGATGCTGCGGATGGTGCAACACTCGATCTCGTGGGCCGATCTCCACGAGCTGGCCGCCAAACATCACCGCTACCCGGTGGCAGATGCGCTCCACCACCGCCATATCATGGGAAATAAACAGATAGCTGAGCCGATAGCGCTGACGCAAATCTTCCAGCAGCGTCAGCACCTGCGCCTGTACTGAAACATCCAGCGCGGAAACCGATTCATCGGCGATGATCACTTTCGGGTTCAGCGCCAGCGCGCGGGCAATGCAAATGCGCTGGCGCTGGCCGCCGGAAAACTGGTGCGGATAACGCCGCATCGCTTCCGCTGGCAGGCCGACCTGCTGCAATAGCTGCGCCACCCGCTCCGTGCGCTGTACTGCGGGCATCTGCTCATGAATCAGCAGCGGCTCCCCAACCAGGTCGAAAATAGTTTTGCGCGGATTGAGCGCCGCCCAGGGATCCTGAAACACCATCTGCAAATCGCGGCGTACCGCTCTTAACGCCTCGTCCTTCAGGCCGTGCAGCTCCTGTCCGTTAAGCTGCGCGCTGCCGCTAAATGGCACCATATTCATCAGCGCTTTTGCCGTCGTCGATTTACCGCAGCCGCTTTCACCGACGATGCCCAACGTCTCGCCGGGGAAAAGATCGAAGCTGACGCCATCGACGGCATGGACTTCGCGACGCACGCGCAGGCCGTCGCCGCGCACCGGAAAGCGCACGCTGAGGTCGCGGACGCTGAGCAACGGTCGCGTCGCCTCGACCGGCGCCAGCGCGGGCGCCTGGCCCAGCACCGGTACCGCCTGCAACAGCTGGCGGGTATAAGCCGCCTGCGGCGAGGTAAACAGCGTTTTTGCCGGAGCCTGCTCCATGATTTTGCCGTGACTCATGACCAGCACATCATCGGCCATTTCTGCCACCACTCCCATATCGTGGGTGATCAACAGCAGGCTGGTGGAAAACGCCTGCTGCAGTTCGCGCATCAACTCGAGGATCTGCGCCTGAATAGTGACGTCGAGGGCCGTGGTCGGCTCATCGGCAATCAGCACCTGTGGCTGGCACAGCATTGCCATGGCGATCATCACCCGCTGGCGCATACCGCCGGAAAGCTCGTGCGGATACTGTTGCAGGCGCTTCTCCACATGACTGATTTTGACCGCGTCCAGCATCGTGCTGACCCGGCTGCGCCGTTCACGGCGGCCCAGCACTTCGTGGCGTTGCAGCGTCTCTTCCAGCTGCTGGCCCACCGTCATCAGCGGATTGAGCGAGGTCATCGGTTCCTGAAAAATCATGGCAACCGACTTGCCGCGCAGCAGCTGCATTTGCCGCTCCGGCAGGCTGAGCAAATCCTGGTTATCAAAAATAATCGCGCCGCCTGGAATCTGTGCCTCCTCCGGAAGCAAACCCATGATCGCCAGCGAAGTCAGCGATTTACCGCTGCCCGACTCGCCGGCAATGCACAGAGTTTTTCCCGGCCAGAGCGCAAAGCTGACGTCATCCACCACCCGCTGTGTACCAAACTGGATCGACAGGCGCTCGACCGAGAGCAGCGGCGCCGGAAATAGGACTGCTGACATAACGCTCCTAATTAAACACGCTGTTGGGAAAATAGAACGACACCACCCAGTTAGGCCGATCGACGATTTCGCTGATGCGCAGATCGCCGCACACGGAGCAGAGCATATAGGCCTCTTCCGCCGACATCCCTTGTTCGCGGCACAGCGCATCGATGGTATAGCTTACCGCGTCGCGGGCGGCGGTCATCAGGTCAGGGCCAATGCCGGTGAAGGCGCTGTAGCCGTGCCGATCCAGATGTTGGGTCACTGGGCCAGGGGTGGCGAAACGCGGCGTTTTCAGCGGCATATCTTTAACCACTTCCAGCTTCACCACCACGTCCATCGCGCTTTCAATCGCCGTGCCGCAGACTTCACCATCGCCCTGCGCGGCGTGGGTGTCACCAATAGAAAACAACGCGCCTTCTACTTCCACCGGTAGCCATAATGTGCAGCCAGCTGCCAGATCGCGAATATCCAGATTGCCGCCCACGCGGCGCGGCGGCACCACCGAATGATGGCCCGCGGCGGCGGGAGCGACGCCGAGGGTACCGGCGAAGGGTTTCAGCGGTACGCGGCCATATCGGCCAAAGGCGCAGGGGGTTAAGCCCTGGCGGTCATATTGCCACAGCGTCAGCGCCGGATCAGAAAACTGATCGGCCAGCAGGCCGAAGCCCGGGATATTCGCAGTCCAGCCAAAGCCGCTGGGACGAAAGGATTCCAGCGTCACCTTTAGCGCATCGCCCGGCTGAGCGCCTTCCACATAGACCGGGCCACTGACCGGGTTGAGCTTATCAAACGGCAGCGTTGGGATATCCGCTGCGGTAGAACCGGCGTTGAACCAGCCGTTAGCCGCATCCAGGCAGTGAAACTCCAGTTGGCTGCCGGAAGCTACGTGCAGGACCGGGCTCAGGCTGTTATCCCAGCCGAAATGATGTTGAGCATGATGAATGGTCTTCACCAGACAATTTTGGCACATCCTGACTCTCCTTTAAGCAGCGGCGCCGTCCCGGCGCCATCAAATTATTTCAGTCCGATATAGTCGTAGTTGACTGGTACATGCACTGGATCGACATACAGCGCGTCCTCGCCCCCCATGCGTGCGGAATGTACGGTGTAGCGCTTCTCGTTGAATACCGGCACCCAGGGCGCGTCATCCATTGCAGTGATGAAGATTTTGCGCCAGGCTTCAATGCGCGCGTCCTGCTGGTCGGGTTTCACCATGCTGTCCGCCGCGGCCGCCTGCGCGTCCAGCGCTTTGTTGCAGTAGCGCGCCCAGTTCCAGCCGCCCTCTACCGCCCCGGCGCAGCCGAGGATCGGGCCATAGAAGTTGGAGGGATCCGGGAAATCGGCGATCCACGCCATGCCGCCGGACCAGACCATCGGCGCTTGGCTGGCGGAGCCGCCCGCCGCAATCACATTCGCCTGCGCCAGGGATTTGATGCTGGCGTGGATGCCCACTTTGGCCAGATCCTGCTGGATAGACTGGGCGATACGCGGCTGCGGATCGGTATTCATCACGTACAGTTCGGTAGCAAAACCGTTGGGGAAACCCGCTTCGCTGAGCAGTTGCTTCGCTTTTGCCGGGTCGTAGCTGAAACCCTGATATGCCTTGTCATAACCGGGCATGGCGGGTGGCAGTGGCTGGTTGGCCGGCGCCGCGCGTCCATTAATGATGCGCATGATGCGATCTTTGTTGACCGCCATGTTCACCGCCTGGCGGACTTTGAGATTATCGAAAGGCGGCAGCGTGGTTTTCATCGTCACGTAGCCGGTCTGCAACTGGTCGCCGGTGACCATCAGGCCCTTATAGGCCGGGTTGTTTTTAAACGACAGAAACTGTGCGGGCGGTACGCCGTCGCCGGCAATATCCACTTCGCCTTTT
Organism: Klebsiella planticola; assembly: GCF_000783935.2. Classification (NCBI taxonomy): domain Bacteria; kingdom Pseudomonadati; phylum Pseudomonadota; class Gammaproteobacteria; order Enterobacterales; family Enterobacteriaceae; genus Klebsiella; species Klebsiella planticola. Next base: position 113,160 of record NZ_CP026049.1, on the reverse strand, counting down.
TCCAGCCGCAGCAGAGCGACCGAGGGATCCTGTCCCATTTCGAACTTTATGTGATCCAGCCGCGGCACGCCGGCTTTAAAGTAGTTCGGGTTTTTGCGGAAGATCAGCTCCTGGCCCAGCTTCCACTCCTGGAGCTCAAACGCGCCGCTGCCGACCGGATGCTTGCCGAAGTCGGCGCCCCATTTCTCCACCTCCTCACGGGGAACCACCGAGGCAAAGTTCAGCGCCAGCACATGCAGGAAGGTGGCGTTGGGCTCTTTCAGAGTGATTTTTACCGTATGATCGTCGACGACCTCGATACCGCTCAGGGTCGTGCTTTTACCGCTGGCCTCCTCGTCATAGCCCGCGATGGGACTGAAGAACCCGGCGCCCGGACTTTGGGTTTTCGGGTTGACTGTGCGTTCCAGAGAATATTTCACGTCCGCCGCCGTGACCTCGCGGCCGTTGTGGAATTTCACCCCTTTGCGTAGCACAAAGGTGTAGACCTTGCCGTCCTCGGAAATGGCGTAGCTCTCCGCCAGGTCGTTCACCAACTCGGTGGTGCCGGGACGATAGTCCATCAGGCCGTCGAACAGGCTTTTGATCATCGACCAGTTTTGCCAGTCATAGCCAATGGCCGGATCGAGGGTCGCCACGTCGTTCTGGTAGGTCACCACGATATCGCCGCCGGTCTTCTCGTCAGCCTGCGCGCCATAAGAGAAACAGGCCGCGGCCACCGCCATTGTCAATAACGCATTTTTCATCATCTTCCCCTGCTACTTTTTGACATCAATGCGCGGATCGACCCACGGCAGCACCAGATCCGCAATAAGGTTGCCGCTAACAATGGCAACCGCTGACACGGTGGTTACCCCGACAATCACCGGGATATCCACCTGTTGAATCGCCTGCCAGGCCAGCTGACCGATACCCGGCCAGCCAAAGACCGATTCGACTACCACCAGTCCGCCCATAAAAATGCCGATATCAATGCCTATCATCGGAATTAGCGGCAGCACGGCATTCGGCAGCACGTGACGCAGCAGTACGCGGGTTCGGCCCAGCCCTTTGGCCCGCGCGGTACGGATAAAATCCTGATGCAGCACCTCAATCATCGACGAGCGCAACATGCGTGAATACCAGCCGCTGCCGAGCAGGCCGAGGGTTAGCGCCGGTAGCGCCAGATGGCTGAAGCCGCCATAGCCTCCCATCGGGAACCAGTTGAGTACCACGGCGAAAAGATAGAGAAAAAGCATCGCGGCGATGAACTGCGGCGCCGAAACACCGATAAAGGAGAGCGCCATCAGAAGCCGGTCCGCCAGCCCGCCGCGTTTTAACGCCGCCAGGGTGCCGAGGGCGATCCCCAGTACCAACTCGCAGAGAATACCCGCCGCCATCAGCTGCAGTGACGGCCCGATACGGGCGGAAACCAGTTCACTCACTTCGCTGCGCTGAATAAACGAGCGTCCCAGATCGCCGTGCAGCAGCCCCTGCAGATAACGCCAATATTGCTGATAAAACGGCAGATCCAACCCCAACTGATGGCGGATGTTTTCGACTACTTCCGGCGTGGCACTGCGCCCGGCGATTTGGCGCGCTGGATCGGCGGGCAACATAAACAGCAGCAAATAGCAGATCAACGTAACGCCAAGCAGGATCAGCCCGGCATGCAACAGACGTTTTCCCAGAAATAGCATTAGTTTCGTCCTTTTAAGCCGGGATCGAGGGCGTCGCGCAGGGCGTCACCAGCGATATTGAAAGAGAGCGACAGCAGCACAATCGCCGCGCCGGGAAAGAACACCAGCCAGGGAGCCGAAGTAAAATAGCTCTGGCTTTCAAAGATGATGTTGCCCCAACTCGGCGTTGGCGGCTGTACCCCCACCCCGAGGAACGATAGAGTAGCTTCCAGCAGGACTGTGGTGGAGATGCCTAGTGTGGCCCAGACCAGCACCGTTGGCGCCAGATGTGGAATTAAATGCACGCCGAGAATACGCAACGTTCCGGCCCCCAGGGTGCGTTCCACGGCGATAAAGTCGCGGGCGCTAAGCGCGCTAGTTTCGGCGTAGATAACCCTGGCGATCTGCACCCAGTTCACCATGGCGATCACCAGGGAGACGATCCAGACACTTGGCTGGAAAATCGCCGCCAGGGCAATCGCCAGCAGCAGTGCGGGAAACGCCATCATCAGATCGGTAAAGCGCATCAGCAGCCCTCCGATACGCCCCTGCAGATAACCTGCGCTAAGCCCTACCAGGACGCCGATCAGTACTGCAGTGCCGTTGGCGACAACACCGATGAGTAACGAAGTACGAGCTCCGTAAATTAAACGCGAGAAGAGATCGCGTCCCAGCAGATCGGTTCCCAGCCAGTAAGTGCTGTTGGGAGAAAGCGGTGCGCCTTCCAGGCTCAGTCCCTCGACAAACTGTTCATCGGGATCGAAGGGGGTGAGCCAGGGGGCAAACAGCGCGCTCATCACCACCAGGAGAATAAACAGCAGCGAGAGCAGCAGGGCTGGCCGGCGCAGAAAATATCCGACTCTATTCATTGTGCTCCCCGCTTGCCGGACGACATTCGTAGCAGCCACTTCTGCGCCACCTGTGCCACCGACTGGTTCGTACACATTGATTCCGAGCGCAGGCGAACCCATGCCTGTTGTTCATCAATACTTTCCGCTTGCATCTGGGCCGCCAGAGCTTGGGTAATCTGCGGCATTGCTGCCAGACGCTGGCGCAGTAGCATCTGTTGCTGTTGAATGTCATGCAACTGCTGACGCAGCCCCACTGCCATCATCAGGGTGGTATAGATGGCTCGCTGTGTAATAGGCTTGGTAAGGAGCGCTGTTGCCCCTAACTCCAGCGCGCGCTGTACCTGGTAAAGTCCCTCATGTGAGGTCAGCGCGATCACCGGTATTCCCGCCAGATTGATCTGGCTCAGGGTTAGCGGGCTGGCGAATGCCTCCAGTTCCACCAGTACTGCACAGGGGGTGAGAGGAGGTAAAGCCTCATCTCCGGTCAGGTGATGCCAGCGGATACCCATCCGCGTCAGGTTTTTTTCCAGCGCTTCGCGACTCCTTGCTTCACAGTCTACCAGCAGGAGCGGCTGAGCATCTAAATCCGGGGACAGCAGCGTTTTCATTTAACAATCCTCAGAGCAGGTCTGGCTGCAACCGTTCGGCTTTCACGTAGCTCGGTCGCGGAGAGATAGGGATCGGGCATAACCGGCAGCGGTTCGCGATGCAGTATCTGAAAGCAAGTTTGTTGCAACTCAGCGATGTAGCAGGGCAAACAGGCGTGGTTGTTTCGAGCCATTACTGAGCGAGCGCCCGGAGAATCAACGTCGTGCTGACGATGCAGTGCCGCCAGCACCGCACCCGGCTCGCTGTTTCCGGCCTCGCGCAGGCTATTGGCAAACAGCCTTACTGCCCGCCAGCCGCCGATATAGTAGTGGGAGATGCGCTGTGCGCCATGTTGCAGGTGCTGCCGCGCGCAAAAATCGAGATCGACGCTCTCAAAAAACGGTCCGCAGGAAAGCAAACGTACCGCCCTTAGTGGCGCGACTTCGGCGACTTCGGCTTCGGTAAAATTACAGCTGAGCACCGCTAACGTCCGCCGATCGCGAAGACAGGCCTCGTCCAGTGCGCGCAGAAACGCATAAGAGGTTTCGCCTACCAGGTTATTGAGCACAAAATCTACCTCTGTGCTGAGAATCGCCTCAATCAACTCGGTCACGTTGCTGTTTCTCAGGTGCAGATATTTTTCGCCCACCACCGTACCGCCGGAACCTTCCACTACCTCACGGGCGATACGATTGCTTTCCCAGCCCCAGACGTAGTTAGAGCCGATCAGCCAGGAGCGATTTCCGAACATATCCAGCGCCAGCCGCAGGAGTGGCAGCAGAGTCTGGTTCGGACAACCGCCCAGATATACGACCTGCTCGCAGCTCTCGAACCCCTCGTAAGGACAGCCATACCACAGCAGCAGGTTATGCTGCTCCAGGTCCGGGATAATCTCCTTCCGACTGGCAGAGGTAATGGTTCCGAAGATATGGCGGATGCCGTGAGCGATAAAGGTGCTCACCGCTTCACTGTAGGCTGCGAGTTCACCCGCAGGGTTGATATGTCGGGCCCGCAGCTGAAAAGGATAAGCAGGATCGGCATTGATTTCCTCTAAGGCATGGCGCGCACCAAGCAGTGTGCTGTTCGCCAGGTGGCTGTAGGTACCTTCTGTGGAAAGCAAAATTCCAATATCAATAGTTTGCACGTATGTTTGCTCTCTGCATTAATAAAAAAGCCTGATTGTCCTTATTAGGACAATCAGGCTTCATTACCTGTCGATATTTAATGGATTCAAGGCTTAAGGGTTGCCCCTGCTTGCATATACCCGACATGAAAAATTCATGCCATTTTTAAAGCACAGTTAAATCAATGGATTATTTATTTTTGGAGACACTTTTGCACCAATGGGATGCGGCTTGCTCAGTTATGGTGCAATTTTCTGATGCAGTCTGGTCTCTTCAACATGAGGTGGAGTAATGCACACCTGTTTTAGTTCCACGCACTTTTTGAGAGTTCCGGTTTTTCAGCCATCAGCAGGTGATCCTCCGGCGTCAGGTTATTCAGGGATTCATGGGGACGCTCTGGATGGAAGATCCTCGTGACGAAGCCGAATTTGCCCCCGGCCACGTGCTTTTTTTCGAGCGTAATGTTGTCCATGCATTACCAACCCTTCTTGAAGAACCCGTAATATTTCTGTCATTGGCCAGCCCTCGTCGTGATCCTGAAGATATTACCTTTGTTGACCCGAAAGATGGCACTGCCAGAACCTTTATGGCCAGAAATAATGAGTCAGCATAATTTATTTCCTAGTCCATTCATATGAAAACACTGGCGGAAGAGGGCTATGCACCGAGGTAAAGGGAGGCAATCCGTCGTCAGACGGTGTACTGTACACCGAAGAACAAAACCAGGCCCGTCAGCGCGAAGGGGCTGGTTTTGTTCAAGCGAGAATACCGCGCAATGTATTAATCAGTGCAGGCTCACGTTCAATGAGACACAGCAGTTTCAGAAGCCACTCGATGTCGGGGGTAATATCACACGAAAAGCGACGTTGCTTCAGCGCCGTCGCCAGCCACCTGGTGAGAAAGAGATTTTACTGTACTGGCGACACTATATCGCCGTTCTTCCTACCTAATGCCAGCGCAACCAGCTCGCACCACGCCAGATGGGCCGATTTTTCCTTCAGATTCACTACGAACGTTTTCCCTTATTTTTCGAGAACCTGAATGTATCTTAACCGGAAGCAGAAAGGATTCGGAACCGTTCACCCTGAATTGAATACACAGCCTGGACTGACGAGCAAGTTCTCTGAATGCCGCTTTGCGGCATGGAGGCGCCAGCAGCAGTTGAGTACAACTCTGATAGTGAGTGGCGCCGTTGCCCGGCGCAGCCGGCTACTGTGTTGACAGGTTCTGCCTCACCGACCCCCTCCCTTGTATCTAACAGTTTGTGGTGATTAGCTACCACCACTGAAGCAGAGTGAGCCGCCCCCTTCCCTTAAGGTCAGAAAAGTCGGCACCGCTGAACCTTGATTTGCAGCACATGGCCCTCCGCTTCACCTTTCACGCCAGCACATCAGGTTGAACGGTTACCGGGAGCTCGACTCCGTATGTACAAGGCGAACAGGCGTGACGGTTTATGTGAGAGGAGTTTGACCATGTTTCCAGTCGGCATTGACGTAAGTAAAAACACCCTGGATCTTTGCATGCTTTATGACGGTATCAAAGGACGCATAAAAACCCGTAACATCCAGAATAACAGACATTCAGTTGAAAATATTCTTCGCTGGCTCAGGCTTCAACATTGCAGTCCGGAAGATGTTCATGTGGTAATGGAAGCTACCGGTGTTTATCACGAACAGCTGGCCACTGAATTACATGATGCCGGTTTCCGGGTTTCTCTGGCCAACCCTCACCGTAGTCGGGAGTTTGCGCGTGGCATGGGAATCATGACAAAAACGGATAAGGTGGATGCGTATATGCTGGCCTGTTACGCATTCCTTAAGAAGCCACACCGCTGGGAGCCGCCGGCACCCGAAATCAGATATCTCGGTGCACTCCTGCGACGGCGGGATGTTCTGCTGGGTGATGCCCTGCGTGAGGAGAACAGACTGGAAAAATACCTGTCGACAGACACACCTGCAGATATTATCAGTTCCTGCAGGCGTATGGCGCAGCTTCTGCGCGAGGAGATAAGTAATATCGAGCGGCAGATAAAAGCACATATCAAAGCCAGCCCTGCACTGAGGCGTGATTATACACTGCTGGCCTCAATTAAATCGGTTGGTCCCCAGCTGGGGATGCATATGCTGATCGTGCTTCGCAGCCATAACTTTGTATCGGCTGAGCAGGCTGCCGCCTTTCTGGGCGTGGTGCCGATCGAGAAACGCTCAGGCACATCGGTCCGGCGCCGGCCGCGGATGTCGAAAATCGGCCCCCCTCAGTTGAGAGCGAAGCTTTACATGTCCGCCCTGTGCGGAAAAATCTACAATAAGCGAATGCGTAATATTTACGATGAGATGTGCCTGCGGGGTAAACCTAAAATGGTGGCCATTGGCGCGCTGATGCGGAAACTGGTGCACTGATGTTATGGCGTCCTGAAGACCGGAACCGTTTTTAAGGCACTGTTGCAAAGTTAGCGATGAGGCAGCCTTTTGTCTTATTCAAAGGCCTTACATTTCAAAAACTCTGCTTACCAGGCGCATTTCGCCCAGGGGATCACCATAATAAAATGCTGAGGCCTGGCCTTTGCGTAGTGCACGCATCACCTCAATACCTTTGATGGTAGCGTAAGCCGTCTTCATGGATTTAAATCCCAGCGTGGCGCCGATTATCCGTTTCAGTTTGCCATGATCGCATTCAATCACGTTGTTCCGGTACTTAATCTGTCGGTGTTCAACGTCAGACGGGCACCGGCCTTCGCGTTTGAGCAGAGCAAGCGCGCGACCATAGGCGGGCGCTTTATCCGTGTTGATGAATCGCGGGATCTGCCACTTCTTCACGTTGTTGAGGATTTTACCCAGAAACCGGTATGCAGCTTTGCTGTTACGACGGGAGGAGAGATAAAAATCGACAGTGCGGCCCCGGCTGTCGACGGCCCGGTACAGATACGCCCAGCGGCCATTGACCTTCACGTAGGTTTCATCCATGTGCCACGGGCAAAGATCGGAAGGGTTACGCCAGTACCAGCGCAGCCGTTTTTCCATTTCAGGCGCATAACGCTGAACCCAGCGGTAAATCGTGGAGTGATCGACATTCACTCCGCGTTCAGCCAGCATCTCCTGCAGCTCACGGTAACTGATGCCGTATTTGCAGTACCAGCGTACGGCCCACAGAATGATGTCACGCTGAAAATGCCGGCCTTTGAATGGGTTCATGTGCAGCTCCATCAGCAAAAGGGGATGATAAGTTTATCACCACCGACTATTTGCAACAGTGCCCCATCAAAGGTATTGAGGTGATGCGTGCACTACGCAAAGGCCAGGCCTCAGCATTTTATTATGGTGATCCCCTGGGCGAAATGCGCCTGGTAAGCAGAGTTTTTGAAATGTAAGGCCTTTGAATAAGACAAAAGGCTGCCTCATCGCTAACTTTGCAACAGTGCCGGTCTTAAACAACTGAACTGGGCTAGCGAAGGAGTGGGGGCAACAGCAGCTGCGCTGGTAGACTTATCCACAGTTGCTGGTAACAAAATCAGCAATCCGCCCTGGGTCAAATTTCAATCGGCAGGGTGGGTCAATTTTCCATCAGCGCCAACAAATGGTGGTTTCGTCGGGGATGCGCTCCAGGTTCAGCCCGGCAAACTGGCGCAGGATCGTGGTTTCGTACAGCGCTTCCTCCATCGCTGGATCGCTGTAGCCGAACCAGTTCTGCAGCAGATGCACACGCAGCATCGCCATCAACGGGTAGGCCGGACGGCCACCTTCACCCTTCGGATAATGTGGCTCGATCAAAGCAATCAAGCCCTTCCACGGCACCACCCGATCCATCTCGATCAGGAACAACTCCTTGCGGGTTTGCTTGCGCTTGCCAGCGTACTCGGCGTCGGCGAAGGTCATCTGCTTCATCGGGAAACTCGGTGGGTGGGGGCGCGGTATTTTGCCAAATCAGAAAGTCTTTTTCAGAGTTTCCCTAGTGTGCGCTCTCTTGCTTGGATGGCATTACGTTCTGGCCCAACGTTACTGTAGCGAATCCGCAGCAGTATCAATCAAAGCCTCCTGTATCCCGCGTGAAGAAAGACGCTACGTTGCGCCCGTTCTTCCAGGGGTCTGAGGTCCAACCATGCGAAAAACCACGTTAAGAAAGCAACCTTCTGAAAAGGCGACGTTTATCAGTTTTTTTTCCGGCCATAAAGGGGGCGGAAATTATTCCCTGCACGGGTATTCGCAAGGATTTCGGTAGTGCTCTGGCTCTGCCCCCCATAACCTGGCGGACAGAGCATGATTGGGAAAGCGGTACCCTCACGGCAGAAACGATTGACGCAGGCTATATTTCTATTATTCTGGAAATATAGATAAAGGAGGTATTATGGATTTAAACACTGCTGCAAACGCACTTCGAGAACTGGGCCACCCGACACGTCTCAGCATATACCGGGAGCTGGTCAGGGCGGGTCATGAAGGCCTGCCGGTTGGCGAACTGCAGAAGCACCTTGAGATTCCTGCCTCCACGCTCAGCCATCATCTTTCAGCGCTGATATCCGCTGGACTCATAAGCCAGGAACGGCAGAGTCGTACCCTGTTCTGCAGGCCCTGCTATGCGCAGCTTGAGCAATTGATGGCCTTTCTGACAGAAGAATGCTGCGCAGGCGGCAGCTGCAGTCTGTCACCCGCAAAGACTCCCGAAGAGACCCCATTGTGAACAACCTGACTGATGCCCTGAAAAATATCGATCCGGCCCTCCTGGACGCGCCGCTGACGGAAGATAAGCTGAAGGCCAGAGAGATAACGCATCCGCCCCGCATCCTGATGCTCTACGGCTCGCTGCGGGCGCGCTCTTACAGCCGGCTGACAACGGAAGAAGGTGCCCGGCTGCTGACGGCCATGGGCGCGGAGGTGAAAATTTTCAACCCGTCCGGCCTGCCACTGCCCGATGATGCGCCGGAGACGCACCCGAAAGTGGCTGAGCTGCGGGAGCTGGTTCTCTGGTCGGAAGGCATGGTCTGGTGCTCTCCGGAGCGTCACGGGGCCATGACCGGCATCATGAAGGCCCAGATTGACTGGATACCGCTGACGTCAGGCGCGGTCCGCCCGTCACAGGGAAAAACCCTGGCCGTCATGCAGGTCAGCGGCGGCTCACAGTCGTTCAACGCTGTAAATCAGATGCGTATTCTTGGACGCTGGATGCGGATGATCACCATCCCGAATCAGTCATCCGTGGCAAAAGCCTGGGCCGAGTTTGATGAGGATGGCCGCATGAAGCCTTCTTCGTATTATGACCGCATAGTGGACGTCATGGAGGAACTGATGAAGTTCACCCTGCTGACGCGCGGTCGCAGTGATTATCTCACCGACCGCTACAGCGAAAGGAAAGAGAGTGCCGCGCAGCTTTCTGAGCGGGTCAACCAGCGCAGCATATAAAAAAGCCGGCAGATGCCGGCTTTTTCCACACTGTTATGCCCGCAGCCTGGTAAAAAATCAGTGGCTGACGCGGTTCCCGTGCTCATCAATGACGGCTTCGCCGTCCTCTTTGGTAAACGCGCCCTGCTGCGGGTCCGGCAGTATGTCCAGAACCACTTCGGAGGGACGGCACAGCTTCGTGCCGAGCGGTGTCACTACCACCGGGCGATTAATGAGGATCGGATGAGCCAGCATGGCATCGAGCAGTTCGTCATTGCTGAAGCGGTCTTCTGCCAGGCCGAGCTGTTCGTACGGTTCGGTATTTTTGCGCAGCAGGTCGCGCACGCCGATGCCCATATCCGCAATCAGCTTCTTCAGCTCATCGCGTGACGGCGGCGTTTCCAGATACAGAATAACCGTGGGTTCGGCGCCGCTGTTACGGATAAGCGCCAGGGTATTGCGGGATGTCCCGCAGGCCGGGTTGTGGTAAATGGTAATGTCAGTCATAAGCGGTACTCCGTAAAGGGGCTGCACGGGCGCAGCCCCGGGGTTAAAGTTAAACAGACAGGCGCAGGGCCAGCGCGGCCAGCGTGACAAAAAGCACCGGCAGGGTCATCACGATGCCCACGCGGAAGTAATAGCCCCAGCTGATGGTGATGTTTTTCTGTGCCAGCACGTGCAGCCACAGCAGGGTTGCGAGGCTGCCGATAGGGGTTATTTTCGGGCCGAGGTCACAGCCGATGACGTTGGCGTAAATCATCGCCTGCTTCACCACGCCCTGTGCGCTACTACCGTCAATCGACAACGCGCCAACCAGCACGGTGGGCATGTTGTTCATGACGGACGAGAGTGCCGCCGTCAGGAAGCCGGTGCCGAGCGTTGCGCCCCATACGCCGTGCTCTGCAAACCGGTTCAGGGCGGCGGAAAGGTAATCAGTCAGTCCGGCGTTACGCAGTCCGTATACCACCAGATACATGCCCAGCGAAAAGATAACGATCTGCCAGGGCGCGCCTTTCAGCACCCTGCCGGCGTCAATCACGTGTCCTTTGCGGGCAACCAGCCAGAGAATAAACGCCGCCACCGCCGCCACCAGGCTGACCGGCACGCCGAGCGGCTCCAGAGCAAAAAAGCCAACCAGCAGAAGAACCAAAACCACCCAGCCAGCCTTAAAGGTTCGTGCATCCCGGATGGCTTCCCGCGGTGCCTTCAGCTTCGCCAGGTCATAGGTGACCGGGATGTCCCTGCGGAAAAAGAGATGAAGCATCACCAGCGTGGCCGCAATGGAGGCAATGTTCACCGGCACCATGACGGATGCGTACTCGCTGAAGCCCAGCGTAAAGAAGTCAGCCGTTACGATGTTCACCAGGTTCGATACGATGAGCGGCAGGCTGGAGGTGTCAGCGATAAAGCCCGCTGCCATCACAAACGCCAGCGTGGAGCCGGGAGTGAATCCCAGCGCCAGCAGCATGGCAATAACGATCGGCGTCAGAATTAGCGCGGCTCCGTCATTGGCAAACAGCGCCGCCACTGCGGCACCCAGCAGAACGATATACGTGAACAGCAGCCGGCCCCTGCCGCCTCCCCAGCGGGAAACGTGCAGCGCGGCCCACTCAAAAAAGCCGGACTCATCGAGCAGCAGGCTGATAATGATGACCGCAATGAACGTGCCCGTGGCGTTCCAGACAATCTGCCAGACCACCGGAATATCACCGATGTGCACCACGCCGGTCAGCAGCGCCAGCGCCGCACCGATGACGGCACTCCAGCCAATGCTCAGCCCCTTCGGCTGCCAGATGACCAGTACCAGCGTCAGGATGAAAATCGCACCTGCCAGAAAGGGGTCGTCTCAGAAAACGGAATCTATGGTCACTCCCGTTTTTGCAACACCGATTTTGACGACAAGTTGGCTTGCTTGAATCTATCCGGCGTCTGAATGGGATTTTATTCCCGCGCCTCGATGAGTTCCGCGCCTGATGAACCTCCAGAAAATATACGGCTTCAATGAGCCTTTCCGTTTTACAGGTTCCTCAACAGGCCGGTGGGCCGTTAGTATCATCAATATCAGTATTCGCAAAACCAGATGAATGATTGTTTAAACTGGTGTATTTCTGCCTTTATGCTTCGTAAGTTTGCTGTCGCGCCGTCAGTGCCCAGGCTATTCTGGCCAGCTTGTTTGCCAGAGCACAGGTGACGACAAAGTTGCTTTTCCGACACAACAACTCCCTGACCCAGTCGGCCAACTTGCCAGACTGGTGTTCCAGTTTTTGTATGAATACCCTGGCACACTGAACCAACAAAGTTCGGATCTTTTTGTTGCCCCGCTTGCTAATCCCTAACAATGTCGTCCGACCTCCCGTGCTGTACTGTCGGGGTACCAGCCCTGTTGCCGCCGCAAAGTCACGGCTGCTGGCGTACTGCTTCCCGTCGCCAATCTCAGTTGAAATAGTACTGGCAGTCAGCGTTCCAACGCAGGGAATACTCAGCAAGCGCTGTCCAACCTCATCTTCGTCCAACTTTCGTTTCAACTGAGATTCCAGATCTTTAATCTGCTCAACAAGATAGTGATAATGCTGTTGTAATTTCAGCAGTAACTGGCTGAGATAAAGAGGCAAACTACTGTCCTCAAGAAGGGTACTCAGTCGACTAATAACGGCAGCACCTCGCGGAACGCTGATACCAAATTCCAGCAGAAAAGCATGCATCTGATTAGTTGTTTTCACCTTATCCTGAACCAGGGATTCACGGACACGATGCAGAGCTCGCATTGCCTGCTGAGATTCGGTTCTGGGCTGCACGAAACGCATAGATGGACGTGATGCTGCTTCACAGATAGCTTCAGCATCAACGAAGTCATTTTTGTTGCTTTTAACGAATGGGCGGACAAATTGCGGTGATATCAGCTTTGGAAAATGCCCTAACTCTGCCAGCTTGCGTGCCATAAAGTGAGAACCGCCACAGGCTTCCATCGCGATGGTTGTTGCCGGGCATGTCGCCAGAAATTCGATTAGCTTTGGTCGGGTGAATTTTTTACGGTAAACGGCCTTCCCACGATGATCCTGACAATGAATATGGAAAGAGTTCTTACCCAGATCGATACCAATAAGCGCAATGTTTTCCATGATGGTTCTCCGAATGAAAGCCTGTCCTCAGCATAGTACTGGGAAGGAGGGAGTGACCATCTCATTAAATAAAGCACGCTAAGCGTGCGTGGAGGCTGGCACCCAGCGGTACAGCGTCGGAATGGACACGCCGAGGTTCTTGGCCACGTCCTTGGGCGGCACCCCGCTGGCCAGCAGCTTCTTGGCCGACTCGATCTTGCTGTCGGTCATCTTCGGCTTGCGGCCGCCTTTGCGGCCGAGCTGCTTGGCGACTTCCAGCCCGGCGCGGGTGCGCTCGACGGTCAGCTCGCGCTCCATTTCGGCAAGGCTCGCCATGACGTGGAAGAAGAACCGCCCGGATGGTGTGCCGGTGTCGATGGAGTCGGTGAGGCTCCTGAACTGGACACCGTGCTTGTGCAGATCGCCGACCAGATCGACCAGTTGCTTGACCGACCGGCCCAGCCGGTCGAGCTTCCAGACGACCAAAGTATCGCCTTCGCGCAGCATTTCGAGCGTCTTGGCCAAGCCAGGCCGGTCTGCCCGCGTGCCACTCACCTTGTCCTCGAAGACCTTTTTACATCCGGCCTTGCTCAAGGCTTCGCGTTGCAGCTCCAGGTTCTGATCCTGCGTCGAGACGCGCGCATAGCCAATCAACATGGCTTGTCTCGCGCCCGGTCGATGCGTTCCTGCATCGCCTGCATCACTTCTTCGTGGGTGTACGATCTGGCGTTGGCGTCGGTGGCTTGCCGCAGGGCTTCCTCAACCTCGCGCGTCATCCGCTCGTAATCCTCCGGCCACAGCGCTTGCTCCATGCGCAGCGACGCCTGACCCAGCAGGTGCAGCAGGCTGAACAGCCGCATGTCGTTGGTGGCGACGATGCGCTCCCGAATCTGCTCCTGAATAGCTTCGCTAGCCCGATGCGCTTGTGGTGTGGCAGTCCCCTCGTAGTCAGCGGGGAATTCCGCTTCCTCGGCAATCCTTGCCCAGGCGCTGGCCGGCACTGTTGCAAAGTTAGCGATGAGGCAGCCTTTTGTCTTATTCAAAGGCCTTACATTTCAAAAACTCTGCTTACCAGGCGCATTTCGCCCAGGGGATCACCATAATAAAATGCTGAGGCCTGGCCTTTGCGTAGTGCACGCATCACCTCAATACCTTTGATGGTAGCGTAAGCCGTCTTCATGGATTTAAATCCCAGCGTGGCGCCGATTATCCGTTTCAGTTTGCCATGATCGCATTCAATCACGTTGTTCCGGTACTTAATCTGTCGGTGTTCAACGTCAGACGGGCACCGGCCTTCGCGTTTGAGCAGAGCAAGCGCGCGACCATAGGCGGGCGCTTTATCCGTGTTGATGAATCGCGGGATCTGCCACTTCTTCACGTTGTTGAGGATTTTACCCAGAAACCGGTATGCAGCTTTGCTGTTACGACGGGAGGAGAGATAAAAATCGACAGTGCGGCCCCGGCTGTCGACGGCCCGGTACAGATACGCCCAGCGGCCATTGACCTTCACGTAGGTTTCATCCATGTGCCACGGGCAAAGATCGGAAGGGTTACGCCAGTACCAGCGCAGCCGTTTTTCCATTTCAGGCGCATAACGCTGAACCCAGCGGTAAATCGTGGAGTGATCGACATTCACTCCGCGTTCAGCCAGCATCTCCTGCAGCTCACGGTAACTGATGCCGTATTTGCAGTACCAGCGTACGGCCCACAGAATGATGTCACGCTGAAAATGCCGGCCTTTGAATGGGTTCATGTGCAGCTCCATCAGCAAAAGGGGATGATAAGTTTATCACCACCGACTATTTGCAACAGTGCCGGTGATTATCGTGACGCTTGCCGAAACGACACCTGTACTGGAAGCCGCTAACCTGCAGCAGGATCTACGCCGAGCTGGCATCGAGCCGTGGGCATGGGTCGTTAATAACAGCCTGGCAGCTGCTCAACCGTCTTCGCCTTTCCTGAAGATCAGGGCGAACCGCGAGCTGCCTCTCATCTCTGATGTGGAAGAGCAGTATGCAAAGCGTATTGCATTAACAGCGCTACAGAGCGAAGAGCCGGTTGGTATTGACCTGCTGGAAGAAATGGCGAAGTAATAATGAAGGGGGCAAATGCCCCCTTCGTCTTTATTTCAGTCTTTTACCTGAATCATCAACGACTTTTTCACCGTCTTCCTTGGTGAAAGCCGCTTTCTGGGCATCTGGAAGGATATCGAGAACAACCTCTGAAGGACGGCAAAGTTTAGTTCCCAGTGGCGTCACTACGATCGGACGGTTGATCAGAATCGGATGCTGTAGCATAAAGTCGATGAGCTGGTCGTCAGTAAATTTATCTTCTGCAAGACCCAGTTCCTCATACGGCTCGACGTTCTTACGCAGCAAAGCCCGGACGGAAATGCCCATATCCGCAATGAGTTTGAGCAGCTCATCGCGTGAAGGTGGAGTCTCAAGGTAAAGAATAACGGTCGGCTCGATACCGCTGTTGCGGATCATCTCCAGCGTATTACGCGACGTGCCGCAGGCTGGGTTGTGATAAATGGTGATGTTGCTCATATCAGTATCTCATTACAAAGTGAAAGAGAGACGTAGCGCCAGCGCGGCCAGCGTTACAAACAGCACAGGCAGAGTCATGACGATCCCGGTGCGGAAATAGTATCCCCATGTGATGGTCATGTTCTTCTGTGAAAGGACATGCAGCCAGAGCAACGTTGCCAGGCTACCAATAGGTGTAATTTTCGGTCCAAGATCGCAGCCAATCACGTTGGCAAAAATCATCGCCTCTTTGATAACGCCTGTTGCAGTGCTGCCATCAATAGAGAGAGCACCAACCAGCACGGTAGGCATATTGTTCATGATGGAAGAGAGGAAAGCCGTCAGGAAGCCAGTACCAAACGTCGCGGCCCAAAGTCCTTTATCTGCCAGCACGTTCAACACACCGGAGAGGTATTCTGTTAGTCCGGCATTACGCAGACCATAGACCACCAGATACATTCCCAGAGAGAATATGACGATCTGCCATGGCGCACCGCGAAGCACTTTGCCAGTGTTAATGGCATGGCCTCGCTTCGCCACCGCAAACAGAATGACAGCCCCTACAGCAGCAATCGCACTGACCGGGATACCCAACGGCTCAAGGACGAAAAAGCCAACCAGAAGAAGGATCAACACTATCCAGCCGGTTCTGAAGGTTGCCAGATCTTTAATCGCTTTTGCCGGTGCTTTCAGGAGAGCCAGGTCGTAAGTTGGCGGAATATCTTTGCGGAAGAACAGATGCAGCATCACCAGCGTGGCGATAATGGCTGCGATATCCACCGGCACCATTACCGACGCATACTCAGTGAAACCCAGCCCAAAGAAGTCTGCAGAAACGATGTTAACCAGGTTGGACACGATAAGCGGCAGACTGGCCGTATCGGCAATAAACCCGGCGGCCATGACAAATGCCAGCGTAGTGCCTTTGCTGAAACCTAATGCAAGCAGCATGGCGATAACAATTGGCGTCAGAATCAATGCCGCACCATCGTTGGCAAACAGTGCCGCCACCGCTGCGCCGAGCAAAACGATATAGGTAAACAGCAAACGCCCGCGACCGTTACCCCAACGTGAAACGTGCAGCGCCGCCCATTCGAAAAAGCCCGATTCATCGAGCAGAAGGCTGATAATAATCACGGCAATAAAGGTCGCCGTCGCATTCCAGACAATATTCCACACTACAGGGATATCACCAAAATGGACTACGCCAGAGATCAGCGCCAGTACCGCGCCCAGCGTCGCACTCCAGCCGATCCCTAATCCCTTCGGTTGCCAGATAACCAAAACGATGGTCAGGACAAAAATAGCGCCTGCCAGTAACATAAATCCTCCAGACAGGACGGCTTTGCCGCCCTGTATATACAAAAAAAATTAAACAACCAGCTCTCTGAGTTTCTCGATGCCAGTGGGCTCTGCAGCCATTACCGGTACTAACGCTATGCGGCTTGCATGCTGGTTTTTCACAACCTCGATTTGAGGACGCTCTTGTAGGGCGCGCTGGCAAAGCAGCGGCGATTGCGTCTGTGCAATCGAAAGGCTGTTATTGATAATCCAGCCCCAGGGATGAATCCCCGCACGTTCAAGATCGGACTGCAGGTTTGCCGCTTCCAGTACAGGTGTGGTTTCAGGCAGAGTGACCAGCAAAACTTTGGTACGTTCCTGGTCCTGAAGCTGCATCATCGGAGTGGTAAAATGACCTTTATCCCCCATCTTCCTGGCAATCTCACGGTGATAAGCCCCGGTAGCATCAAGCAGTAATAGCGTATGCCCGGTAGGTGCCGTATCCATGACCACAAACCGTTTGCCAGCTTCACGAATTACGCGTGAAAACGCCTGGAACACCGCAATCTCTTCTGTGCAAGGAGAACGTAAATCCTCTTCGAGCAGCCGTTTCCCAGCCTCATCCAGATCCCTGCCTTTCGTCTCAAGAACATGCTGACGATAGCGTTCAGTTTCATCGTGAGGGTTGATTCGGCTGACCTGCAGATTTTTGAGGCTGCCATTGAGCGTTGTACTGAGATGTGCAGCAGGATCTGAGGTGGTGAGATGCACATCAAAACCCTTATCCGCCAGACTGACGGCGATAGCCGCAGCCATTGTGGTTTTGCCCACACCACCTTTGCCCATCAGCATAATCAAACCGTGTTCACTGCGGGCGATATCATCAACCAGGACAGACAACGACATATTCTCTGGCTTGTTCTGTGGGCTTTGTTCAGGAAGCGATGTTATCTCAGCGTGTTCGTTGAGCAGGCCTTTCAATGCGGATACACCAACCATGTTCAGCGGCTGCAGGTATAAGTTGTCTGTCGGCAAATCAGATAACCCGGCAGGAAGATTTGCCAGCGCCTCTTGCTCCTGTTGCCATATTGCAGCGGCCAGTGCATCACGTTCTGCTTCGCTCGCAGGCAGGACACCGTTAATGACTAAATACTGATTTTTAAGGCCAATAGCTGATAATTCGTCATGAGTACGAGCGACTTCCTGCAGTGTTGATTTTTGCAATCGCGCGACCAGCACAAGACGAGTTCGTTCAGGATCGGATAATGCCTCAACCGCATGAGCATATTGCTCGCGTTGTTTTTCCAGCCCAGCCATTGGACCAAGACAGGAAGCACCATCCGGGTTACTTTCGATGAAGCTGCTCCAGGCTCCGGGAAGCTGAAGAAGGCGAATAGTGTGGCCAGTTGGGGCAGTATCAAAAATGATGTGATCAAAGCGGGTCAGCAGAGAAGCGTCAGTCAGTAAGCCAGTAAACTCGTCGAATGCAGCGATCTCTGTCGTACAAGCTCCTGAAAGCTGTTCACTGATGCTGTTAACAACGTCATCAGGCAAAAGACCTTTAATAGGGTCAACGATTCTGGCGCGGTATTGCTGGGCGGCGTCCTGCGGGTCAATCTCCAGAGCCGAAAGACCAGACACAGCAGTCACGGGCTGGATAGTGTTACCGATAGTCTGATCGAATACCTGACCGACATTGGAAGCCGGGTCGGTACTGACAAGCAGAACACGCTTTCCCAGTTCAGCCAGACGTATAGCCGTTGCGCAGGAAATCGAAGTTTTGCCTACACCTCCCTTACCGGTGAAAAACAGGTAAGACGGGATATTCTCTAAGAATTTCATATGTCCTCCTGACATACTCAACAACAGGAAGTTTTACCACCACAGCAACTGGTGGAAGCTAAACCCACCTTTTCCAGCGGTATACCAAACCAGCGAGCCAGTTCAGCGCGTTTTGGGTATCGCCCGGCCATCACCGTTTCACCATCAAGCAACAGCAGCGGAAGCCCTTCAGCTCCAGAAGCCTCAAGGAATGCTTTCGCTTTTTCGTTCTCAACGAAGCTCATAGGCTGCTGCGCCAGGTTATAACGTTCGATCTGAACCCCACGCCCTTTCAGCCATTGCACATCAGCAGAAAAATTGACCAAAACCTGATCGACATCTGAACCACAAACGCCGGTACTGCAGCACATCGCCGGATCAAACACCGTTAACATTTTCATCTTTAACACCTCACATTCGTAAAAACATATATGTACAGGCAAAATTTTTAGATACAAACAGCCTTACCGCTGCCAGAGCAGTTGGCCGATGCCAGCTTACGGGCGATGGCCTGTACGTCGTCCTGTTGACTTAACCAGGCCTGCTCAATCACCAGGGCAGCCCAGGAAGGAATATGCGGGGATAAGCGATAATGAACCCATTTCCCCTGCTTGCGATCCAGCAACAGGCCACTTTCCCGAAGCATCGCCAGATGGCGGGAGGTCTTGGGTTGTGATTGTTCCAGCGCTGTGCAGAGATCGCATACGCACAGCTCCCCCATCTCCCTGAGCAGTAGCACGATACCCAGGCGGGTTTCATCAGATAGTATTTTGAAAAGTTGTAGGGATGCAATTTCTGGCATTATGTACTCCTGCTATGAATGGGTATTGTCTCTCCACCAAAACAAGAAGTCAAAATCATATGTGTTTTCTCGCATGTGAGTGCAGGTGTCACTATGCGGTTGAAAAACGACCTGATGTGCGATCGTTACGTTAGTTGGGTAGGTAAAAAAGTCATTTGAGGCTAAAACATTGCTTAGTGCGGGCTTTCAGTTCATAGAGAAGAATGAATAATATCAATTATAACAATTGGTTATTTCCTTAGCGTACGTTTTCGTTCCATTGGCCCTCAGACCCCTAGTACAGAGGATCGGGATGCACTCTACGAAAAACAGCGAATCGCAGCGCAACGGCAGCGCGAACGTCAGAAGACCAAGCTGGCTGACCCAGCTTATCGGCAACATCAACAGGAAAAACGCCAGGCGGCAGCACAACGATCCGCCGAAAAACGATTAGCCCGTATCCATTCGCCGGAGTATCAGGAAGCGCAGCGTGAAAAACAGCGCATTAAGCGACAGGAATCGGCACAGAAACCACGTACAACACTTACCGTTACCAAACCCCGCAAAACCTCAATGCGAGGACTGAAAGGCCGAACCCCAACTGCAGACGAACGGCGCGTAATGGATGCGTTAGCCAAACTCCCCTGCACCGCTTGCTGGCTGCATAAGCACCACCAGCTAATTGTCAGTCTGCATCATGTAAATGGGCGCACTGCAGCTGGCGCGCATATGGATGTTTTACCGTTGTGCCGGTGGCATCACCAGGACGCGGCCCCAAAAGCAGATCGCGAGCAATACCCGTGGCTGGTGCCGGTTCATGCCAGCGGAAACGTTGGCGGAAAGGCCGAATTTACGCGCCTGAACGCCTCGGAAGAGGATTTGCTACTCATGGCCTACAAACAGGCTGGAATAACCAGAGAGGGGCGCTAATGGCTCGCACAACAACGGAACGGGCCTTAAATCCCCACGGTCACGTATACTTACTGGATGGATTGACCAAACTCCATATTTGCAAGATTTGCGGAACCTGTGAGCGCCGAAACGGACAATATTGGTGGGCTGGTAAGTGGAGTAAGACAGAGCCGCCGTGCGGCCTCAATACGGAGGAACAGCGGGACTGGCATAACAATGCAAACCCCGACAACGAAGACGAACCATAACCGGCTGCAGGGCGGTAAATAATTCCTTGACGCTAAAAAACACAAAGTACAAACCGCATAAAATCCTCGCAGCTTTTGTGTTCCCTTGAGGGTACTTTTGACAATTTAACTTCCTGCTTTAGCGCGGTTGGGAACATCAATAGCCAGTAAGGGGCCGCAATCGCGGCCTTTTTGCTTTCTGGAGGATAGAAAATTGAGTCAAAAAATAGCTGTTTTCAGTCTCTCAACATCAAACCCGCTCTATGTCACTGCCATCTATGACGATGACAACAACCTGATAATGAGCATCCCGAAATCACTCCCCAACTCATTAAAACAACAACGAGTAAAGGTGATCCCCGCCATCGAGAAGCTGCTTAAAGCTGACTTTAAGGTGCTGGTGGATGAAACCAGTGGGACCATTGCTAGTGAAAGCGGCGCTCACCATGTTTCACTGAAGACGCGACATACAGACTCGCGCGCAGCCGTTCTCGTCGGCATCGAGCGCTACAACGAATTGCGCCTCCAGAAAGCCATTTCTCTTCCTGAGAAAAACCCCGGCGCATATGAGATCCCGTCTTCTATCGTGGACATTGATTACAACGCCGCCGGTGACGAGGTGTATCACATCAACTGGCAGGATATTCGACCTGAGCATCTGCTCACGATCATGTGCTGTTTTGCCACGGTATACCATCCTGTCACCTCAGCTGCGTACATCAAAGCCATGACCGGCGGCAGCGAAGAACGCGAGCAGCACCCGCTATTACGCGTTTTCGGGAACCTCATTAAGCATCAGGAAGTGACCAGCGCAAGCGCAGTTCCGCCATCGCTAACCGGGCAGCGGATCAGTGATAACGAGGTCATTCTATGAGTTACAACCGCCTGGATGACCGCACAATTGACGATCCTATCCTGCTGGCATTGTTTCATCAGGAAGTCATTGCACGGGCCACCAGCTACAGCGCCGACAACATCTCTTACACCATCAAGCCAGATGAGGTTTACCGTTCTGATTTGTCGGCGTTTCGCTGTTACGGCAATGAAGAATTACGTTGGGTATTCCGCCTGCTGGTGGGGCATGAATCTGAAACTGAAGCCATGCCGGTTGGCATAACGTTAACCGTGCCGCCGGTGGCCTGGATACGTGACCGGATGCGAGACTATGCGTCGGGAACAGTGGAGTTAATCAGTGGCTGATTTTCCCCGCGCCAGTAACGGGCGATACCAGACAGAAGGCCTAAGCGCGCGCGAGTTCGAACGCCTATTCAACCAGATTGAGAAGGATAAGCGAAGCAAGCGCCGCGCCGCTCGCCGCACTCTGACGCCGTTTTCACTGAAGAACAAAACAGCCGAAGATATCATCTCGCTGGGCAAGAAGAAAAAAGGCGGTACGTTCTTCACCGTCGAAGATCTAAAGGCATTTGAAGGTCGCCGCAAGGATATTCGACAGACGTTCAATTCAGGCATAGCCGGGATCACCTATGCCCAGCTCATAGCCGGAAGTGAGGCGATCGACGTTAAACGTGCTAACAACGCCGTAGACGACGGTTCCGGCATTAAGCGCGCCGTGCCTTCATCATTGAAACATAACGTCGTCACAGTCAGCGTGGAGGCTTCAGATCGCTCAGAAGACCAGCATCACCGCGTAAAAGTGCGCTTTGAGGAATGGGATTCACTGATTGATGAGCTGGGGGATGAGACTAGCGCGGTAAAAGTGACGAAAAAGCTGTGTGCCGGTCGCGTATCCTTCGATTGTGATTGTGGTCGTCATCAATACTGGTATCGCTACATCGCGACCGCCGGTAACTTTGCCCTGGCACCGCCAAAAGAATATGCCTTCCCCAAAATCCGTAACCCTAATCTCAAAGGGATCGCCTGTAAGCACGTGATCCACGCAATGACCCGACTCCAGTCGGCAAGCTGGCAATTGCGGATCGGTCAGGCCATGCTGCAGGCCGCTAAACGTGTAGGGTTCGGTGACGACAAACGACGTACTACTAAGCATTTCACTGAGGAAGACCGGAAAAGATTCAACAAGAACCGTAACTCACAGACTAACCAGGGGGCGATGCGTCAGGAGTGGGATAAATACCAGCGCCGCCAGAAAGCGCTGGGTAATCAGATTGCGCGAGACAGTACAAAGCTACGCACCCTCAGCGACAAACTGTTAAAAGCCCGGAAAATGACGCAAAAACAACGGGCAAAGGCAGAAGAAAGTCAGCAAAAGCTTAAAGCCGAGCAGGATAAAAACAAGGTGCTGCTGCAGCAGCTCGCCGACCGTTTCAAGGTGGAACGCCAGGCGTTTATTGATGC
Organism: Klebsiella planticola; assembly: GCF_000783935.2. Lineage (NCBI taxonomy): Bacteria > Pseudomonadati > Pseudomonadota > Gammaproteobacteria > Enterobacterales > Enterobacteriaceae > Klebsiella > Klebsiella planticola. The sequence goes on along the minus strand of NZ_CP026049.1, from coordinate 90,606 downwards.
GATGGTAATGACTGGTGTATCACGTCAGGATGCCGAGAAACGCTTCCTGGACTACGTGAAAAACAAAGGCAGGGGTTAATACAAAAGCCCCCAACCTTTCGGTCAGGGGGCTGTTTTACGCGTCCATGAATGAGCTGGGCGGAATGTTGAAGCGCCGCGCAAGTGCTTTCATGTGATCTAGTGTTAGTGAGCGAGTCCCGTTAAGGATGCGGCTCACCAGCGATTTCTTACCAATCTCTTCCTCAAAATCACTCTGAGTCAGTTTGTGCTGATCCATCAGGACACGCAGCAGGGCCACGCCACTTGGTAACGCTGCAATACGGTCGTTGAACTCTGCGAACTCTTCCGCCTCATCTTCATACTGGGCAATTTTCGCAACCAGCATGTCCACCAGCGGATGATCTGGCTCGTGTTCAACCAGGTATTCAACCAGCGTCAGCGCGTCTTCATAGTCCTTGCGAGAGGCATTGCCCCCCAGGAGGGGGACAATGCTAACCAGGCTGTTTGCCGCCTGGATAGCATCGGTGTACATCATTCTTTAGTTCTCCGGTAAAAATCTGTCAGCTTGTCGTATTCGGCGTGTGTGGTTATGTGCTTTATAAAGATTTTCCCACGTTCAAAATCAGCAAAAAACATCACCCTTAAATTCCCACCGCCAACATCGATCACCCACCACTTCTCCCGATATTTCATTCTGTCCAGCGAGGCAAATCGTTTTTTCATTTCGTCCGGTGAAGTGTAGTTCTCTCTCTTCAAAGTCCGGTATACGTCGTCTAGTGCCGCTGCCTGATTGGGGAATTGCCTGGTGGCTGTATCGAAAGGTGCTCTCGATACAATGTGCATCCTTCGCTCTCCTTGTGTTTCCATCTTGGAAACATAATATCGCACTCCCGCAGAGTTGACAAGTTGGAAACTGAAAATAATTAGTGCCTCTGCAATTCACAATCTCCATACAGTGCTCACATACGCAAATTAACCCCGTCAGTGAGGCACAGAATGGGCCGTTTTGATGAATGGTTAGACGACACAAGGCCGGTAACAGTCGCACCGGTTACCGGCATCGGCGATACCATCGGCATGCTGATGTCGCACGGTAATATTTCTCCCTACATCATGGCGTGGTTGATAACCGTGCTGATTCGTCTGGCAACGGGTCAGGGCGTGGTCTCAGCCATGACGGCGGCGGGGATTATTAGCGCAGCGATCCTCGACCCGGCAACCGGTCAACTGGTGGGCGTCGACCCGGCGTTGCTGGTGCTGGCAACAGCGGCCGGCTCCAACACCCTGACCCATATCAACGATGCTTCGTTCTGGCTGTTCAAAGGCTACTTTGACCTGTCGGTGAAGGATACGCTGAAAACCTGGGGTCTGCTGGAGCTGGTAAACTCCGTGGTTGGCCTGATAATCGTGTTGATCATCAGCATGATTGCATAACGTCGATACCGCTCTGGCCTATAGCGCCAGAGCGGTTTTCCATCCTGCCTCAACAATCCTCAATAATCAGATACACCGCTTTCACCGGGCCATGCACCCCAACCACCTTGATAAGCTCAATATCCGCCGTCGAGCTGGGTCCACTGATGATATTAATGCATGATGGCATACGCTCACCGGCCTGTGCTTTCTGATGTAGCTTTTCTGCCAGTTGCGCCACGCGCGGCAGGATGGTGCTTTTACGCAGCACGAAAATCGAGGACTCTGGCAACAGGCTCAGGGAACGCCCGCGCTCCGGTGCGGAAAACAGCACCACGCCGCCGGACTCGGTCAGGCCATATTCGGCATACACCACGCCGACTTTCGCCTGTTCTGCCTGGGTAATATTTTCGCTACCTCGCGCTGGGTCCCAAACCACGGCGTTGCATTCCTGCTGCAAGCGTTCGGTGATACCCAGCTCCACCAGCCGGCTGTCGCCGCTCAGCACCACCGGCTGCTGACCCAATTCTTCGCACAGGCGCAGCGCCGCGTCTGCGGCCTGGTCCTCGCTGGTCAGTTCGCAGCGGGCCAGCATCACTTCGCTGGCAAACTGGATAAACGCATCGCAGCGCTGCTGCGGGCTAAGTTCGGTCAGGCGCTCGTTGGCATAGTTGTTAACCGGCGCGGCATCTGCTTGCGGTTCGAAACGCAGCGGGCGACCCAGCGCCTGGGCGATGGTGTTTAAAAACGCGGTACGGTTATCCATTCTTTTTCTCCTGCGCCTGATGTTTCTTAAACCAGCTGCGGAAGCTCTCGCCGTCAGCATCAGGCAGATCGCGCGCCTCCATCCAGTCACCAATCGCGCCAACCTTGAGCGGGGTTTTGCCGCCATTGATAAACCAGCTCGCCGCATGCGCGCCCGCCATCATCCCGACTTTCCACAGCCCCGGATGGCTATTGGCATAAGCGAACATCCTGATCGCCCGTCGCTCGGCTTTCGGCGTAATGCCCTCCTCGGCCATCACCCGGCGATGACGCAGGATCAGTTTTGACAACGGAATGCGCACCGGGCAGACGCTGTCACAGGCCGTGCATAAAGAACAGGCGTACGGCAGATCCTTAAAATCTTTATAGCCGCCGAGCAGCGGAGAAATCACCGCGCCGATAGGTCCAGGATAGATAGAGCCATAGCCGTGTCCGCCGATGTGGCGGTACGCCGGACAGGTGTTCATACAGGCTCCGCAGCGGATGCAGCGCAGCACATCGCGAAACTCTGAGCCCAGCACCTGCGAGCGACCGTTATCGACAATCACCAGATGGAACTCTTCCGGTCCGTCAACGTTATCCGCCTCGCGCGGGCCGGTCAGCCAGGTGTTGTAGCCCGTCAGACGTGCACCCACGGCGCTGCGCGCCAGCATGGTGATCAGCACATCCACCTCGGCAAAGGTCGGCGCGATACGCTCCATGCCCATCACCGCAATGTGCGTTTTCGGCAGCGTGGTGCACATGCGCGCGTTGCCTTCGTTGGTTACCAGACACACCGAGCCGGTTTCCGCCACGGCAAAGTTACAGCCGGTAATACCGATTTCGGCACTGAGGAAATCCTCACGGATCTTCTGACGAATGAACAAGGTCATGGCTTCCGGGGTTTCCGGGCCGTCATACCCCAGACGTTCGTTCAGCACGCGGCGGATCTGATAGCGATCTTTATGAATAGCCGGGACCACGACGTGCGAAGGCGGATCCTGATCCAGTTGCAGGATATATTCCCCGAGATCGGTTTCGATCACCTGGATTCCGGCATCCTGCAGCACATGGTTGACGCCGATCTCTTCGGTCACCATCGACTTGGACTTCACCACCTTCTGCGCATTTTTACTTTGCGCAACCTGCAAAATGTAGCGAGTGGCATCTTCTTTGGTTTTGGCGAAATAGACGTGCCCGCCGTTTTCCGTCACTTTCTCGGAGAGTTGATACAGGTAAGCGTCGAGGTTGCTCAGAACGTGATCGCGGATCTGGCTGGCACGATCGCGCCAGTCTTCCCAGTGGCCTAACTCATCGACCATTTTTTGCCGATTTGCGCCGATACGCTCCTGCGCATTAGCCACGGCTTTGCGCATGATCGGATCTTCTATCTGCTGACGAATGCGCAGTTTAAATTCTACATCGCTGGTTTTTATCGACATCTCTTTCCCCTCAGCGGCTCATCAGCACTTCAGCAATATGCATCACTTTGACCGGCTGGCCTTCCCGTTGCAGTCGGCCGCCAATGTTCAGCAGGCAGCTGACGTCTGCGCCAATCAAATATTCCGGCTTTGCATCCATCAGATGTAAGACTTTCTCTTTCACCATCTCACCGGATATTTCGGCCATCTTGACCGAGAACGTTCCGCCAAAGCCGCAGCAGGTGTCCTGATCGGCAAACGTCAGCAGCTCCAGTCCGCGCACGTTTTTCAGCAGCGTGAGCGGCTCTTCCTTCACCCCCAGTTTGCGGGTCAGGCTACAGGAAGGATGATACACAGCGCGCCCCTGCAGGCTGGCGCCAACGTCCACCACGCCCAGTTTGTTGACGATAAAGGAGGTGAGATCCTGCATACGCGCGGAAACTTTCTCAGCACGTAGCGCCCATTCCGGTTCATCGGCCAGATACGTCGGGTAGCTTTTAACCGCGTAGGTACAGGAGCCCGCCGGGGAGATAATCGGATCGTCGTTGTCTTCCAGCGCGGCGATCAGGTTTTTCATCCCGGGGATCGCCTCTTTGATGTAACCGCTGTTGATGGCTGGCTGACCGCAACACCCTTGCTTCTCGGGGAAATTAACGCGACAACCCAGTTTTTCCAGCAGCAATACGGAGTCTCGTGCCATCCGTGATTTCAGTGCGTCACCAATACAGGTAACAAAGAAATTTACATTCACAATAACTACTCCATTGCTTCATTTCTGTTTATTGCGCTTGATATCGCGATATCAAGCAAAAGTTCAGTCGTATTTCATGCCCAGTTTTTATGTTTGCTGGTTTTACCAATACCTGGGTTCATAGTGTTGGTCGGATCATTTTCCTGATAAAAACGTGCCAAATTTTCCGGCGCTTTATACAGATGGCCGACATTGTGTTCCGCCGGATATTGCGCTCCGCGTTGGCGCAGTAATTCCAGCATCTGTTCTTTTAACGCGTGGGCATCTACGCCTTTTTTAACGATATAATCCTGATGGAATACATGGCACATAAAATGGCCGTAATAGAGTTTATGCACCAACTGACTGTCAATTTCCGCCGGTAAATGCTCATACCATTCGGTATCATTGCGGCGTAATGCAATATCCAGCGCGAGAATATCCTCAACCTCGTCAGAATGAACGGCCTGATAACGAATGGCAGCACCCGCGGCGGCAAAACGATGCAGAAACGCCTTACTGCCCTCTTCCGCGGTACAGGTAAAGAACGCGCCCTCGGCCGATTTAAAATAGTCCGTTAACCATGCCTGGGCTTCGGCCACACCCTCGCCGGACATTTTCAACATCAGATGGTGTTCATAGTTATCGCGCCAGGTCTTCATCCGCGCCGGGAGATGGCTCGGGAACAGATGGCTAAAAGCCTGCATCGCGCGGTCAGTAAAGTGCGGGCGAAAGATCTTCACCTTCTCAAGTATGGCCTCGGTACGCCCCTTCAGGTTGAAGAAGAACGGCATTTTGTCCGTGCCAAGTTTGTCGATCATCAGGAAGGTATCTTTGCTGTATTTCTCTGCAATATCATAGATATCGCGGTGCATATACTCCCCAGCAACCGGCAGGTTTGTAAAATTCGCCAGGATGTGGCGGCGAATCTCAGTCAGGACATCAGTCTGATTGGTACCGATATAAAAGACCTGCTGGTTCTTCTCGGCTTCAAAGGTATCCAGACGTACGGCAAACACCGCTAACTTGCCCGCGCAGCCAGAGGATTCAAACAGGCGATCCGGGTCAGCGTTGTAACGTGCTGGCGTGTCGGCATTGATGTCCCGCACGCGGCTAACATAGTCGTGATCGTGCGCGTGACGCCCGTCATGGTTGACGAGCGCGGCTTCAATCACATTGTTATCCAGCCGGGCAAGGATTTGCTCTGGCGTCTGACCTAGCTCAATGCCAAGGTGATTGACCAGCTGCAAGCGTCCCTGTTCATCAATGCGGGCAAACAGCGACATCTCGGTGTAAGCCGGGCCTCGCTGGACCAGAGAACCGCCCGAGTTATTACAGATACCGCCGATAACCGACGCGCCGATGCACGAAGAGCCGATCACCGAATGCGGCTCACGGCCAAACGGCTTCAGCGCCCTTTCCAGCGAGTACAGCGTGGTGCCCGGATAAGCCAGCACCTGCTTGCCCTCATCCAGCACATGCAGACTGTCCAGCCGCAGCGTGCTGATAATGACGATCTCGCGGTCGTAGTCATTACCATTTGGCGTCGAACCCTCGGTCAGGCCTGTGTTCGACGCCTGCATCAGGATTATTTTATCAGCCTCAACGCAGGCGCTGAGGACTTTCCAGAGTTCAAGCAAAGAGCCGGGGATAACCACCGCCAGAGCATCACCCTGACCCGAGCGGAATCCCTTACGGTAACGCGCAGTTTTTGACGGTTCGGTGAGGATATGAGCAGGGCCAACCAATTGGGTAAGAGTCGTCAAAAAGGTCTTATTATCAGTATGTTTCATGGAGGGCGGCTCTCCGCTCCTTATATCAGGGCCAGTGAAAATGGCTATAAGTTCATTTGTATGACAAAGCAGAATATTCCCTCAATCAATATCCACATGCAATACCCCATTTTATTTCTTTCGGTACCGCTCACATTTTTTAATGAAATTACCACCGCCATATAACTCATACCTCGCCCTTTAAGGGGATGCCAAAACACTTATTTCATTTATTGCAAAGATCATCCCACACCTATTAATGATTAACTCTAATGGGTGTTGTAATATTTAGTGGTTATTCATATTTAATAAAAAAATAACATTATTTATACAATTATTAACCTTTATAACTTTATTTCACTGAAGCGATTCAGTTAGCATTTTTTATTTTATTATTCAGGTAGCTTCCTTCCCCCTAAATATAGTTCAGTCTAAAAAAGTAAATCGGGAATTGTAATGCACGAATATTTAATGTTTGCTCTGGCACTCTCTCCTTTGCTGCTGATGGTATTTTTAATACTGAAATTAAAAATGCCCATCCATTATTCCGTACTGATCTCTTTGGTATTCACCGCTGCACTGTCGGCAATATTCTGGGAAATGCCCGTACAAAATCTGAAAGCCGCGATAGGGTATGGCGCACTGAAGGGACTATGGCCGATCGTGATTGTGATCCTCGGCGCTATTTTCAGTTATAACGTCATGCAGGCGACCAAAGCGCTGGATATTTTGCGCGATATTCTCGCCAGCATTAGCGAAGATAAGCGTATTCAGGTGCTGCTGATTTCATGGTGTTTTGGTGGATTTCTTGAAGCCGCAGCGGGCTATGGCACGGCGGTCGCTATTCCGATCGGCATTCTCATTGCGCTGGGATTCAACCCGTTGAAGGCGGCGATTTCCTCTCTCGTGGCAAATACAGTTCCTACCGCATTCGGCGCGGTCGGGATCCCGGTTTCTATTCTGGCTGAACAGGTTAATCTGCCGGTTTATACCTTAGGCGGAACCATTATTTTGCAGCTCGCGTTGTTTAATATCCTGCTGCCGTTTGTGATTGTCTGCATTATTGGCGGTGGCCTGAAAGCCATTCGCGGCGTATTTCTGATCACGTTGATTTGCGGCATTTCCACGCTGATTCCGCAATATTTTGTCGCCATCCATCTTGGCGCGGAATTACCCGCTTTTGCCGGTAGCCTGGTCAGCCTGTTTGCCGTGGCGATGGTCAGTCGCCTGCGCAAAGGGAAAACCGATCCAGAGTGGCGCATTGAGGTCAGCCATACCCGCGAAACCACGCCGCGCTCGGCAAAAGTGTTGTTCCGCGTGGGCTCTATCTATCTGTTTATTTTTGTGTTTATCCTGCTGTGTTCGCCGCTGTTCCCGACAATAAAAGGCGCGGCGTCCCAACTGGCTTCGGTGCTGCATTTCACGTTGGCTGACGGCAAAACGATGGCACTGAAAGTTGAATGGGTGACCACACCAGGGATGCTGATTATCTTTGCGACCATTATCGGCGGTTTTATTCAGGGAGCGTCCGCACGCGGGATGCTGGAAGTATTTATCAAAACGATTTTCCAGCTTAAAAACTCTATCGTGGCAATTATGGCGATCGTCGCGCTGGCCACGGTGATGGATCTCAGCGGGATTATCTCCACACTGGCGCAGTCGATTGTCGATCTGACCGGCAGCTCGTACGTCTTCCTCGCCCCGGTGATTGGCGCGCTGGGCACGTTCGTTACCGGCAGCGATACCAACTCGAACATTCTGTTTGGCAAGCTGCAAACCATAGCTGCCAGCAAGTTACATATCGATCCCAACTGGCTGGCGGCGGCCAATACCTCTGGCGCTACGGGGGGCAAAATGATTTCGCCGCAAAGCATCGCCATCGCGGTTTCTGCCACCAAAATGGACGGTCAGGCCAATCAGATCATGTCTGGCACCATGAAATACTGCTGTGCCTACATTGTGATCCTTGGCCTGAAAGTCGGTCTCTTTTATTACTGGTTTATGGCGTAAGCCATTGTCAACCCCGTCAAATTCGCGGCAATCGTATTTGACGACACAGTGACCAAAAAGGTTTACACCACCCCAGAAACGGAACAAGGCGACAGGCTTTACGATTTGTCGGCGCTGACTAAAATAGCGCCGATGTTTCAAATCGAGGATTGTTGTTATGTTGTTCTGGAAAAAGATGGTGAAGAAGTTCGACGCCTTTTCCGCGTTGATTCCACCACGCTACTTCCGCGTGTAATACCTGGCACTTATTCCTGATGGCGCTTCGCTTATCAGGCCTACATTTCACACTCATTTGTAGGCCTGCGTTTCACGCTCATTTATAGGCCGGATAAGGCGCGAGCCGCATCCGGCAGCAACAGCAGCGTAAAATGCTCACCCCTTTCTCTTACGCAGACCGCATGCTCTTAACACCACCACCCACTGAAGTGGTCAACAAAAACTGGCCACCGCGTTAGAGTTTTTCCAGTATCGGTTTTCTGATTCGTTTGGCGGTAACCCACCATTATATTCGTGCGGTCTTAGTGCGCTGTAATATCCAACGATATAGTCCGTTATTGCGTGAGCTGCATCGCTGAAGCTTACATAGCCCGTCGCCGGCACCCATTCGTTCTTCAGACTCCTGAAGAAGCGCTCCATTGGGCTGTTATCCCAGCAGTTTCCACGCCGACTCATACTCTGCCTGATCCGGTATCGCCACAGTAACTGCCGGAACTGCCTGCTCGTATAATGGCTGCCTTGATCGCTGTGGAACGTCACCCCGACGGGCTTACCACGGGTTTCCCATGCCATTTCCAGTGCTTTCATGGTGAGCCTGCTTTCCGGCGAGAACGACATGGCCCAGCCCACTGGTTTTCTTGCGAACAGGTCGAGAACAACGGCGAGGTACGCCCAGCGCTTACCCGTCCAGATATAGGTCACATCACCGCACCACACCTGATTTGGTTCCGTTACGGCGAACTGTCGCTCAAGATGATTCGGGATAGCAACGTGCTCATGACCGCCACGCTTATACCGGTGAGTCGGCTGCTGGCAACTGACCAGCCCCAGCTCTTTCATGAGTCTGCCAGCAAGCCAGCGCCCCATCTGGTAACCTCTCTGGGTTGCCATTGTGGCGATGCTTCTTGCTCCGGCAGAGCCGTGGCTGATGCCATGCAGTTCAAGTACCTGACTGCGTAATACAGCCCGTCTGCCGTCTGGCTTTTCAGGACGGTTTTTCCAGTATTTGTAGCTGCTGCGATGAACCCCGAACACATGGCAGAGAGTGGCCACAGGATAACGCGCCCTGAGTTTCCCGATTATCAAGAACTGTTCAGGGAGTCTGACATCAAGAGCGCGGTAGCCTTTTTTAATATTTCATTTTCCATTTCAATACGTTGTAGCTTTTTCCTGAGCTCACGGATTTCAATTTGTTCCGGGGTAATGGGGGAGGCTTTTGGTGTTTTGCCCTGCCGTTCATCACGTAATTGTTTCACCCATCGCGTCATTGTGGAAAGGCCGACATCCATAGCGCTGGCTGCATCTGTCACGGTGTAGTTCTGGTCAACGACCAGTTGAGCGGATTCGCGTTTAAACTCTGCGCTGAAATTTCTTTTTTTCATTATGGCACCTGTGTTGTTCTGAGGTGAGCATATCACCTCTGTTCAGGTGGCCAAATTCAGTAAACCACTTCAAACAGACTGATGCCGGCTGTATTATTTAACATATTTCCAGACGCCTGCAGGTATTTTGTCATAAAACTTCCCCATTGCCATTTCCGCCAGCCGGTGATCAACCGCAGCATTGAAATGCTCAAGCTCATCATCTGACAGAGAATATTTATTTTTTTCTATTACCCTTTCCAGGGTTTCCTTCGATGTACAGCGCCGTAGTCGTAAAATCCATTCCTGTTTGGTCATTAGTTTTTTATATCCTGAGGCTTCCATGGTATTTAATTTTACAAATAACGCAAATTTCTTTCAGGCGTTATGGCCCGTGCCGTTCTGCGTAAGATAATCACTGATGCTCAGACCGGACAAGCGTATATTATCCGAAATCTCCCTGAACTGCTCCTCCCACCCGTCCTGCAGCTCCCTGATTGCCGCGATCTGGAAAGCAACACTGAAAGGCGTTCTGCCCAGTTTCTCGGAAAGCCAGAACAGATGCTTGCCAATCTCTTCGTCCGGTACCGAATCGAGCGCATCACTCAGTAAGGTTTTTTCGTCTTCCTGCCAGGGATGACCGGCTCGCGGAAAACGCGGATCAGGCTGGCGGTCTTTTTTCTCCCTTTTTTCCCGTCTGGCAACGGTCGGCGCATCGCCTTTTTTCAAGCCGACGCGCGCTTTCATGGCGCCGATAGCGGCGACGGCCAGTACCAGCGTTTCACGCTCCTGGCGCGTGAGCAGGCTGTCCTCGCAAATCAGGGTGTTCAGGTTATCGATCAGCTTATTCAGCCCGGGTTCAGTGACTTTCATTTTATGCTCATGTTCCTTGTGTGGTGGCGATCAGTCCCGGCTCTCATTCACCTGGACGGTGACCGGCAGGCCTGCATCAAAACAGGTCTGATACCAGCTGGCCACCTGCAGGGGATCGCCCTCTTTTATCCGGCGTATGCCGCCGGCATCCGTCAGCTGCAGACAGGTGGTACCGTCCAGACGGATCACGTAGGCCGCTTCCCTGATGGTGTAATGGCCGTCATCCAGCTGCAGCTCCACCGCGTCACCGGCAGCCGTCTGGCGTAACGGCAGACGCCGGACGTCTGTCAGTCGTTGTCGTGCCGTTTCAGCCTCGCGTTCTGCCTGGAAGAGCGGTTCTGCAATGCCGCGACCGGCCTCCGTCAGCTCGACGGCCAGCTGCAGGTTCGGGGCGCGCAGGGTGCGCAGCCAGCCCGCGGCTTCCATGCGCCGGCAGGAGGCGCGCAGGTTCGGCCCGTACACCGGGGCGTCCCCGCCCTGCTCCAGCACCCGCTCGATATCCCGCGTCGCCACCGGGCCCGGCCGTTTCGCATCGAGGGCGGCCAGCACAATCAGCACCCGCCGCTGCAGCGGCGATGGTCGGCGCGCCTGAGTCATTGCTTGTCCGCCTCCGGCCAGATGAGTTGTCTGAGGCGCAGGTGATCGGCGTCTATGAGCTCTTGTCTCTTTATGGCATTCACTGAGGCATAGCCATTTATGGCCAGTTCATACCAATAGCTCAGCACGGCACCGGCCTTGGCTGACTCGCTGATGTAAATCGCGCCCTGGCTGTCCAGATTGCATTCACGGATACGCTCTTCCGCTATCCGGGTCAGCTGCTCATAGCTGAGTGAAAAATTCACTTCTTTCTCATCCATCCTGCTCGCTCCGTCTGAACATGTCCGGTTAGGTTAAAAATCATATCATGTATGATTTCTTACTAATAATTCAAATATCATATCAGATATTGTTATGTGTTTAATGCTAAATATCACATTCAGTATGATTTTATGTTTTTGGTTTAATTATCATATCCTTTGCGCGTTTCCCGCCGCGCAGATCCGGTTTCTGGCTAAGTCGGATCTCCAGACTGCAGCAGGGCTGTTTTGAAGGCACTGTTGCAAATAGTCGGTGGTGATAAACTTATCATCCCCTTTTGCTGATGGAGCTGCACATGAACCCATTCAAAGGCCGGCATTTTCAGCGTGACATCATTCTGTGGGCCGTACGCTGGTACTGCAAATACGGCATCAGTTACCGTGAGCTGCAGGAGATGCTGGCTGAACGCGGAGTGAATGTCGATCACTCCACGATTTACCGCTGGGTTCAGCGTTATGCGCCTGAAATGGAAAAACGGCTGCGCTGGTACTGGCGTAACCCTTCCGATCTTTGCCCGTGGCACATGGATGAAACCTACGTGAAGGTCAATGGCCGCTGGGCGTATCTGTACCGGGCCGTCGACAGCCGGGGCCGCACTGTCGATTTTTATCTCTCCTCCCGTCGTAACAGCAAAGCTGCATACCGGTTTCTGGGTAAAATCCTCAACAACGTGAAGAAGTGGCAGATCCCGCGATTCATCAACACGGATAAAGCGCCCGCCTATGGTCGCGCGCTTGCTCTGCTCAAACGCGAAGGCCGGTGCCCGTCTGACGTTGAACACCGACAGATTAAGTACCGGAACAACGTGATTGAATGCGATCATGGCAAACTGAAACGGATAATCGGCGCCACGCTGGGATTTAAATCCATGAAGACGGCTTACGCTACCATCAAAGGTATTGAGGTGATGCGTGCACTACGCAAAGGCCAGGCCTCAGCATTTTATTATGGTGATCCCCTGGGCGAAATGCGCCTGGTAAGCAGAGTTTTTGAAATGTAAGGCCTTTGAATAAGACAAAAGGCTGCCTCATCGCTAACTTTGCAACAGTGCCAGAATAAATCTTACATTAAGGTATGGAGGGGTTATGGCTCGTACGATGACGGTGGACGTGGGTGATGAGCTGCATGAAAAGCAGGCTGAATCCAGACTTCAGGAACTGCGCGATCTGCTGGCCGAAGGGATCAGCAGCGGCGAGGCGAAACCATGGAACAAGAATGCATTCCTGAGGAATGTCAGGGCCAGGGTGGCAAATGAAAGAGATTGAGCTGACACCCAAAGCAGAAGAGGATCTGGAGGCCATCTGGGACTTCAGCTTCAGACAGATCGGGGTTGTTCAGGCGGATGCATAGATCGGTCGTATAGCTGCAGTATTTGATGTGCTGGCCATGCATGATATCGGCACGCATTGTGCAGAGCTGGGAGACGATATCTGCACACTGCCGGTAGAACCGGCATACGATCTATTTTGTATCATCACATTCTATGGTTACGGTCATTCGTATTCTCAGCCAGTCTCAGGATACGGCGCGACATGCACCCTGGAGATGACCGGGGAACAGGATTCTCAAACAATATAAGTTAATTGTGAGGTCGACATGACCAAAAAAAACATTGTGTATGGACTCTTTCATTATTATTCATTTCGCTTATAAAAAAAACGCTCCCGGACGGGAGCGTAAGCCAGTGACTTCGGCGTCAAATGAGGGTCTGACAAGTGGAGCTGCGGGTTAATTCTGGGTGATCTGGCTGCGATGCTTTTCCGCCTGTTGCTGATGAATAACGGAAGACTGGCCATTATTCGCCTTCTCATGCACAACAGCGGCTTTCTCATGCTCGCTCATTTCGGAAAATGGCTTAGCAGTTTCTTGGGTGTTCTCAGGTTTGGCTTTCATCATTTTTTTATGCATTTCAGCCATGTCCTGATGGGCGGCAGAATTGCCGTTTTGCATCATTTCATGGGACATTGCGGCCTGATCGTGACCGCTCATATCCATCATTTTCATGCTCTCCCCCTGAACTGCACTTTTTTCAGCGGATGATTGCATCTGATGGGCAGGCGCCTGGGCATTATTTACCTGGTCATGCATGTTCATTGTCTCTGCAGCCCAGGCAGATGAAGCGACAGCCATCATGGCAATAAAGGATACAAGGATCTTTTTCATGGTTGGGTCTCCGGTGTTTTCATACCCGAACAATCAATGCTTATAACAGAGAAAGCATTTGATCTCAGGGCTGGTTGATCATCACGCCAGGAACCGGGCGATTGAATTATCACGCTGTCCTGATTTATGGCTGATTATAAAAAACCGCCTCTGTTTATCGCGTGACTGAACGATGACATTTTTGTCACCTTCCGGGTTTCTCCTGAATAACGGTATTAATCCATTAACAGACGCACACTGAACACAATTTCCCGCCCCTGCTGTTCTGCTGACAGCTCGCCGCCGTGAGCATGAATGATCGACCTTGTAATTGATAATCCCAGCCCCGCGCCTTCCGTGTTGTAGAACCTTGATGAGTCTGCGCGATAGAACCGGTCAAACAAACGTTCCAGATTAGCGGGAACCTGGCCGGACATCGTATTCGTAATCATCACGTTCACACAGTCACTGTCACGCTCAAGGTGTATCGCTGTACAGGTGTTATCGGGAGAATACTTGATTGCATTGGAAAGCAGGTTACTGAAAGCACGTCGGAGCATATCGCTGTCTCCGGCAACAACGCCCTCTCCTTCAACCGTGATTGTCTTTCCTGTTTCGTCTGCCAGGGGCTCGAACAACTCACGTAATTCATTCAGTTCGGCTGCCAGATCCACATCATGTTTATCCAGCCGCAGCAGACCATGCTCTGAACGTGCCAGAAAAAGCATGTCACTGGTCATTCGTGACAACCTTTTCAGTTCTTCCAGGTTAGCGAATAAAATTTCGCGGTAATGCGAAACATCCCTTTCCTTAGCCAGTGCAAACTGCGTCTGCATCATCAGATTACTGACTGGTGTGCGCAGCTCATGCGCGATGTCAGACGAGAAATCTGACAGTTTCCGGAATGCCCCCTCCAGGCGATCAAACATATTATTGAACTCCTGCATGGTCTCAGAGATTTCCGGCGGAGCCAGATCGGGATTTAGACGCTGATCCAGGCTGTGTACGGTCATGGAGGAAGCCAGACTGGTCATTTCCCGTAGCGGTTTCAGACCAATACGTGTGGTCAGCCAGCCCAGAAAAACAGAAATAAAGACCAGACCGATATTGAACCAGAACAGCCAGGTACTGAGTTTGTCCATAAACAGGGTGTGATACCCAGTATCCGTGGCAACCGTAATGATGACATGTTTGCTTTTACCCTGTTCCGGCGTCACGGCAACCCGCCGCGAGATACTGCGGTACACGGTGTTATTTTCTTCCGTCTGGATCATATAGTCGAGAATATCACCCGACTTATTAAGCAGGACCGCTGGAACAACAGAATTTTTGGCATAGAGTTCAACAATTTTTTCATTTTCCATGTTTTTTATAGAAATGAATAAGCCATTGTGCCCCACCATCGCATCGTTTATTTTTTCTGATAATGACTTAATATCCGTTTTGTTCCTGAACGTCTCTGTTTTAAGAAACTCTTCGGTGAGCTGAAGTTTACCTGTCAGAAAATCGCGGTCCTGATTATCGAAATAGCCATTCAGGGTGCTAATCAGGATAAAACTTGATAACCACCATACCGTAAGCATCACCGCAGAAAAAATCAGGCTCAGGCGTGTGGTCAGGGAAATTTTGAACCTCACTCTTCTCTGATCTCCAGGACATATCCGGCACCGCGAACGGTATGGATCAGTTTTGGCTCAAAGTCATCATCAATTTTACTTCTCAGACGTCTCACGGCGACATCAATCACATTCGTATCACTGTCAAAATTCATGTTCCAGACCAGGGACGAGATAAGACTCCTGGGTAACACTTCTCCGGTGCGTTGCAGCAGCAACTCAAGCAGAACGTATTCTTTACCGGTGAGATGGATCTTCTTCCCCGAACGGATCACGGTCCGGCGCACCATATCAACGGTCATATCGGCGATGGTGCAGACTGTTGCGGCCTGCGAGCGTGCCCGGCGCAGTAGGGTTCTTACACGTGCAACCAGCTCCGTAAAATCAAAGGGCTTAATCAGGTAGTCATCTGCGCCAAGCTCCAGTCCTTTCACTTTGTCCCGCACGTTGTCCTTTGCGGTTAAAAACAGGACCGGTTCTTCGTGCCCGGACTCCCTCAGTGCGCTGATGATTTGCCACCCGTCGAGGAAAGGCAGCATCACGTCCAGTATTATCAAATCATACTGTCCCTTCGACGCGGCCCCGAGACCATCGCGGCCATTATTAAAGAGATCGGCCTGATAGCCTTCCTCAACCAGTCCCTGCTGCAGGTAACGACCTGTTTTTTGTTCGTCTTCAACGATTAAAATACGCTGCATGGTCAACTCGCTGATATGAAAGTAAAAATCTCACGCATGAGCTTTGGCTGTCCCCTAGCTGATCTGAGACGGAGCAAGCATTCCAAGCCACGCTACGGCGCCCAGAATGATAATCGCAACAACGAATTCTGTCAGGATGCTGTTTCGCATCAGGGCAACGCTGCGATCATAATTCCCTTCCCTGACCATAACTTCAAGCCGGGGACCCAGGTGAAACCGGTTTGCTGCAGCCAGAAGAAGCATCAGAACAAACAGAGCCGTCTTGGCAAGCAATATCCTCCCCCAGGAACTGTTGAATAAGGGAGTTAAGTTACCCTCAGCAATATACAGATAGTTGACCAGCGCACTCAGGATCAGGGCTACAACAATCACCGTTCCTGCCGTGGCAAATTTTGCCAGGGAGTCAGATATCACAATGACGCTCTGTGCATTATGCTCGTTTCTGCGCATCAGCAGGATAGCAAATGCAACCAGAGCACCTGTCCAGGCACCTGCAGCGCCGAGATGGGTCAGATCGCTCAGTAAATGGAGATAGTAATGCAGACCGTCATGCATAACGGCGTGTCCTCCCCAGGCAAGTGTAGCCAGCGCCACGCCCCCACTCATCGTCATCAGCAGGCAGGACAATACTCTCTTATTAGTGTAAAGGAACAAAGCACCGAGTGTGGTAAACAGGGCACAGAGCCTGACAATCCAGCTAATACCCACATCAGTTTCTTCTATCACCATCTCGATAACATGGATGGATAATTCTCTGAGGTCAGTTACTCCACTCATGGCATTAGATACCAGGAGCATATTAATGCCAGTAAGAATGATGCCTGTAACAACAGCAAAGGTTATAAACGACCTGAAATTAGTCAGGTTATAGGTTTCATGTCTGACACCGCTTATTCCATATATCTGAAAAAATGGCAATCCAAATATTACCATCAAATCCAGATAAAGAAGAAAACGAATAACAATCATAATCAGGTCGTTCATAATATTACTTCACTGTAAAGGTGTAATTACCGGTAATAGGGTGCGTATCTGAAGAAACCGCGCGCCAGTCAACACGATAAGTGCCAGCGGGTAAAGGCTCTCGCGGAATAATGACCATCGATTTAGGGTCAGCGCCTGGCGCCACTTTTGCCGCGACCGGCATCGGAGAATGTGATGACATGCCTTTCATACCCGTCATCGTTAATTTTGCACCTGAGAATTTCACGGTCAGATTTTCCGAGAAATTAAGCTGAATCTTTTCCGGGGCCGCTACGGCTGAATCAGCCTGTGGCACAGAGCTTTTTAATTCCGGATGGGCCATAGCAGAGAAAGCAACGCCCATAACGAGGCCACCTGTAAGAATGGCTTTATTTAAAATCGACATTTTATTTACCTGTTTAGTTGAGTGTTTTATATCAGTGCGTTAAAACCAGATTCTGGCTCCCGCCAGGAATACTACCTGATGGTCTTTCTCACCTTCTCTTTTCGCCATATCGGATGTTTTCCCGTAAAGTTGATTCCAGGAAACGCCTATATAGGGTGCAAACTCACGGCGTATTTCATAGCGCAGCCGGAGCCCCAGCTCTGTGTCAGTCAGTCCCCTGCCGCGACCCCGCGATTCATCATCCTGACTGTAGAAATTCACCTCATAGGATGGCTGGAGTATGAGCCGGTTAGTCAGTAAAACGTCGTATTCTCCTCCCAGACGAAGGGCTGCTTTTCCGCCATTACTGACAAAACCCGTAATTTCAGACTCAAAATTATAGAGTGCCAGCCCCTGAAAACCGACAGCAGCCCAGGTCCGGGCAGAAGCAGGTCTGAAATCCTGCCTGACACCCGCAACCAAATCCCACCATGGGCCAACCGCATGTCCCCAGAGTAACTGCGCTTCAGCCGCCTCCGTTTCCCCATTGCTTCGTTCACCTTCACTCTTTAGCCAAATCCGATCTGTGTCGCCTCCAATCCAGCTGTTAACACTCCAGCTGAAATTGTTGGTGTTATCCGACCGTTGCCATTCCAGTTGATCCAGCAGAACCAGATAATTAATCGCACTGTCGTGAATCGCATGCCCCTGTAAATTGCCGAATGCAGCCTTCCGGTCGGCATCGGTAACAGGCGGAATTGGCGTTCTGCTCTCAGTTACAATGGGCTCCATTGACGTCATCTCAGTGAAATTCTCATCTGCTGGCATCTGCATGGCAGACATGTCGTGCCCGGCGTGGGGATCTGCAGAGACGGAGCCCGCCGCAATAGAAAGCTGTGAGGTAAACAAACCGGCGACCAGAACAGGTATGGCCTTCAAATTTCTCTTCATTCGCATCATTCCTCCACCCGGACTTCACGAAACATTCCCATTTCCATGTGATAGAGCAAATGGCAGTGATACGCCCAGCGGCCAAGCGCATCTGCTGTCACTCTGTAACTGCGTTTTGTACCAGGGGGAACATCTATTGTGTGTTTACGAACCATGAAATTACCGTTTTCATCTTCCAGATCGCTCCACATACCATGCAGGTGAATGGGGTGAGTCATCATGGTATCGTTGATCAGCGTGATCCTGAGCCGCTCACCGTATTTCAGCAGCACCGGTGCGGCATCTGAAAACTTGATTCCGTTAAATGACCAGGCAAACTTTTCCATGTGGCCGGTTAAATGCAGTTCTATGGTACGGCCAGGTTCACGTCCGTCAGGATCCTCAAAGCGGCTTTTCAAATCCGCGTACGTGAGAACCTTTCTTCCGTTATTTCGAAGACCAATACCCGGATCATTTAATTTCGGAGAGACGCTCATCGCCTGCATATCAACCAGTGGGTTATCCGTTTCTGACGCAGGATGACTTTGCATACCCGGCATTCCGGCCATCCGGGAATGATCCATACCGGCCATGCTGCTGTGATCCATGGGCGCGGAGGATGTCCCGCTATCCGGAAGGTCAGCACCGTCCATAGACATCATCTCTCCGCTGTTATCCATGCCTCCCATCTGGCTGTGGTCCATTCCTGCCATATCATGTCCCATTCCCCCCATACCCATATCTTCCATGGTCAACAGAGGACGGGGATCGAGGGGGGGAACGGCAGCACTTAACCCCTCTCTCGTGGCCAGTGTCCCTCGAGCGTAACCGGTCCTGTCCATGGATTGTGCGAAGATGGTATAGGCCTCACCCTGAGGCTCCACAATGACATCATAGGTTTCGGCAACGGCAATCCTGAATTCGTCAACGGTAACCGGGTTTACATACTGGCCATCTGCAGCCACGACCGTCATTTTCAGCCCGGGGATACGGATATCGAAATAGGTCATTGCCGAGCCGTTGATAAACCGTAAGCGTATCTTTTCACCGGGACGGAACAGTCCGGTCCAGTTTTTCAGCGGGGCCTGCCCGTTCATGAGATAGGTGTAGGTGTAGCCACTGACATCCGCGAGGTCAGTCGGATTCATTTTCATTTCAGCCCACATTTTCCGATCGGCAATGGTGGCTGACAGCCCCCTGGTATTCACGTCGCGGAAAAAAGAGCCAACGGTTGGTTTATTGAAATTGTAGTAATCCGACTGTTTTTTTAATTTTTTCAGCAGGCTGTGAGGATTTTCATCGGTCCAGTCAGACAACATGACCACATGCTCACGATCGTAAGCAAACGGTTCTGGCTCCCTGGCATCGATGATAATGGCACCGTATACCCCCTCCTGTTCCTGCAGACCGGAATGGCTGTGGTACCAGTAAGTCCCGTTCTGCTTAACCTTAAAGGTGTAAACGTAGGTATCATCAGGCTCGATGCCCATAAAACTCAGCCCCGGAACACCATCCATATTGGCCGGAAGAATAATGCCGTGCCAGTGAATGGACGTCTGTTCATTAAGACGGTTTTTGACCTTCAGGGTAATGGTGTCACCTTCTTTCCAGCGAAGAACGGGCCCCGGCAGGCCTCCATTGATTGTTTTGGCCTGACGCTCACTGCCCGTGATATTGACGGCCGTTTCACCAATGGTCAGGTCAAACTGAGTACCCTGCAGGGATGCGGCAACTGGCAGGCTCAGACTGGAACGCGCATTGAAACTCCATACGCCAAGACTTCCGGCTACGCCAGAGAGGGTTAACCCCTTCAGGAAAGTTCGTCGAGACGTTTTCAACAGCATGCGCATTCCCTTATTTAAAGTATGGTTACTGACAGAGTTCGAGAACCGATTTAAATTAAATTACTGGTTCATCCACTTACAATGAAATGAATCTAGCACACCTTAAGAAACAAATTAATTACAATCGTGTAATGTACATAGCTGTATTACATTTACGTCATCTTCCCCACAGGTTGATTATTTTTATATATGATCATAAGGACATCTTTTATGTACCTCAGAAGGTAATTACACATGAATATATTAATCACGACCACTGCGTTTACAGCTTTATTTTGTGGGGCAGCTTTTGCTCAGTCCAGTGATATTGCCCATGAAGCACATCGATTTGTTAATAATGCCTCAGCCGTCAGTCATGTGAACTCCTCGACGCATGAAAACTTACCGGACAGGGTTAATAAAAACAACACGCCCTCATTCTCTGAAATGAATGAACATGAAAGGGCCATTGTTGCGCATTCATTTATGAACAACAGCGCGTCCTATGCGCATCAGAAAATGATTGAGGAACATAAAAAAATGCTGTCCGGCAGTGATGCAAATTCAAAGACCTCGTCTTCTTCTTTTAACGAACTGAATGCCGGAGAAAAAGCCGCTCTCGTGCATGAGCAGGTCAATAATGCCGGTGCGGAAGCACATCAGACGCAGGCAAGAAAGCTTCGCGGGCTGTATTCGACCAGGTAACTGCAGGCGGGTTAGTGCTTAGCGTCAGGTGCGCAGCAGGGCTTTACTGACGGGTTACGTAGCAGGACATGAGCCCCATATTGCTCTGCCGTAACCTGTTTCAGTCCCGTTAATCATCACCGTCGGGCTGGTCATACAGTTCCCAGAGCTTCAGGAGCAAACGGGAAACAAGATATGTTACAAAAATGACGACCATCAACGGTGCTCCCGATTAACTGACAGATGACACGCCTCCTGAAAACCCCTAGCATACGCCGCAGTGTTCATGCTAACGGCGAATTCCAGTAAATGTATTCTACCGATGTCGTAAAAGAAAATGCCTACCTTTCAGCCACCCGCTCGGGGCTGGAATCGAACGAGATCGCTACTCTTCAGCGCTCCTTGCCTTCCCGGTTTAATCTGCGGCATTTGAAAAAAAATGAATCATTAAAACTCGTACTGCAAAAGAAAGCGGGAAAATCACGTGTCGTGGCCTATAAATTTACGTCCGGTTCATTTAATTACACGGCGTATCGTATATCAGATAAAAAGTTCTATAACCTTTCCGATACTTCCGGGAAAGGCAGTCTCGATTATCCGTTACCGGCCACAGCAAGACTCAGTTCGCCTTTCAATCCTGCAAGACTTAACCCGGTATCGGGAAAAGTGAGTCCCCATAATGGCATTGATTATTCCATGCCCATGAACACGAAAATAGTCAGCGTCATCGACGGAAAAATCACCCGGGCCGAATACAACAGTACCATGGGATATTTTGTTGAAGTAACGGGAAAAGCCGGTGTTAAAACTCGCTATCTCCACCTCAATAAAATACTCGTTACTAAAGGGGCCAGGGTTACCCGGGGAGACGCTATTGCGTTATCCGGTAACAGCGGACGTTCATCCGGTCCTCATCTGCATTACGAGCTGGTCATCAATAACAATCCTGTTAACTCACTGGCGTTCCGGGCAGCGGCACCCGCTGATAACAAACTTGAACAGCATGCCTTTGCGCATGCCAGAGACTACGAACGATACCTGGACTGATAACGGGGCCGCGACGCGGCCCCGTCTGCCGGATTAATTTTTTTTATCGTTTTCACTTCCTTGATGTTGATGATCTCCATGCCCTCCGTGGCCGTGGAAAAGATGCATGAGCGGGCAGACCAGCAATAACAGATATGGCCAGTAACCTGCCACATGTGACCAGTGTTCGCGCAGGAGGGCAAATGCCGCGATCGCGGCGACAGCAATAAGCGCATAGGTGGTACTTTTCATACTGGACTCCTTCTGTTCGTAACAGCCCCTTCACTCAGTGTTATTTCCCGAGCCTGACACTTTTCAGACGCAACGCATTCACAATGACGCTGACGGAGGAAAGAGCCATGGCCGCCGCCGCAATAACTGGCGACAGCAGTATTCCATACACAGGATAAAGCAGACCTGCAGCCACAGGCACGCCAAGTGCGTTGTAGATAAATGCAAAAAACAGATTCTGTCGGATATTTTTCATGGTGATTTCTGACAGATGACGGGCCCTGTTCAGTATCATCAAGTCGCCTTTGAGAAGGGTGACTCCGGCACTTTCAATTGCCACATCTGTACCCGTTCCCATGGCTATACCCACGTCAGCCGCTGCCAGCGCCGGGGCATCATTCACACCGTCTCCGGCCATCGCAACCACATGGCCAGACGCTTTCAGTCGGGTTATCACTGCTTTTTTGCCATCCGGCAGAATCCCGGCTTCAACCTCATCTATTCCCAGTTTCCGTGCGACTGCTTCAGCGGTAAGCTGGTTATCCCCGGTGAGCATAACGATGCGGATCCCCGCCTGACGCAAAGCTTTAAGCGCATCCGGCGTGGTTGCTTTCACGGGATCCGAGATAGCTATCAGGCCTGCAAGGTGCCCGTCTGTGGCCACATAGATAACGGTAGCACCTTCCATCCGCAACGTATCCGCAACGGCCTTTTGATTATCAATAACGATACTGTTTTCCTGCATAGCCAGTTCATTACCAATAACAACCCGTTGACCTTCGACATCGCCTGAGACACCTTTACCCGACGGCGCATTGAAATGAGTGACTGCGGGTATTGCGATCCCCTTTTCCTGTGCTGCTTTAACTACTGCCATACCCAGCGGATGCTGCGAGCCTTTTTCCACTGCGGCCGTTACACGCAAAAGAGATGTTTCCCCACCCGGATTGAGACTGATAATCCCTGTCACCGTCGGCGAACCTTCCGTGAGCGTGCCTGTTTTGTCGACAACCAGCGTGTCCACTTTTTCAAGACGCTCAAGGGCTTCGGCATTCTTAATTAACACCCCGGCCTGGGCTCCTTTGCCCACCCCCACCATTATCGACATCGGCGTGGCCAGCCCCAGCGCGCAGGGACAGGCAATAATCAGGACCGACACAGCCGCAATGAGACCGTGCGCCATCCTGGGCTCGGGCCCCCAGACAGACCAGATCATGAAAGCAACAACCGCGATAAGTATCACCAGAGGAACAAACCAGCCTGAAACGCTGTCAGCCATTCTCTGGATGGGGGCCCGCGAACGCTGTGCATCAGCGACCATCTGAACAATTCGTGAGAGCATCGTTTCATCACCGACTTTCTCTGCACGGATGATAAGACTACCTGTCTGATTAATCGTCCCCCCAATGACGGGTTCACCCTCCGTTTTGGTAACCGGCATAGACTCCCCGGTCACCATCGATTCATCCACGGTTGTTTTGCCTTCGACCACGATACCGTCGACCGGAATACTCTCTCCAGGTCTGATGCGGAGCTTATCGCCAGGCAGGACATCTTCCGCATTAATATCCGTTTCATGACCGTCATGATCCAGCCGCCTGGCGGTTTTGGGGGCAAGGTTCAGAAGTGCAGTAATGGCACCTGAGGTTTGTTCCCTTGCCCGCAATTCAAGGACCTGTCCCAGCAGAACAAGCACCGTAATAACAGCTGCGGCTTCAAAATAAATGGCCACCAGGCCATCCATGTTTCTGAACGATGCAGGAAACCAGGAGGGGAAGACGGTTGCAATGACGCTGTAAACCCAGGCTACGCCGGTCCCCATTGCAACAAGGGTAAACATATTCAGGGAGCGGTTACGTAACGACATTCCGGCCCGGGCGAAGAATGGCCAGCCACACCACAAAACGACAGGAGAGGCCAGAAGTAACTGCAGCCATGTGTTGTACTGTGGCGGTACTGTATTCCTCAAAGCGGGAAACAGATGAGAACCCATTTCGAGTATCAGAACCGGAAACGCCAGCAACAACCCCAGCCAGAAGCGTCTTGTCATGTCGCGAAGTTCATCACTCGTCCCCGTGGATGCCGTAGCTACGAGCGGCTCCAGTGCCATTCCACAGACAGGACAGCTTCCGGGACCACTACGGCGTATCTCCGGATGCATCGGACATGTCCACACACCTTCAGAAATCTCTTTCTCCGCCTGGCGGTGAGACTGTTTTATCTTATCAGGGCTGACTTCATGGTGGTCGTGGTGATGGTGATGTTCACTGGCATCTTCGGTAAAATAATGATCGGGATGGGCTTTAAATTTGCTCTCACAGCTGGCGGAGCAGAAATAAAGCTGATGGTCCTGGTATCGAATGCTGCTGTGCGCCTTGTCAGGCAGGATGACCATCCCGCACACGGGATCTCTCACCTTATGCAATGCGTGACTCTCGTCCGGGGATGATGTCTGCTCAGAAGCAGTCTGGTTGTTATGTTCCACTGCATTGTCATTTTTCACAGTAACTCTCCTTATGCATATCTGAAGCATTTTCTGTCTTCAGGATATGTCATGGATGCGATTACCACGAATGCCGCCGGCATAAGAGTGCCTGCTGCCGGCGTCCCGTTATCAGCCGTTCCGCTGACTATTCGATTCGCTGGAAGACTTTTTTACTGCCCTCCGGTGAGAATGCGATAACATCGTAAGCCTCTTTTCGGGCCCCCATCTCCATTCCCGGACTTCCTGCTGGCATACCGGGGGTGGCGAGACCGTATATACCCGAACCAGACTGCATGGCCTTATGTATCGTTGCCGCAGGCACATGGCCTTCAATGATCAAATTACCTACAACCGCGGTATGACAACTTCGTAGTCCAGCAGGAACAGCATGCTTTTCTTTCAGGGCTGACAGCGCCTGATCATTCATGACGTGAGTTCGCACTTCGAACCCGTCTTTTTCCATCGCTTTGCCCCACAGGGAACAACAGCCACAGTTTTCAGATTTGTACATATCAATGACTTTTTCACTCGCCATTGCAGGCAGTGACAGGCCGAGAGCCAGGGCCATTAGAACCACTTTTTTCATACTCACCTCTGTATATTATCGATATAAACCCTGACGTCAGGGTGAATCAGTGCAGAAGGACGCCCACTGGGGGCGCCCTTTCAGGGTTATGACACGCTTTTTTTATGTCTGCGCAGCCAGATTAATTTGTAGGCGGCAGGAATAATGAACAGGGACAGCAGCGGAGCCGTGATCATCCCACCAATCATTGGCGCAGCAATACGGCTCATGACTTCTGAACCTGCGCCGGTTCCCCAGAGTATTGGCAGCAGACCCGCAATGATCACCGCCACGGTCATGGCTTTCGGCCGGACACGCAGTACGGCACCATGATAGAGGGCTTCATCAAGACCTTCCGGTGTGAACGTCTCTTTACGGGACAATTCCGGGTGCGCTTCAATGGCATGACGCAGATACATCAGCATGACCACGCCAAACTCTGCTGCCACCCCGGCCAGGGCGATAAACCCGGTTCCGGTCGCCACTGACATATGGAAGCCCTGCCAGTACAGGAACCATATTCCGCCAACCAGGGCGAACGGCAGGCTCATCAGGATCAGCAGGGCTTCGTCAACCCGGCGGAATGCCAGATACAACAGGATGAAAATGATCATCACCGTCATCGGCACCATCAGCTTCAGTTTCTTGTTGGCATGCTCAAGCAGTTCAAACTGTCCGGAGAATGCCACACTGGTTCCCGGTCTCAGTTTCACTTTCTCGCTGATGGCCGTCTTAATGTCGTTAACCACCGACACCATGTCCCTGCCGCGGGCATCAACATAAATCCAGCTGGCTGGCCGGGCATTTTCGGTTTTCAGCATGGTTGGTCCAGAAACGACGTTAATATCCGCGACATCGCCCAGCGTGATCTGCTGCTTCATCGGGGTCAGGATCGGCATCTGTTTCAGCGCCTGCGGACTGTTCCGGTAATCCTGCGGGTAGCGAATGTTAATAGGGTACCGGGCCACCCCTTCAACCGTCTCACCCACCATAGCTCCTCCGATTGCTGAAGAGACGAACAGCTGGACATCACCTACCGTCATCCCGTAGCGGGAGGCTTTCTCCCGGTTGATATCGATATCGATGTAGCGCCCGCCCTCAAGTCGCTCAGCCAGGACAGACACCACGCCAGGCACGGTTTTGGCTACCGCCTCGATACTCTGCGCCGTCGCGTCGATATCGGACAGAACAGTCCCGGACACTTTGATACCTATCGGGCTTTTGATCCCGGTTGAGAGCATATCAATACGGTTACGGATAGGCGGCACCCAGAGGTTTGCCAGACCCGGTAAACGGACTGTCCTGTCGAGTTCATCAATAATCTTGTCAATTGTCATGCCGGGACGCCACTGATCCTCAGGTTTGAGCTGGATCGTGGTTTCCACCATTTCGAGCGGCGCGGAATCCGTTGCGGTCTCTGCTTTACCGGTCTTGCCAAATACAGAAGCCACTTCAGGAACGCTTTTGATTAACTTGTCTGTTGTCTGCAGGAGCGCTGCAGCTTCTGCCGGAGAGACGCCAGGCAAGGTCGACGGCATATACAGCAGATCGCCCTCGTTAATCTTCGGCAGAAATTCACCGCCCACCTGACTCAGTGGCCAGATAACCGTGAAAATGGACAAGGCCGCAACCAGCAGGGTTGTTTTTGGCCAGTGGAGGACCCGCAGCAGCAAAGGATGATACGCTTTGATCAGCACCCGGTTCAGGGGGTTACTTGTCTCGGCAGGAATTTTCCCCCGGATCCAGAATCCCATCAGAATAGGAATGACGATGATGGCCAGTGCGGCCGCTCCCGCCATGGAGTACGTTTTCGTGAATGCCAGCGGGCCAAACAGACGACCTTCCTGCCCTTCCAGGGTAAAGATAGGAATAAAGGACAGGGTGATGATCAGCAGGCTAATGAACAACGCGGGTCCCACTTCCACGGAGGCGTCGGTAATCACCTTCCAGCGGGTGGCGTTGTCAATCTGCTCACCCGGATGCTGATGATCCCACTCCTCAAGCCGTTTGTGCGCATTTTCAATCATCACAATGGCGGCATCCACCATCGCACCGACGGCAATCGCTATCCCTCCCAGCGACATGATATTGGCGTTCAGTCCCTGGAAGTGCATGACGATAAAGGCGATACACAGGCCAAGCGGCAGAGAGATAATCGCCACCAGGGCAGAACGTACGTGCCACAGGAACAGAGCACAGACGATGGCCACCACGATAAACTCTTCCAGAAGTTTGGAACTGAGGTTATCAATCGCCCGGTCGATTAACTGGCTGCGATCGTAGGTGGTCACGATTTCAACGCCTTCCGGCAGGCTGGCCTTCAGCGTCTCCAGTTTATCCCTCACTGCCGTGATAACGTCGCGCGCATTTTTACCCGACCGCAGGATCACCACGCCGCCAGCGACTTCTCCCTGGCCGTTCAGCTCGGCAATACCACGCCTCATTTCGGGCCCGGTCTGCACGCGGGCAACATCCCGCAGATAAACCGGCACGCCGTTCTCACCTGTTTTCAGGACGATGTTATTAAAATCATCAATGCTCTGAAGATAACCGCTGGCACGGACCATATACTCCGCTTCGGCCATTTCAACGGATGAGCCACCGGCCTCCTGGTTAGACGATTCAAGTGCCTGTTTCACTTCGGGCAGGCTGATACCGTACTGGGACAGTTTTACCGGATTGACCTGAATCTGGTACTGTTTCACCACGCCGCCAACCGAAGCGACCTCAGCCACGTTCGGGATGGTTTTCAGCTCAAATTTCAGGAACCAGTCCTGCAGAGAGCGCAGTTCTGAAAGGTCGTGTTTTCCGTTGCGATCGACAAGGGCATATTCAAATATCCAGCCCACTCCCGTGGCGTCCGGGCCGATTTCAGAGCTCACACCCGCAGGCAGTTTGCCCTGAACCTGATTCAGGTATTCCAGCACGCGCGAACGGGCCCAGTACAGATCGGTGCCGTCTTCAAAAATGACATACACATACGAATCACCGAACTGTGAAAAGCCACGCACGGTTTTTGCGCCAGGTACGGACAGCATGGTGGTGGTAAGCGGATAGGTGACCTGGTTTTCTACAATCTGCGGGGCCTGTCCGGGATAGCTGGTTTTAATAATGACCTGCACATCTGACAGGTCAGGCAGCGCATCGACCGGCGTGTTAATTATCGTCCATGTGCCCCAGATGCTGAGAAACAGTGCGCCCATCATGACCAGGAAACGGTTGGCGACAGAGCGCCGGATAATCCATTCAATCATCGTCGTCTCCTCAGTGCCCTGAATGCATATTTACAGGCTGCTCAGACATTGCTGGCATACTGTTTTCTGTTTTTTCAGGGTGGCGCATACGTTCCAGCGCGCCCGTAATATTGGCTTCGGAGTCAATGAGGAACAGGCCACTGACCACCACGGTATCGCCTTCATTCAGGCCGGAGCCAATGCCGGACTGTTGCTGTGATTCATGCAGAACGTGGATCTGTTTCGGCACAAACTTGCCTTCATCATCAACAGTAATCACGCGCTGTTCTTTGCCGGTATCGATAACGGCCTGGCTTGGTATCAGCAGCATCTCCTGGCTCTTGGTATTCAGTTTCAGATAGGCATTCATGCCCGGCTTGAGAAACTCATCCTTATTAGAAACCTGGAGACGGACCTGAAGCGTACGGGTTGTCTGATCCACGCTGGGAAGAATGTTCCATTTTTCGACATGGAATGTTTTATCCGGATAAGCCGGTACCGAAATTTCAAACTGCGACGTATCTTTCAGCAGATATGCGATAGATTCTGGCACTGCAGCGCTGATCCAGACCGGGTCCATCCCCTGAATCTGAGCCACTACTTTATCTTTCGAAATATTCATTCCGGTGCGCAGGTCAAACGCAGTAATGACACCATCAATAGGTGCTTTAATGGTAAAACGGGTCTGGATTGTGCGGGTTGAACGCAGCCTTTGAATATCCTCTTCCGGCATACCAGCCAGACGAAGTCGCTCCAGAACCCCTTTTATCTGGGTTGACGTACCGCCTGTACCGGATAACAGCAGGAACTCACTTTGTGCCTCAACCCATTCAGGAATGGTGATATCGATAAGCGGAGTGCCTTTCTTCACATGATCGCCAATCGTCAGGGGATACACTTTTTCGACGAAACCGTCAGAGCGCGCCTGCACAATGACAAACTGATACTCGTTGTAACTGACATTAGCCGGGATTGTCTGAGAATAATTCAGCATTCCTCGCGTGACTTTTTGCGTTTTTAATCCCAGATTCTGAACCTGCGTTGGATCGATACGGATCCCGCCACTGCTTTTATCGCCGCTTTCATCAGCATATTTTGGCACCAGGTCCATATCCATAAAGGGAGATTTTCCGGGTTTATCAAATTTGGTATCCGGTTTCATCGGGTCATACCAGAAAAGTACCTTTCGCTCCGGTGCCTTTTGTTCGGTTTGTACTGTTTTTTGTGATGAGTTTACATACTGCCAGGCAGTAACCGATATCAGCCCTCCTGCTATGAGGCTGCTGATAATTATTGCAGCATATTTTATCTTTAAAGAAGCCATACAATTTCTCGCTGAAAAATCAAAACACCTGGCATATGCGCCCGATCATTCATTCACAGTAATCCCTTAATGAATGTTCAGGCGCACTGGATGTATTCGCTCCGGACTGATAATCAGGATTGCGTAACGTTAATGCTTTTGAGTAAGGAGATATTGCCCTGCTGAATAAACGAGAAATCGACATGGTTGCCGGTTTTCAGGGCATTGATAGCGTCGTCTGCATTAACAAAAGTGAAGCGCATGGTCATTGCAGGCCAGCCCACAGCAGGGATTGCTTCGTGCGAAATGGTAATCTTTTTACTATTCATATCAATGTCTTTAACGACACCGGTGCCCTTGATAACCTGCTGTACCGAAGCATCACTGGCAGCATTCATATCGCCATGCTGATGTGTTTCAGCATGAAGACCGGCAGAAAACATGACAGAGAAGGCACCAAATAAAACGGCTTTAAGTGAATTACGCATTTTTAATTTCCTGATTAATTAAATAAATTTACTCTACCCAACCGCCACCCAGCGCGGTAAACAGATTAATTTCGTTAACCTGTCGGGAATAGGTAAGATCGAGAATGGTTTGCTGCGTAGCGAAGAGGGAACGTTCTGCATCCAGCACTTCGATGTAACTGACAGCACCACTTGCATATAATCCTCTGGCACGCTGGAGAGTTATCTGAAGTGAATCAAGATAACGCTGCTGTGACTCAAGTTGCTGGCTAAGGCTGTCGCGCAGCGCAAGCGTGTCGGAAACATCCTTAAAGGCTGACTGAATTTTTTGTTCGTAATTAACCACCGATTGTTGCTGGCGAATTTCAGCCAGCTTCAGATTGGCTTTATTCCTGCCAGCATTAAAAATAGGAATTTCAATTTTAGGGATAAAATTCCACATTCCACTTCCTGACGTAAACAGGCTTGACAGCTCCGTACTGCTTGCGGAAAGACCACTGGTCAGGGTAATGGAGGGGAAAAAGGCCGCTCGCGCTGCGCCAATATTGGCATCAGCCGCTTTCAGCTGATATTCCGCTTCCATAATATCCGGTCGCTGCAGCAAAATTTGTGAAGATAGATTTGGTGGCAATTTTACTGGTGCGATCTCCCCGCCTTTCATCCCTTTTTCTGACGGAAGTGCGCGGTACGTTCCCAGCACCAGTTGCAGGGCATTGTTTGCCTGAGCCAGATCGCCTTCTCGTTTGGCTATTTCGGCGCGGGTACTTTCGATTTGTCCTCTCGCCTGTTCAAGTGCCAGAACGTTCGTACTCCCGGTCACGAGCTGTTGCTCAACGAAAGCATAGGACTGTTCATAATTTTTCAGCGTTTCCCGCGCAATACGGAGTTGTTCGTACGCCAGTTGCTGGCTGAAATAGCTCTGTGAAACGTTGGAGACCAGCAGGATGTGTACGGCCCGACGGGCTTCTTCGCTGGCAAAGTAGTTCTGGC
Source organism: Klebsiella planticola (assembly GCF_000783935.2). Taxonomy (NCBI): domain Bacteria; kingdom Pseudomonadati; phylum Pseudomonadota; class Gammaproteobacteria; order Enterobacterales; family Enterobacteriaceae; genus Klebsiella; species Klebsiella planticola. Next base: position 59,667 of record NZ_CP026049.1, on the reverse strand, counting down.
GGTCAGCATCACTCATGTTCTTAAGTTTGCCGAAAAAATCGAGCTCATAGCTGAGCTCCAGTCTCGCGTCGTACTCCTGTGTGGTCGGCTTGTCACCTTTCAGACCACCGCTGTATGTTATCCCGGATGAGGCATTCAGCTGGGGATAACGATCTGCATCCGTGACGTTGAACTGGGCTCGGGCCTCTTCAACCTTCAGGGCAGCCATTCTCAAATCACGGTTATTAGTCAGAGCTTCACCGATCAACCGGGTAACCTGGGGATCGACAAAAAAGTTACGCCAGCCCGTATCCTGATAGCCATTTACCGCTGGCGTCAGGCTGTTATGGGACAGTGAAAACTGCTGGGGTACCGGTGCTGCGGGCCGCTGATATTCAGGCGCAAGCGACACGCAGCCTGCCAGGATGAATATCGTGCTAATGCTGAGTAATTTTAATTTGAACATAACGCTTCTCGTCCAGGCAGACCTGGTAAATGGTTCAAATGAAGTCCAGAGTATTGATAGGGGTACTTTACCTAACGCTCTCTGTTTGCCGGGTGACAGGATAATGACAATGTTGTCATTTTTGCTGTAATCCGTTGATAACGATCGTGGGCGCAATAGAATGACATTAGCAGCCAGCCGGGGAGCAAGATGAAAATATTGATCGTCGAAGACGAAATTAAAACAGGTGAATATCTCAGCAAAGGGCTTACAGAGGCAGGGTTCATAGTGGATCACGCTGATAATGGTCTTACCGGATATCATCTCGCCATGACAGCCGAGTATGATTTAGTCATTCTGGATATCATGCTACCTGATGTGAACGGCTGGGATATCATCCGCATGCTGCGCACTGCCGGAAAGGGTATGCCGGTCTTACTGCTGACAGCCCTCGGCACGATCGAACATAGGGTCAAAGGACTGGAACTGGGTGCGGACGATTATCTGGTTAAACCCTTTGCGTTTGCCGAACTGCTCGCCCGGGTGAGAACCCTTCTGAGGCGGGGAAACACGATGATCACGGAAAGCCAGTTTAAGGTGGCTGACCTCTCGATTGATCTCGTATCCAGAAAAGTCAGTCGCGCCGGAAACCGCATTGTGCTCACCAGTAAAGAGTTCAGCCTGCTGGAATTCTTCATTCGCCATCAGGGAGAGGTTCTTCCCCGCTCCCTGATTGCCTCTCAGGTCTGGGACATGAATTTTGACAGCGACACTAATGCGATCGATGTCGCAGTAAAGCGACTCCGCGCTAAAATAGACAACGATTACGAGACAAAGCTGATCCAGACAGTCCGGGGCGTGGGCTACATGCTGGAGGTCCCGGATGCATAGCAAACCTTCCAGACGCCCTTTCTCACTCGCTCTGCGGCTGACCTTTTTTATCAGCCTGTCCACGATACTGGCTTTTATCGCCTTCACCTGGTTTATGCTGCATTCTGTTGAAAATCATTTTGCCGAGCAGGATGTCAGCGATCTTCAACAAATCAGCACCACACTGAACCGTATACTGCAGTCCCCGGTGGATCCGGATGATAAAAAAATAAGCAAAATAAAGGAATCAATTGCCAGCTACCGCAACGTTGCCCTTTTGCTCCTCAATCCCAGGGGTGAAGTGCTCTTTAGCTCAACTCAGGGGGCGGCACTACGCCCGGCAGTGAATTCAGCAGATTTTAGCGAGCACAGCCGCGCACGGGATGTCTTTCTCTGGACGGTGGAGGATCCTGCGGGACCGATGGATACCGGGTCCGAAATGAAGATGGAAACATACAGGATTATCGCCTCCTCTGGTCAGGCGATATTTCAGGGCAAACAGCAGAACTATGTCATGCTGACTGGCCTATCCATTAATTTCCATCTCCATTACCTCGATGCGCTGAAAAAGAACCTGATTGCGATTGCCGTCGTGATAAGCCTGTTGATTGTTCTGATCATTCGAATCGCTGTCCGTCAGGGGCACCTGCCCCTTCGTAATGTCAGCAATGCCATTAAAAACATCACCTCCGAGAATCTTGATGCGCGACTGGAACCGACACGCGTTCCCATTGAGCTGGAGCAACTGGTTATCTCGTTCAATCATATGATTGGAAAGATTGAGGATGTCTTTACCCGCCAGGCCAATTTCTCTGCCGATATCGCGCATGAGATCAGAACGCCCATCACCAATCTGGTGACGCAGACTGAAATCGCACTGAGTCAGGATCGAACACAGAGGGAACTTGAGGATGTCCTCTATTCCAGTCTTGAAGAGTATAACCGGATGACCAAAATGGTCAGCGATATGCTGTTCCTGGCACAGGCAGATAATAATCAGCTGATACCTGACAGGGTCATGTTTGACCTCAGAGCGGAAGTCATGAAAGTCTTCGAGTTTTTCGAAGCCTGGGCCGAAGAACGCAATATCACGCTCAAATTTAACGGGATGCCCTGCCTGGTTGAGGGAGATCCACAAATGTTCAGAAGGGCGATCAATAATCTGTTATCCAATGCCCTGCGTTATACCCCGGAGGGACAGGCAATCACCGTCTCAATAAGAGAGCAGGAGAGCTTTTTTGACCTTGTGATTGAAAATCCGGGGAAACCAATCCCTGAAGAGCATTTATCAAGGCTGTTTGACCGTTTTTATCGGGTAGATCCGTCCAGACAACGAAAAGGAGAAGGCAGCGGCATCGGCCTTGCGATTGTGAAGTCCATCGTGGAAGCACATCACGGAAGAGTGCAGGTGGAATCGGACGTACGTTCAACTCGTTTTATCCTATCCGTGCCCAGACTGGAGAAAATGATTCCGGAAACCCAGTACTGAGAATAAAGATTTAAATGACAAAGATGTCATTAGCCTGTCATGCAGCAAACAGAAGCCATTCGATATAATTAGTGCAACTTATCAGGAAGGCATTATTACTTCATCCATACACGGCATCAGCACAAGCCAGGAGTTGTATTAAAGCCTCATCCCGGCGGAATAAGGTCTGTAGAGTTGTCAGTTGTACTACTGAGGACACAGATCGAAATTCACGGACATCACTAATTCAGAAATGGAGAGTTACCATGAAAAATATCGTCTTAGCATCAGTGTTAGGTTTGAGCTTAATTTCTACGGCCTGGGCCACTGAAACTGTAAATATCCATGAGCGTGTCAATAATGCTCAGGCTCCGGCCCATCAGATGCAGTCTTCTTCAACTCCAGCCGCCATCCAGGGGGCAGCTCCACGGATGGCCGGTATGGATCAGCATGAACAGGCTATTATTGTTCATGAAACCATGAACAATGGTTCAGCAGATGCACATAAAAAAATGGCGGAAAGTCATCAGAAGATGATGGGAACTGGCACCGTTAACGCTTCCCGTCCGGCGACTTCGTTTGCGGCGATGAATGAACATGAAAGAGCAGCTGTTGCCCATGAATTTACGAATAACGGTCAGTCCGGCCCCCATCAGGCTATGGCTGATGCACACCGCCGCATGATCAATGCGGGCTGATGACAACTGAAGTTTCCGTGCGGTTACCCTTTCCTTGATAGATTGTCCCTTATACTGATATGTTGTTATTTTTTGCCCCCTTCAGGGGGCTTTTTTGTCTGACTCAGCTAAACTTATCCGGTAACCATCTGAAAGGGTTTATTATATGAAAATCACAAATTCGCTTTTTGTTATACTGATGTTATCCCTGCCAGCGATTTCCGCAGAACATTCAGAAATGAAAATGTCAGATATATCCTCATCGGCATCGTCACAGGAATATATGTCCGGCATGAAAGGTATGCATGACAAAATGATGGCCGCTGTAAAAGAGTCCGATCCCGACAAGGCTTTTGCGAAAGGCATGGTAGCACACCATGAAGGGGCAATAGCAATGGCTGAGACCGAGCTAAAATACGGAAAAGATCCGGAAATGAGAAAGCTCGCGCAGGACATCATTAAAGCTCAAAAAGGTGAAATTGAGCAGATGAATAAATGGCTTGGTAATCAAAAATAATGATTACGGAAATAATATATTGCGCGTACAGTCAGAGTGTTCCCGGGCACGGGAACCTGTTAATCGTTAATTAATCAAAACCCGATTCATTTCGGGTTTTTCCTTTTAACCCCCCCAACGCATGCACTGCACCGAGTGAAATTCACCTGAGCCAATTCTGCTTGCTTATTATTTCGATGGGAATTGCTGATTTTAATTAAGTCTATGTTTTAAAGGTGTTTCTCATGCCTGGGTTTGGCAGGGGTTCGTCCTGTTCTCTGGTCATGCGCAATGGCAATTCGCAGTCAGGGCTCAAGACTACTTTTACCTCTTTTTTAACAGAAAGTTTCTGGACCCGATACTTGCCGGAAACATCATCTGCTGTTCATCCCGACCAATAAAACGAAGGTATCACTCTCGTTTGAATCTCACTTACTTTCCATTTTGTAATAAAGAATCAAGTTTTCCAGTGATATATCAATACCAACTTTTTTTAATAACCTTTTTCGCGCAGTGTATATTTCTTTCAGCATATCTTCATAACCCTGACCAAGGTGAATTTGTTTATGGCAATTGCAACACAGAGATATGATATTTTCTTCAACATCAAGAGCTGTGTCAAAAGCATCTTGCCTGGACATAGGTACAATGTGATGAGGTTCTGTGTAATTTAAGGATGAATTTCGCCTTCTGAATGTTGGGTGGTCACTATCGACTTCACATCTGTAACCTGCTTTATTCAGCGCATTTTGGGATACGCCTTTACTCCTGGGATACGAGAGGCCATTTTTTACTTCTATTGCATTTTTCTTTGGTTTGGCTTCCCCTGTATATTCAAACGTCTGAACGTTGTCAAAGATATTACTTTTCTCTATGGCATTGATCAACTCATCGTCAGAGTAATACTCACTGCTGGCCATTTCTGTTGTACCAAAAAAATCCAGTTCGTTAATTGCCTGAACAAGTTCCTCACGAATTGTCCATAAGTTTCTTTTGGGTTTTCCGCCGATTTCTTTACTCTTCATTACGGTAATGAATTTTGTACCGGATGCGATATTTCCGACACCTTTAACCTCGAATCTACCAAGTTCTTTTTGAACTCTGCCACCCAGTCCGTTTATGACTCCATTAGCACTCATGCTGTGCAGGTCGTACTTCTTACCAATATCGAAGCATGTGCAGGAATGATTTGGCTCAATAAACCATTTTTTTAACGCTGCAATACTTTTTGTGTCAAAAACTTTATCATTTGTTAATAAAGTTTTCCATTCTTCCACACTGATATCAATGTCACAGACATACTCTCCATCAATCACTTCGCATATTTTTTTAATCACATTCATTCCCCTGTTATACAGATAGTCATAATGAAAATATAAAGCTCGCTAACCGGTATGGTTGCGTAAGGACCGTAGTCTCTCAGAGACCGTGCTTTCTTTTTTTTCAGGCCTGGACACTAAAGGGTCTGTTGCACCCCGAAAAAATTTGTTGCGGGGATTGCTCATTGAGATGAGCCTCTGCTCGATCATACCAGATCAGCAGGCTGCCCCCAATGCTATGGCTTCTTAGTTTGGCCATTATCCGGCCTTCCTCACGACCAATAAAATAGAGACATTACCCGTGACGCTGCCACCGTCTCAGCCCGGAACGATCAGTGAGCGCTTCTGATGACCTTCGGTTTTTTTAACGAAGCGGGTGGGATACGGTTTGTTGCTGAAATCTTAATAATAACCAACAACTGATGCTAATTTCGCACTTTTAACATATATGAATATAAATGTTATGAATAATTGCATTTACAGGAAATATCATGCGTTTTGTCATCCGGGATCCGAAAAAAGGCAGTTCCGGATCTGCTTTCCTTCCCCCGGCGCGCTGCGGCCCCCTGACACAAGATGTGGTAGGCCTGTCAGCTGATGCAGCTACCAGATGTTGTGTTTCTCCCCTGCCCCGTGACCCGGGGCGCAGCAGCAGAAAACAGTGCTTCACTTACTTCCTGACCGTGGTACACTTCCGGAAACTTCTGAATTAAAGAAAAGTCGGATCACCGCGAAATCGCCATCCAGTAATTTAACGGCGTGGCTATATGGCTGCTTATTATCAGCCTGAAAATGATGACGACAGGGGAAAATCCATCAGTGTGACAGTCAGGTGGGTTATCGGCGGGTGAATGATTACGGGTGGTGATTATTTTCATGGGAAGGATTGAATATAATGACAGATGTCCAGCTACAACAGAAATTGTCTAATTCAAACGTAGCAACAATATGGATTTACCAATCGACCAACAATAATGGAGTTGTTCTTTATATCCTTAATTACAACGGACATGAGTTAGCGCGTAAAGAGTACAACACGCGAAGCGGTGGCTGGGATGATACAACTGATCCAAAAATGTGGTTTGTAGTGGTCAACTAAAACTGGCCACGGTTTTAGAGTTTTTCCAGTATCGGTTTTCCGATTCGTTTGGAGGTAATCCACCGTTATAGTCATGCGGCCTTAGCGAGCTGTAATACCCGACGATATAGTTTGTGATCGCATGAGATGCTTCGCTAAAGTTTATATAGCCTGTCACTGGCACCCACTCGTTTTTCAGACTTCTGAAGAAGCGTTCCATCGGGCTGTTATCCCAGCAGTTTCCACGTCGGCTCATACTTTGCCTGATCCGGTAACGCCACAATAACTGCCGGAACTGCCTGCTTGTGTAGTGGCTACCCTGGTCACTGTGGAACATCACTCCCGCTGGTTTACCTCGGGTTTCCCACGCCATTTCCAGCGCTTTGATGGTTAGCTTGCTGTCCGGTGAGAATGACATTGCCCAGCCTACCGGTTTCCTGGCGAACAAATCGAGAACGACGGCGAGGTAAGCCCAGCGCCTGCCTGTCCAGATATACGTCACATCGCCGCACCATACCTGATTAGGCTCTGTCACTGCGAACTGTCGCTCAAGGTGATTTGGGATAGCGATGTGTTGATGGCCACCACGTTTATACCGGTGGGTGGGTTGCTGACAACTCACCAGTCCCAGTTCTTTCATGAGCCTGCCGGCAAGCCAGCGTCCCATTCTGAAGCCTCTCAGGGTTGCCATGATGGCGATACTTCTCGCGCCAGCAGAGCCATGGCTAATGTTATGCAGCTCCAGAACCTGACTACGTAATACAGCCCGCTTGCCGTCTGGCTTTTCGGGGCTTTTCACCCAGTATTTGTAGCTGCTGCGATGAACCCCGAACACGTGGCAGAGTGTGACCACAGGATACTGCGCTCTGAGTTTCTCGATTAACGAGAACTGTTCAGGGAGTCTGACATCAAGAGCGCGGTAGCCTTTTTTAATATGTCGTTTTCCATTTCAATGCGTTGTAGCTTTTTCTTTAACTCACGTATTTCAATCTGTTCCGGGGTTATAGGAGAGGCTTTAGGTATTTTGCCCTGTCGTTCATCCCGTAACTGCTTTACCCATCGCGTCATGGTAGAAAGCCCCACGTCCATAGCACTGGCCGCAGCTGCAACGGTGTAGTTTTGATCAAGGACCAGTTGAGCGGATTCGCGTTTAAACTCTGCGCTGAAATTTCTTTTTTTCATTGGGACACCTGTATTGTTCTGAGATGAGCATATCACCTCTGTTCAGGTGGCCAAATTCAGTAAACCACTACAGTTCTATCCGCTTCCGAACAATGCCAATGACATAGATGTACATCCTATTGGAGATTTCAGCTTTTTTATCGCTATGTATGACTTTTGATAATTATTCGAGTGTACAGGTTATCTTTTATCGTTGGCTCAGGAGCGTCGCCTAATGGATGGCGGGATTTTTCTATTAAGGAACAAACATGGCGGACTGGTTTATTGCGACTGAAGGCGTGAAGGTGGTGAAGGACAGCGCCAGCCTGTGGCCGCAGATCATCACGGCGGTTTCATCTGCAGGCGCTGCACTTGGTGGTGTGTGTCTTACACATCGTTTCACACGCAGGCGGGAAGAACGTGCGGCAGCTGATAAGGCAGCAGCTGAACGTCGTTATATCGCTACTGAACTGGTGTTCTTGCTTGAACGCTATGCTGTGGCCTGGGTGGCTCTGGAATATTTCCTTATCCATGAATTACATGAAAAAAACAAAACACCTGTTCTGAATCTTTCAGTAGTTAACAGCGACTGGAGGACCCTGCCAGCACATCTAATATTCCGGCTCCGCTTACTTGAAACATATCAAGCGGATCTGTTGTTACGCATAGAACGGAAGATAGTTAATGAAAATCCAATAGTATCCGTGCCTCTCTCCATTGATTGTTTGAAAATGGGCATATTCGCTTTTATTCTGGCCGCCAAACTACGCAGAGAAGTTGGATTGCCGGATTCTGTCCATCTGAGAGGTAAGCAGGAAGTGTTTGGCAGACTTAGAAGTAGGCGCAAATTATATTGGCGCAAAATTGTCCTGCAAAAGAGGAGAGCCAAGGAAATGCCAAATGGATCTGATTACAAGGATAATGATAGGTTGTTATGACAAATCTTACTCCTAATACATCTCATAACCCTCAAGCACGGCTTCATTTGACAATCGACTACTATCCTGCGGCACTCGCCTAGCTCCGGAATTCAGTGCTGTCAGGAAAAGAGAAAAACCGAATGATAAATGGCCCGCAGGCCGCGCAGGTCGCTGATGAGAAGGTGATATACCATGATACCGGCTTTTTTCGGGTCAGTGCGCCACAATTTCTGCCGCGGCGCAGTTGCCGGTGATCATTCTGTTCGGCACGTTTCCTGTCAGGCCGGAAATCGTACGATCCATTACAATGATAAAGGTATATGTATATGAGTGATAACAACAATTCTGTTTCACACCAGACCATTGAACTGCTGACACGCTGTCTGCAGCTGCAGTCAGAAAAAGACGGTATTCAGCGCCCCACGCCTGACAAAGCGCTGGTTGCCGTGCCCTTTGATGACTTCACCCGCCAGATCCATCAGGCCTGCCTGTACGCCTCGATGACCGACAGCCTGCTGGCCCTGCAAAACCGATTGGCTGATACGGGTCGGCAGCTGGAACAGCAGGGGCAGATCCACGTCGACGCCGGCGAAAACTACGCCGTGGCCGCTGTTGCCTGGCTTGAACGCCTTACGGGGACAGAGAACGCGCCATGACGGTACCTGTTCCGGCCATTCCCGGCGTACACTCTGGTGTGATGCCATCGCAGCTGCCGATCGCTGTCGACTATCCGGCGGCACTGGCCCTGCGACAGATGGCGCTTGTCCAGGATGAGCTGCCGAAATACCTGCTGGCGCCGGAAGTGAGTGCCCTGCTCCACTATGTGCCTGATCTTCACCGCAAGATGTTGCTGGCCACCCTGTGGAATACCGGCGCCCGGATTAACGAAGTCCTGGCGCTGACCCGGGGTGATTTTTCTCTGGCGCCACCGTATCCGTTCGTGCAGCTGGCCACCCTCAAACAACGCACAGAGAAAGCGGCCAGAACAGCAGGCCGGGCCCCGGCCGGTAGTCAGGCTCACCGTTTAGTTCCTCTCTCCGATCACCAGTACGTCAGCCAGCTGCAGATGATGGTGGCCACGCTGAAAATTCCGCTCGAGCGACGCAACAAACGCACCGGCAGAACGGAGAAGGCCCGCATCTGGGAGATCACCGATCGGACGGTCCGGACGTGGCTGAATGAAGCTGTGGAGACTGCAGCCGCTGACGGGGTATCATTCTCTGTGCCGGTCACACCGCACACGTTCAGACACAGTTATGCGATGCACATGCTGTATGCCGGGATCCCGCTGAAGGTATTGCAGAGTCTGATGGGCCACAAGTCGGTAAGTTCGACGGAGGTGTATACGAAAGTGTTTGCGCTCGATGTCGCTGCAAGGCACAGGGTGCAGTTTCAGATGCCCGGGCCCGATGCGGTGGCCATGCTGAAAGGAAACATTTAATTTCAGGCATTCAGGTATCCCAAATTGTGACTTGCTGACGCGCCCGGGATAGCCCCCGTTACTTTATTCGTACCCCTTATAATGGAGGGGAGCGAGCCAGGCCCGGCATGATTACCGCCCCCAGTCGTCCATTAACCGGGTGGTGATGTCACCGAGTCTGGTGGGGCGCTGGTAACCGCTAATAGGGGCTAGGTCAGGTACTTTATGTCGGGACCGTCTATAACGTGGATGTCGGTACCTGCTCCCCGTGGTTATCTGGTTAACCCGTATAACCAGGGAGACAGAATGACCGAATTAGGTAAAGATACTCATCACACTGTTGCCGTATCTCCGACTCGCACAGCGGTCTGAAGGCGGCGATACAGCAGGTGTTCTCGGCCAACTGGCAGCGCTGCCGGGTCCACTTCATGCGTAACGTGCTGAGCCGCGCCAGCAGGGCAAACCAGTAGGTGGTCCGTGCGGCACTGCAACAGGTGTTCGTGCAGACCGAAGAGAAAAGCGCCCATGCCACCTTGCGCGAGGTTGCAGCCCAGTTGGATAAGCGCAACCGGCGGTCACGTAAATGATGGATGAAACAGAGGCGGACGTGCTGGCGTACTTCGGCTTCTCGAAAGCGCGCCGGGTGAAAATCCACTCAATGAACACGCTGAAGCGCCTTAACAGAGAGGTGAAACGGCGTCCAGACGTGGTGGGCATCTTCCCCAACGAAGAGAGCATTATGCGACTGCATGGTGCGGTACTGACGGAGCGGAACGAAGAATGGCTGTTGCAGAACCGCTACCTGCCGCAGCACAGCATGGCAGAGATAGACCAGCCTGCAGAGAATGAAGTGCTTGAAGCGCTGCCACTCAGCGCATAACAGGCACATTACCGGACCGGAAGGCCACAACTGAATTTACACCACTTTGACGGCCTCGATCTCAATAATACTTCTCTCCAGCCTGGATCCGGTTTCCGGTAGAGTCAGATCTTTGCCAGCGAGGTGTTCAAATGAGCTTTATGGATAACGGCTAGATAGACGCTAATTATTATATTGCTGGGAATATCTGCTCACTATTTATCAAGTTAACAATGATTAGTTACTACCCAAGAAATGAAAATTATATTAATATTTAGCACTGTTAGTAAGGGTTGTTACAAAAAGTCATAATTTGTAAGGTAAAACTGCAAAGTCGAACATGTTAATGTTATTTTTGTGGTTTAAATAAAATTCGGGATGCAGTAAATCCTTCATGATTTAGGTTTGATGATTTATAAGGACTTATACAGCAATGCAAAAAAAGACAAATGATCAAATTATTCTTGAGCATATTCTCAAAGATAAGAAAAGTGAGTTTGATATTGAAATAAATGAAGCCGAACATTTTGAGATATATTCGGCTTCGGAGATTTTAAAAGATTACGACATCACTTATGATGATATTATGTATAGTATCGTTGGAAATGGTGGTGATGGTGGGTTTGATTCAATCTTTACATTTGTCAATGGAGAATTGCAAAAAGAAGATACAGAATTGAATACACAAATAAGAAAGAATCATATCGAGTTAGTTGTAATTCAATCAAAAACATCTCCTACGTTTAAAGAAGATGCTATAATAAAATTTCGCGAAACTGTACAGGATTTATTTGATCTTTCTAATGACATATCAAAATTCAAAAAAAGATATAATCCATTATTAATCGAAAGGATAACTATATTTAGAGATGTATATGCAAAACTTGCAAAAACATTCCCATCATTTATCATTAAATTTTTCTATGCCACGCAAGGTATGGATAATGAGATTCATCATAATGTCCTTGATAAGGCAAACAAGTTGCGTGACGACGTCCATAAACTATTTAGTGGTGCCACATTTGACTTTCAATTTATTGGCGCCACGACTTTACTTGAAATGAGCCGTAATATTCCAGCCAGTTCAAGAACACTGGAGATTTCAGAGCAACCTATCAGTACATCGGCTGGAAGTTATATTTGTCTTGTGTCATTACCAAAATATTATGAATTTATTTGTGATAATGGTGCTTTGGCTAGAAGTATATTTGAATCTAATGTCAGAGATTATCAAGGTAGTGTTACGGTAAATACCGGGATTCGATTAACTCTTCAAAATTTAAATTCTGACGATTTTTGGTACCTTAACAATGGGGTAACTATAATCACGCCAAAAGCAGTTAGTGCGGGTAAACAACTAACAATTGAAGACCCACAAATAGTTAATGGACTTCAAACATCTCATGAAGTATACAGACATTTTTCAACTCAAGATTCAACAAGTGATGATAAACGTTCAATTTTGTTAAGGATAATATGTGAAGAAAACGAAGAGGCACGGGATAGAATAATACGTGCAACGAATAGTCAAACAGCTATTCTCCCAGCTTCATTAAGGAGTTCAGACGAAATACATAGGAATATTGAGGACTACCTCAAGGCGAATGATTTTTATTACGATAGGAAAAAGAATTATTATAAGAATCTTGGTAAGCCAGCATCTAAAATTATTAGCATTGCTTATTTAGCACAAGCAATGATGACCATTGTATTATTTAGACCAGATAGTGCACGAGCAAGACCGTCAACATTAATTAATGCTGATAATGAATATAAGAAAATATTTAGCTTAGACATTAATATTGACACCTATCTGAAAGTTATATTAATAATAAAAGCAACTGAAACATACCTTAAAAACGATGCCGGACCAGATGTAACGGATGCAAAAATGATTACCAACATTAAATATTATGTTGCAATGGTAGCAGCTATTATATATTTAAAAACAAAGACAGATATCTTGAATAAACTTGCATCCGTATCACAAATTGCAATCCCTTATGAAATCTTCAGTGAAAGCCTTACAATTGTTCTTAAAAATTATCATGCATTGGGTGGTGATGATCAGGTGGCTAAAGGAGGAGCATTAACCCCAGCTATCCAGAAAGATATAACACTATAGCTTATTTATAAAGAACAGTCGTTACCGGCTGTTCTTTATTGCATGAGTTTGCATTTATTTAGCTGGTATTAGGATGCCGGTTTAATTTTCTACTGGTACCCAAAGACAACGATATTGCGCTACCAGAGAGCCACCCGGATTAACGGGTGTACCTGATCTGGATTTCTTGTAGAGTACCTTTTCTCTTCCGATCAGTATCTCTTTCTGTTCCTTTCCGTTAGTCCTGGCATTACCCCATTTCTCCCAAAAAGCCCTGTATGGCCTGCAACCCTTGTCACACCTGGCTTTGTGCCGGATCTGACACCAGAAAGGATCCTTTACGTATTTGGTTTTACCCGCAATAATGATGGATAAGACAATAAAAGGATCCGCATGCTGCGATTTATTGTGATGGCAGGATCGGGCCATTCAGGCCAGAATAGCTGTATTCATAACCAGTGCGTGCGCTACGTGAAAAATAGTCGATGAACAACATCATTCCCCTGCAGAATTCACCAGAACGCGTCTCCCTGCTGCCGATCGCCCCGGGGGTCGACTTTGCGACCGCGGTCGCACTCCGGCGGATGGCCACCTCCACCGGCGCCACGCCGGCGTACCTGCTGGCTCCCGAAGTGAGCGCCCTCCTCTTCTATATGCCCGATCAGCGCCACCATATGCTGTTTGCAACCATGTGGAATACCGGCATCCGGATCGGCGAGGCCAGGATGCTCACCCCGGAGTCATTTGACTTCGACGGGCTGCGACCGTTTGTGCGGGTGTTGTCAGAAAAAGTCCGCGCGCGCCGCGGGCGCCCGCCCAAGGATGAAGTGCGGCTGGTTCCGCTGACGGACGGGAATTTTGTGCGTCAAATGGAAAGCTGGATGGTGACCACCCGTCCCCGCCGGCGCGAACCACTGTGGGCCGTCACCGATGAAACCATGCGTAACTGGCTGAAGCAGGCGGTGAAACGGGCCGAAGCTGACGGGGTGCATTTTTCGATTCCGGTGACACCGCATACGTTTCGACACAGCTACATCATGCACATGCTTTACCACAGGCAGCCGAAGAAAGTTATTCAGGCTCTGGCCGGCCACAAGGATCCACGCTCGATGGAAGTGTATACCCGGGTGTTTGCGCTGGAGCTGGCGGCCACCCTGGCGGTTCCGTTTACCGGTGATGGGCGGGATGCAGCGGCAGTCCTGCGTTCCCTGCCGCCGGCAACGTAAATTCACCAGTAAGGTCTCCTCCCCTGCCCTTGTCGCTACATTCTTCCGGTGATTACTCACGCGAATAGCATTGACTGAGGTATGCATTGCTACATACTTCAGTCAAGAACAGCGGTATTCAACGGAGTGATGTGCATGCCGCAGTCAATTTTTCATATGAAAATCGGGTTCGGTGCATGACACAGTCAATGCTCTGTGAGGGGAATGTCGGGCAAATAATCAGATAATATTGACTGCGGTATGCGTGATGCATATCACAGTCAAGAGACGGGAAGCTTCACACCACAATCAACTTTTACATACCGCAGTCAATTTTCTGGTTTCATGTTTGTGAGGGCTTCGGCCAGCTTTTGTGGATCGATCCCGGCCGCTTTCAGGGCCTTAATGACTTCGTCGTAGTTCTGTTCAGGTTTTTTCTCATCCTCATCCCTGGGAACCGCCTTGCCAGAGCTGCTGATTAGCTTCGGATTACGGTAATGAACGCTGAAATAAGTTGAACGTCCGCGTTTGAATTCCGTGTAATCCAGATACCCGATATCCTTGAGTTGTTCCATCGCTTTACGGACAGTATGGTTCTGCGTGTAGACGTTTGATGTCAGGTTCAGCCTGTCCCGCATACGCTTCATGGAGATAGGGACCGGGTTCTGCGGCAGGCTCTCAATGTATGTATAAAGCGCCTGAGCGGATTCTTTTCTCTGGAGGGCATCAATGGCCTTCAGACGCAGTAGCACCCTTCTGTCCATGTGATACAGCTCAAAGAGCTTGGGTTCAGCCTTTATCTCAATGATATCTTCGTTAATGTCATAGTAGGCGGACTGCACAAGGTGCGTCGTCCAGCCTTTTGTCTCGCTCTGAAACTTCAGGGTCACCGACGCGAGCTTGAACAGCGAGTTGCTGATGCGGTCACGCATTTTTTTATTAGAGCGTCGGGAGTCAAATCCGCACATCTTGACGAACTCAACGAACGAAAGTTCCAGTGAGTCTTTTTTTACGCCATACTCAGACATGGATCGAATGATCCCCAGCCAGACTTTGAAGTCAGTATCCATATCCAGGCGTGATCCTGTGATTTTGATATCCGTATACCCTTCACTCTTGGCAATAGAGAGCTGTACGAGCTCCTCAGTCGCGTCTGTGACGTTTTTACGGTTGGCCTTACTCTTTCCTGTCGATTTCAGCGTAGGAACGAACAGACCAAGACGCATGAGGGCTACAGGCTGTACGGTACTGGTGCTGTTGACATCCAGGTTGACAACTTCTCCGGTTGATTTATCAACTTCCTGCAGATTCAGAGGTAACTTATTATTTTCACTCGCCATTTTTTCTTCCAGTAGTTATCCACACGGGAACAGGTGAATGCATACCTCAGTCAACAGGAATACATATCGCAGTAAATGTCTTTGCATATCACAGTATTAGAATATACACGCTATAGTCAATATTTTACATGCTACAGAAAAGACCGATCACCTCTCAGGTCACAGCTGGCGAGTCCTCAGACGATCCGGGGATCTCTTTTGATCTCTGTGTGATCTCTCAAGGGATCACTTTATGGGATCGAGACTGTGGAAAACTCCTTTCGTCCTTAAGTCCCGACATGACTGCCCAACGAATAATCTGGTTTGCAGAGCACCCTTCAGAACTTACAGCATGCAGGCAATCAGCGTTAAGATCAGAGTATGGAAACGGGACCGGTATTCAATATTGACTGCGGTATGCATTTATCATTCATCCCCGGAATTTCATCCATCGCACAGAAACTACATACTATAGTCAATTTTTCGCATGCCCCAGTCAACATCAACACAATCAAACCACCAACCATCATTAAGATAATCCGTGCGTAAGCTGTTTTCTGCATGTCATCAGATATTACGCTTCCTCGACGCCCCTCACTTTGTTCGGGAGCTTACTGCGGCGAGCGTCAGTGTTTTTTCTTTACTGAGGTATGCTCGCTTTTTGTCAGATTCTCATATAACCATGAAAAGTGTATGATTATGCGATTATAACGTGAGCAACTTTGCAAATTTTATGGCGCTTTGCAAAAATTTGACAGGTTTGCTATTTTATTGCTGCTTTGCATTTATTATCAAGATTGAATAGAATATTGCAAAGTGTTGATTAAAGGATGTTCAGTATGGGACTGATGGATACGCTTAACCAGTGCATTACCGCTGGCCATGAAATGACAAAGGCAATTGCAGTTGCTCAGTTTAACGATGACAGTCCGGAGGCGCGAAAGATAACCCGCCGCTGGAGAATAGGCGAAGCCGCTGATTTGATCGGGGTTTCATCTCAGGCTATCAGAGACGCGGAAAAGGCAGGCCGACTGCCGCATCCGGACCTGGAAACCCGTGGCAGAGTAGAACAACGTGTTGGTTATACCATTGAACAGATTAATCATATGCGGGACGTCTTCGGCACTCGTTTACGCCGATCTGAAGATGCATTCCCGCCAGTTATTGGTGTTGCCGCCCATAAAGGTGGTGTCTACAAGACATCTGTCTCTGTCCATCTGGCCCAGGATCTTGCCCTGAAAGGTCTGCGTGTTTTGCTTGTGGAAGGCAATGACCCTCAGGGAACCGCATCGATGTATCACGGATGGGTGCCCGATCTCCATATTCATGCAGAAGACACTTTACTCCCCTTCTATCTCGGCGAAAAAGATGATGTCATCTATGCGGTAAAACCAACCTGCTGGCCAGGTCTCGACATCATCCCGTCATGCCTCGCGCTGCACCGGATTGAAACCGAGCTGATGGGAAAATTTGACGAAGGTAAATTACCCACCGATCCACACCTGATGCTCCGTCTCGCTATTGAAACGGTGGCTCACGACTATGATGTTATCGTCATCGACAGTGCACCTAACCTCGGTATTGGTACGATTAACGTGGTTTGCGCTGCCGACGTACTGATTGTGCCTACGCCTGCTGAACTGTTCGACTATACCTCCGCCTTGCAGTTTTTTGACATGTTACGTGATCTGCTTAAGAACGTTGACCTCAAAGGGTTTGAGCCGGATGTCCGTATTCTGCTGACCAAATACAGCAATAATAATGGTTCACAGTCGCCCTGGATGGAAGAGCAGATCAGGGATGCCTGGGGCAGTATGGTTCTGAAAAATGTTGTCCGTGAAACGGATGAGGTTGGCAAAGGTCAGATCCGTATGCGTACTGTTTTTGAACAGGCGATAGACCAACGTTCTTCCACGGGGGCGTGGAGAAATGCCCTGTCTATCTGGGAACCCGTCTGTAATGAAATTTTTGATCGCCTGATTAAACCGCGTTGGGAGATTAGATAATGAAACGTGCGCCAGTTATTCCGAAGCATACGGTTAATACGCCAGCAACTGAAACTCCCTCTTCTGCTGTGCCGGCAGCGCCGATGGTTGATTCACTCATTGCGCGAGTAGGTGCGATGGCCCGCGGTAATTCCATTGTCCTGCCCGTTTGTGGCCAGGAAGTGAGATTTTCACTTGAAGTCATTCCAGGCGATTCTGTTGAGAGCCACTCCCGGGTCTGGTCAGGCAACGAACGTGATCAGGAACTTCTGACCGAAGATGCCCTTGATGACCTGATCCCCTCTTTTTTACTAACAGGTCAGCAAACGCCGGCCTTCGGCCGTCGGGTTTCTGGTATTATCGAAGTCGCCGATGGAAGTCGACGTCGTAAAGCGGCTATCCTGACTTCAAGTGACTACCGTATCCTGGTCGGTGACCTGGATGATGAGCAAATGACGGCACTCTCCCGTCTGGGCAACGATTACCGTCCGACCAGTGCCTATGAGCGTGGTCATCGTTACGCCAGCCGTCTGCAGAATGAGTTTGCCGGCAATGTCTCTGCACTTGCCGATGCGGAACATATTTCCCGTAAGATCATCACTCGTTGCATTAATACAGCCAGACTACCAAAGTCAGTGGTTGCCCTCTTCTCTCATCCTGGTGAACTGTCAGCCCGTGCTGGTGAAGCGCTCTTTAAAGCTTTCGCTGATAAAGAGGAATTATTAAAGCAGCAGACAAAAGAACTGCATGAGCAAAAGAAAGCGGGTGTCATATTTGAAGCTGAGGAAGTGATTACTCTGTTAACTGCCGTTCTTAAGAAAACGCCTGCAGCCAGAGTAAACCAGAGTTCCCGGCATCGATATGTTCCTGGCGCCTCTGCCTTGTATAAGGGCGATAAAGTCATTCTCAGTCTTGACAGATCGCGCCTGCCTTCAGAATGTATTGAGAAGATTGAAGCGATTCTGAAGGAACTCGAAGCTAAAGCGGGCTGACTGAACTGACACGCTAATTTGAAAATTTTTTCTCTTTGACGCTACAATTCATACCATCTTCTACTGGCCAGCATAACCTTGCTGGCCTTTTTATTATGCTCTATTGTTTTTTTCATACATTTAACATTCAGAATTTCTACGTCGAATTAAATCTCTGTTGTAGTCTGAACTCAACAGGTGTTGCAGGGTGCTGAAATTCAACAGGGACCTCGGTCCCACAGCCCCATGCCAGGACCTGAGCTTCAACTGGGACCACGGTCCCACAGCCCCATGCCAGGACCTCAGCTTCAGTTGGGACCACGGTCCCACAGTCCTATACCGGGACCGGAGCTTCATCTGGGACCACGGTCCCACAGCCCTATACCGGGACCGGAGCTTCATCTGGGACCACGGTCCCACAGCCCTATACCGGGACCGGAGCTTCATCTGGGATCACGGTCCCACAGACCCATACCAGGGCCGGAGTTTCAGCTGGGACCACGGTCCCACAGCCGCATACCGGAACCGGACCTTCATCTGGGACCATGCTCCCACAGCACCATGCTGGTACCGGTGCTTCAACTGGGAACACGTTCTCACTGAACCGTACCTAGTCTCCTTGAGACTAAACTCCTTGCGAGAGAGGTAACAGGATGACAAAAAACAATCAGTTTGCCCCCGAGGTTCGTCACCGTGCAACCCGTTGGGCATGTCGTATTCCAGGCAGAGCAGAGAAGGAAAACTTCAAAATGTGGCTATTGGTAAAATTCATTCCAGTGTGTGGTGTAGGCCAGTGACAGTATTTCCCGTTTCATCTATCATTCCGAGGCAATGCCGCGATCTGCGAACCTGATCTTCCCTTTGCCTGAATGGTTAATACCGTCGAGTACCTTCATCAACTCACCACTGTGCGCCCGCGGCTGTACTTCATCGGACAGGTTCAGCTGAGAAACGCCGTTCGGGCTGAAATCGTTCAGCAGGACTCCGACTTTTGCGTAGCGATGGTCAGTCATCCAGACCCAGTCCAGCAGGTTAACCGAAACGGCGATAATGTCCCAGGTGTTGCTCTTTGGCGTACTCAGTTTTTCCGCTGAGCATTCATCGAGCAATCCGACAATTTTGTTGTAAACGAACACATACTTCCTGTAAACGAATAAGAAGATGTTCTGTCACCTGGACATAGGAAAAAATAATGCTGAAATTCTGGCTGAATATCTTGGCACTGTAGACGCGCTTGAGTTAGGTAAGGGGGCGTGAAATAAGTCGGTAAACTGGGCGCTGCGTGAACACCATACAAAAAGTGAAAACTATTCTGACAGCACCGTAAGCCGCCGGGAATTATACTGGAAGGATTAATCGGTGGTGTACAACAGGACGCTGGAGCATCCTGATGATATCTACAGCGCTGATAGAGTCGGACCCAAGGCTGGCTCTGTCTTGCCAACAATTAACTGAAAAAATGAATCTTGCTGTATACTATTTTTAAATTTATCGCTACACATATCATCGATAAAGTTTGCTGTGTAATTATTTTCATTACCTTTCAGATGGGTGAGAACACAATCTTCGTAGGTGCTCGGTGCCATAATATATTCATAGCTCAGACAGAGTATGAAAATGAAAATGCATAGTACAATTGCATATATAAAACTCTTACCAGTGAAGGATATAGTCATAGAAAATCACGCCAATCAATTCAGATAAAGTACTTGTTAACAGGCAAAATGTAGAGTTGTTCACACTACCCATTTTGGCATCAGCGATATAAATTCCGGCGATGTAGCTTGGATTTGATCGCCTCCAGCTGACAGATATTAATTCTAATCCACTCGCAGTTGGTCATGCCGCCTAGAGAAAACACCCGCTCGCGCCATTCCGGGCTTTCCCATTTGGCAATGCGTTGAACGTTTTCGATGCCGAAGTAGGAAAGTGGGTATATTCGGAAATATTTATCCCATAAAAAGTAGATCACTGGTACGGATATGATGGCCAGGGTTATCAGAATATCTATGTCTATTCCTTGAATTCGTCTGACTTGATTATCAAAGCAGTCTTCCCCGGTTTTTTAAACGTTGGGTTCTTTTTCTTCTCAGGGAAAGCAGCAAGAGCTATCCATAGTTCATCGATGAATAATTTTTCCTGTTTTACATGTTTGTTTTGTTTACTTTTTTGTCATCCATTATGCGTTATCTCATCCTTTCGCTGGCCAGATTGTACACGTCACTGCGTTCACGCTTTCCAACAGCAACAACCGCGATAATTAATTGATCATCTATCACCTGATACACCAGGCGAAAACCTGATGCACGAAGTTTAATTTTGTAGCAGTCCTTTATTCCTCTCAGCTTTGCTGAAGGGATATGTGGTTCGTCACAGCACTTCTTCAGTTTCTTCGCAAACTGCTGCTGAATGGCCTTATCCAGCTTTTGCCACTCTTTCAGCGCATCTTCCCTGAATTTGACCGTATAAGTCATAGATAAGTATCCAGATCCACGTCAAGCAGCTGCTGGTTACTGCGTTCTGATACCAGCTTTGCCAGTTCCTGATCATCCAGGGCATCGAGCATCTTCTCGTAAAGTTCAGCCGGGATGCAGTAAAAAGCCGGCTGGTTACGGTTCAGAATCGCGACCGGGAAGCCGTCGCCGGCACTGACCGTCGCCATCGGATTTTTTTTTAGTTCGCTGATGCTCGCGCTTGTGTCACTCAGAATAATGTTGGGCATAGTACACCTCCAAGACTTATTAACAGGTCTCAAATATAGACTTCATATGACCAGTTAACAAGTCTTTTAGACGGTGGGTGTGCAAAATACCCGGAGGGCGAGGGTACTGGTGATCGTACCCATTATGGTGGACATGTAAGCCAGGCCCGGTCTGAGCCGTCAGGTTAAAACCTGGCGACCGGTAACTCTTTCCAGCGTGTTGTATATGCCGGGGACAGCATCTCACGCTTCATCTGCCACTCAGGAGTAATACCTCTGCCAGCAAACCAGACCTTCCCCAGCCCTGAGTTGTTGATCCCGTCCAAAACCTTCATCAGTTCAGCGCTGTGAGGACGTGGCGGACGTTCGTCGAACAGCTGCAGCTGAGACACGCCAGAGCCAGTGAAGTCATTCAGCATAACTCCGGCTTTAGCATACCGGTGACCATCCCTCCAGATACGCTCCAGAGCCGATATGGCAGCGGCAATGACATCACGGGTATCCTGCGTGGGGGTAAACAGTTTTTCCGTGGCCACGTTGCCGTAGTAAGGTTCTTTAACGGCGAACGGAGACGTTTTGATGAAAACAGAAATATGCCGGCAATATTGTCGCTCTTTACGCAGCTTTTCAGAGGCCCGCTCTGCGTGCTGACAGATAGCCTGGCGGAGCGACTCGTACTCCGTGATCTTCACACCAAAACTGCGGCTGCAGACAATTTGCTGTTTCGTCGGAGGGGCTTCCTCAAGCGAAAGGCAGCTTTCCCCGTTCAGTTCCCGTACCGTTCGCTCAAGGACCACAGAAAAATTTTTGCGGATGAAGGCCGGGTTCGTCAGAGCCAGATCGAGAGCGGTCTTTATGCCCAGCACATTTAGCTTGCGTGCAATACGGTTGCCCACCCCCCAGATTTCTTCAACCGGCTGCAGTGAAAGCAGTTTCCGCGTTCTCTGCGGATTTCCCCTGGTCAGAGCGAGTACGCCACGAAACTGTTTCCACTCTTTTGAGGCCCACTGGGCTGATTTTGCGAGGGTTTTCGTTGGTCCGGCGCCCACGCCAATGGTCAGGCGGGTACAGTCATAAACGTGCTGACGCAGCTGCCGGCCGAAGTCCTCAAGCTCCATACAATGCTCCACGCCGGTCAGGTCGAGGAACATCTCATCAATTGAATACTGTTCCACCCTGGGGGCCAGTTCCTCCAGGCAGTTCATCACGCGCGCAGACATCGAGGCGTAAAGTTCATAGTTACTTGAAAACGCATATATTTTTTCCGGGTACCTTTCTTTTTTTATCTGAAACCACGGAGTCCCCATTTTGATCCAGGATTTCGCCTCGATGCTGCGTGCGATCACATTCCCGTCGTTGTTGCTCAAAACGACAATCGGCTTTCCTTTCAAATCAGGGCGGAAAACACGTTCACAGCTGGCGTAAAAGCTGTTCACATCGGCCAGGGCAAACATCAGTACATCTCCCTGGTACGATGGATAATGTGCGTGACGACGCCAAAGATATCCAGATCGTCCGGGTCGGGATAAATCGGCGACCAGGAGGCATTCATGGGCTGCAGCGTCAGTCGTGGCGTCAGCAGAAGCCGTTTCACCGTAAACTCCCCCTGAACGCTGGCCACAACGATATCGCCGTGCCGCGGCTTTTCAGCACTGTCCACTACCAGCAGATCGCCATTGTACAGACTGCCGTCGGCCATGCTGTCTCCGCTGGCACGCAGGTAGTAAGTCGCGCTCGGATGCCGTATGCAGTAATCATGGAGATCCAGATCGGACTCGACATAGTCAGCAGCAGGGCTGGGAAAACCGCAGCAGGCCAGATCTGCAAACAATGGATGGGCCTGTGGCGGGAGTTCTTTCCCGGTGCTGAAAGCTGTAGTTTCATCTTTCCTCCTGATATCTCAAAACACTGGTTATGCATACAGTATATTTGACAGCGTGACGATAATCCAGAACGCCCGCCGCACGAACATTTTGAGTAAATAAAGGTGCTCAAAATGTCATTGTTAATCATTTTGATGTATTTATATTGCTCATATTGAGAAATATAACTTTGATTTTTTCATTTTGCTCTTATAATTAGTATCAAATTGAGTGTAATTAACGGAGCATAATGATGAATATTTACTGCGATGATGGTTCAACTAATGTTAAGCTGGCATGGTTTGAAGGAGATGGGCTTCAGATACGGGTCTCAGCGAACTCCTTCAGGCATGGCTGGAAAGTGGCGGAATTCAGTGCGGCAACGTTCAATTATCAGGTGGGCACGCTGAAATATACCTGGGACAGCGTCAGCCGGGATGCCATCCCGACAACAAACGTGGAATATCAGTACGGTGATCTCAACCTTCTGGCTGTGCATCATGCGCTGCTGAACAGCGGACTGGAGCCGCAGCCGGTGAGTCTGACCGTGACGCTGCCCCTGAGTGAATATTACGACGGGGACTGCCAGCGGAACGAAGAGAACATACGACGCAAACGGGAAAATCTGATGCGTGAGCTGGTTCTGAATAAGGGCAGGGCGTTTACTGTAACGGACGTGAAGGTGATGCCGGAATCACTGCCGGCGGCGTTCTCCCGTCTCGCGGAGCTGAAACCCGGCCCCGCGGAGACCACCCTGATAATCGATCTCGGTGGCACCACGCTCGATGCCGGTGTGATTGTCGGCCAGTTTGATGATATCAGTGCGGTGCACGGTAATCCGTCTGTTGGTGTGTCGCAGGTCACCCGGGCAGCTGCAGGCGCACTGCGGGCGGCAGACAGCGAAACCAGCGCCCTCATCGCTGACACTGTCATCCGCAACCGCAATGATCGTCAGTATCTGCAGCGTGTGATCAACGATGCCGGTAAAATTGACGAGGTTCGGAACAAAATAACAGAGGCAATCACCTCCCTGGGTGCGCGAGTCACCAGTGAGCTGACGGCCTTCAGGAACGTTAACCGGGTATTCCTGGTCGGGGGAGGGGCCTCCCTCATAGAAGAAGCTATCCGTCAGGCCTGGCCTCTGGCCCCTGACCGTATCGAGGTTATAGGCGATCCACAGATGGCGCTGGCCAGGGAGATTGCCCTTTACAATAAAGAGGACTAAACGTGCCGGACGGCCAGTATTCTTTCTATCTGCACAGCGACGATCGCACCGACATCGCGGCGATGGCAACCATCAGCACCATCTCACAGCCCCTGCGCGGTGAGTTCATCCGTACCGCCGCTACCGCCGGGGCGGTGGTATACCAGGTGGATGCCCGTTTACCGGCGCTGATCCCGGTGTTCTTTGCCGGGCAGCTGAGCGCTGCCCGCCTTTGCGCTGTTATGGCCCTGGTCTCCGGAACCTGGTCCTCACTCACAGGACTTCCGGATGAGCCCGAAAATGGTGAGGCTGCTCTGCCCATGTCACCGGAGACGGAATACCAGCGCCGGCGTTACACCCTGACGCTTCAAAATGGCCGGAGTGGGGAACGGGTGGAAAGTGTGCTGACGGAAGCGTCATCCCGTCTGCGTGGGGATCTGCTGAGAAACCTTATTATCACCGGTCTGGCCCTCCACACGACGGCACCGGAACTGCCGCGCCTGTTGACCAGTATGCCGGTACCGCCCACCTCGGTCAGTGAGCTGCAGGCACTGGTTCAGCAGATGGCCGGCACCACTGCCGTGAACAGGGCTGCTGCTGCAGTACCGGATACGCCGGCAACATCTGCCATGCCGGTGTCTGGTTCGGATACCCGGGAAATAAAGAAAAATATGCGGCGTGCATTCGGTGACTAAAAGTACGAGTCACATCCAGTAATATACCGATATCAAATGGTTTTCATCCCCAGGGAGATTCTCATGTCACCAGGATTCAGAAGTGTTCTCCGTTTCGCCCGCATTCCCGTCGACAGCAGTGAACCGGTCCGCAGGAAATTCGGCAGCCGACTGATTGGCATTGTGACGCTGTGTCTGCTTCCGCTTCTGGTATTCGACGTTCCGCAGTGGGGTTTCATTTTGTCGCAGGTCATCTGGGGGGCGGGCGTCTATATTGGCCTGTCCGTGGCCGGAGACAAGACCCGGCCACGCTGATATCCTTTCCGATTTGCTTAAAAAAAGAACAACTGACGCGGCGCCTGTCTTAGGGCTCTTCTCCGCCACCTGCCTCCAGGTTATCCACAGCGTTAAACAGACGTTTTGTGGATAGCGGGTTCCCGACAGTTTCTTCTGCTTTCACCCGTTAACCCGTGCCTCCGCTGCCGCACGCTGCCAGTGTGCCGCGTCCGGTTTGCCACGGGACGGGCGCCTTTACAAATCCTGCCTGGCGTGGTGGCGGTTTGCGCCATGCTGAGGAACGCCCTTCAAGCCGCTTTCGCGGCATAACCTCGCCGTCGAAAAGGGTGCGGCAGATGGTGTATTACCTGGTATCCGCGACTGACCTGGAGCAGGCCGAAGCGGGTGTCCTGGAAATGGGGCGCACCTGGTGGCCATCCCTGAAACGCGAGGATGACCGGCATCGGTAGGAGTATCCCGGTGGTCTGGTTTGACAGCATCATTCTGCTCGAGGACGTGGAGAACAGCACCCTGCGCGGGCTGAAGTTCCTCGATGTGTGGACCGTGACCGGCGCGCCGGATGCCCCGGTACTGCGTGACGAGTGGGGGAATGACTGGCGGGATACCACACGCTGACATGACATCTGCCGGGCAGAGCTCCTGCCCGGTACGTCAGAAAATAATGATGTCGCGTTGCTCCGCATCGATGCCGCGCCTGGCGCGGGGATAGTCACTGCCCGGAGCCAGTGTGCCGCGCCCGGGCGGACACGGGACGGGCGGCTTTTCCGCTCCTGTCCGGCGTCGTTGTGATTTTACGCCATCCACTCGCATTCTGATGATCGCCCTTCAAGCCGCTTTCGCGGCATAGCCTTGCCGTCGGAAAGACTGACGGCTGCGGTATTCCACGGTCAGCTTGACCCGTTACCGGTCGCGGCGTACAGGCTCCGGGCAGCAGGGAACGGACGTCGTACCGACGTCCTCCTGAGTGCCCCCTGTCACCACGAGGTATCCCTATGTCCCGTTTTATCCTGGGTAACTGTATCGATATTATGGGCGGCTTTCCCGATCGCGCCGTCGATTTCATTCTGACCGATCCCCCGTACCTGGTCGGCTTCCGTGACCGTTCCGGCCGCACCCTCGCCGGCGACAAAACTGACGAATGGCTTCAGCCTGCCTGCAATCAGATGTACCGCGTACTCAAAAAGGACGCGCTGATGGTCAGTTTTTATGGCTGGAACCGCGTCGATCGTTTTATGGCCGCGTGGAAAAGTGCCGGGTTCAGCGTGGTCGGGCATCTGGTGTTCACCAAAACTTACGCGTCCAAATCCGCCTATGTCGGCTACCGCCATGAATGCGCCTATGTCCTGGCAAAAGGCCGTCCGCCTCTGCCGCAGGACCCGCTGCCGGACGTGCTGGGCTGGAAATACAGCGGCAACCGCCACCATCCGACCGAAAAGCCAGTGACCAGTCTTCAGCCGCTGATCGAGAGCTTCACACACCCGAACGCCATTGTTCTCGACCCGTTTGCCGGCTCTGGTTCCACCTGTGTGGCTGCCCTCCAGGCTGGGCGCCGTTACATCGGTATTGAACTGATGGAGCAGTACCACAACGCCGGAATCGCCCGCCTGTCAGCTGTCCAGCGCGCCATGCAGCGCCCGGCCGCCAACGACGTCTTTTATCCGGAGGCCGCGTAATGAACTATGCCGGACACGAAAAGCTGCGCGCAGAGGTGGCGGGACTGGCCAACAACATGTGTGACCTGCGGGCAACGCTGAACAACATGGAGCACCGCTACCGCTTTGATTCCGATGTGCTGGCCGAACGCCTGACCCGCCAGACGCTTTTTCGCATCAATGCCCTGTTTATGGCGGCGTACAACGACATTCTTGAGCTGGATGCCTGCTTTAAGGACTAAGGAGAAAAACCATGTACGGAACCTGTGAAACCCTCTGCCGGTTGCTGAGTGAGCTCTATCCCGCAGAAACCCCGCTGAACCTGATTGTCTGGTCCCCGGAGGATATCGAAGCGCTGGCCGGTGGGATGGAATGTGTCGTATCTGAACAGGACATAAAGGCGGTGCTGGAGCGCATGGACGCCATACCGGAAGACCAGCGGCTTGAGTCGGGTGTGTCTGCCGGTGCGGTGATGGACCTGATCGATGAGGTAAAAGAGGCCGTTCCGGGAGTCCTGGTGCCGGCTGACCTGCTCGAAACCCTGCTCATCACCACGGAACAGGCGTTGTGGGGCAGGGAATGGGCCGCCCGGGACGGTAACTATCCTGTGCCGGAAAGCGTTACTCACCGCCTTGCTGATGCAGCAAAAGTGCGTGCATTACTGAAAAACTGACATCCACACGCCGCCCGGGCGGCGTGTCATTACCCTGTTTCGAGGAAGATACCATGCAGGAAACCACCACCTTAAACGCCCTTGTGATGCGCCGTGCACGTGATCTGCTGGCTGATTACGGATGGCCGGTCCATACCGATGTTGGCCAGCGTGATCCGGTAAATAAACCGGGATGGATAAGTATTTATGTCCGTCTGGACGCGGCCGCTATTGTTCACCTGCTTCCTTTGCTTTGTACCGGTGGAGTACCCGCAGCGCTGCAAACTGCCATGACAAAAATAGCCGGGACGCCAGCGCAGATTATTTTATCCGGCAGCCGCTATGCCGACGCGCCGCAACTGCCGGAGGACGGAACACAGATAACCTTTCCCTGGGCCGGGGAATGGCTGACAGAGCCTGAAATTCAGGCTGTGACGGATTGCCTGTTTCGTGCCGTGCGGGATATTTCCCGGCAGGTCCGGGAGGATGCGCGCCGGATTGAGGCCGCGCTGACCACGGGCGGGGAAACGCTGTTTTACCGCCAGACACGAAATTTCCGTCTGGTTGTGAAGGAAAGTGATATGCCCTGCTGGCTGGACGAAGAGGACGACAATGTACCGGTGGTACTGGATGCCCTCCTGAACAAAGGCGCGCGCTACAGTGCCGTTGAGTACTTTGTTATCAGCGACAAAGTGGATCAGATCCTGGCATGTGGGCAGATATGTGATGTGTTACGGATACCGGGAGAGCCTGCGCGCCGGTGGATGGATTTATCCCTGTTACATGAGGTCATGGCAGAAGCGCGCGCAGAAATCACCTTTGTCCGCAGTGCCCTTTCAACAATCCGGTCAGTGTCGTGAACCGCCGGGGGTTGCGGCCCCCGGGAGCATCCTGGAAGGATAAGGCTGTCGCCGGCTCCGCTTTTCCTCGGCCCCGTCCCTGCGTGACGTTGCCTGAGAGCTTTCCACTCTGTCAGTGCTGTGCGTGTGCGGGCGGTGTCGCAGTCCATGTGATGACGGAGGTTTTACCATGCAGTATGTGACAACGCGCCCTGTCCTGAATGTTGAAGAGTCCGATCGGCTTTCTTTCCTGCCGTACATGTTCGGCACGGATTTCATGATCGCAGAATTACAGGTGTATGCTCTGGCGAAAAAATGGATGCCTGAAGTTGACGGCGGTTTCTGGCACTTCATCCGCTTACCAGAAGGGGGTGGCTACATGATGCCTGATTGCGGGCGGGTTCATCTGGTGAACGGTGAAAACTGGTTCGATCGTACCGTCAGTGCCGACGCGGCGGGCATTATTCTGACCAGCCTGGCAGTTAACCGTCGTCTGGCGTCCTGGCATGACTGCGGTAACCCGGCCCTGACCCACCTTTACATGCTGCGTGATGCCCAGATCTGGGATCACATTACCTTTCACCCGGAATGCAACGCCATTTACGCCGCGCTGGACTGATTAACGACCCGGACGGCATGTATCCAGTAACGGAATCATACACGGCGGGGAAATCCCGCCGGTTAAGGAGAATACCGATGAATATTGCAACAGAAACCCGTGAAATACTCCGACAGTACAAAGCCCTGATTAATGCCCGCCGCCGTGATGCCGGTCAGCGGGAACTGACAACCGCACAGGTCATGGATGAAATCTGCGAGTACATGACCTGTCAGTGTGCCGTGTATCTCGCCGGTCATTTCATCTTACAGGGTGGAAAAGGACGGTAAGCACGATGGCAGGCGCAGGAGGAGAGGGCGCCTGTCTGCCCGCGCGCAAAACCCTGGCAGGCTGTGCCTGCCGGAGAGGCGTTTCGCCGCGCCTGCGGCGCCGCACACGCTCTCTCCGTTACTGGTCGATAAGATCGACGAAAGGGGATACTCTCTCCTGAGTTGTTTCTTAACCGGTAATGCCGATGTCAAAGTGGAATATCGCCTCTTTCTCAAAAGAAGAACAGGACAAAGTCTCCGTCGATAAAGCGGCCGCTGCCGTCGCATGGCAGGAGCGTATGAACAAGCCTGTTGTGCCCGAACTCGCGGAGCGTGAACAGCCTGGGCATCTCCGTGAGTATTTCCGGGAAAGATTGCGTATTCACAGACTGAACAGTCAGCAGCTGCCGCGCGCAAATGCTCCTGAATATCAGAAGACAGAAGAAAGTTAAGGAGAGTGGGCCAGTGGTTGCTTTCCTGAATTCAGCCTGGCACAGCATTGTGCTGTACAGAAAAGGAAAAAATTTCCGTTCCTGACGTTCCTTTTTCACGACGGGCGTCCAGGCGGGCTGTCGTGAACGGAGCCAGCCTGGCTGTCTCCGCCCTGCCGGGCTTCCATCCCATGACGCAACGTCAACGGCAGGCTTACAGCCTCCGTTCCGGAGGCGCCGCCCTGTCGCGCCGTGCCCTGCGCTCCCTGCACCCCGGCCAGTGACCGCCGGGCTGTAAGGGGCACCGCCGTTTCGCGTGCCGCGCTCCGACGCTGCGGCGGGTCCCCGCTCTGTTCCGCTCCTGGTGCATCACCCGTTTAAGCCCCTTTCGCCTGGGCTGAGACAAGCACAACCCGCCTGGCTGTCCAGGGCCGGCGTGGCCTTTCGCAATAAATTTTCCCCGGCCATTCCGCAGGCTCCATTAGACCGGAAAAAATTTCCCGCTCACCCCGGACATCTGCACCGGGCCGTGCTCGTTGACGCCCTTGCGGCGAAGGTTCTCAAACGGGTGAAGTTTATACCATCGGGAATATCGCAGCCGGTTCCCGCAAACGTCAAAACCGCGGCTCCCGAAACTCAACGGGTGATGTTCTTTAAAAATCAGGAAAAAAACGATGCTGATTAAAGGAGGCAGAAGAAGCAGACAACGAACCGCAGAAATGAAAAAAGCAGGGTAGCCCCTGCTTAATCCACGCCGTAAAAATCGCTCGAACGGTTCTACGGCTTCATTAACTACCAGAAGGAGTTAACGTAATGATCGTTACCATTGTTTCACCTTCCGCAGAGGCTGTAAAGCCTCGCCGTCATCCGCGCATTTTCCGCGCCGATATTCCCGCGCCGGAGATTGACCCCGCGTTAAAGGCTTTTGGCCGCCATATCGCCAGAAGTCACCGCAAGGGGCGCGGCGTTCATATCCCCGCGATGAAAAACGCCGCTTTTGGGCAGGTGCTCCGCACGCTCGAACTGAAACGCGCATTTAACTGATGAGGTGAGCCGCCCCGCGAGGGGCGGCAACCGCAGGAAGGAGAAAAGTTATGACTCAGGCTTTTGCACAGACACTCAGTGCTGACACTATCCCGCAGACCGGCGCTGAAGAGGAGATCGGCCAGATGTATCGGGGGACCTATTCCCCGGATGATAACAAGTTGCGGCTTTATGCCTCGCTCCGTCTCGATGAAGAGACGTATAAAAAAGTGCATGATGCGGGGTTCCGGTGGGCGCCGAAACAGGGACTGTTTGTGGCGCCAGCCTGGACACCGGGCCGCGAGGATGTGTTACTGTCTCTCGCCGGTGATATCGGGGACGAAGACAGCACACTCTTTGACCGTCAGGAGCAACGCGCGGAACGCTTTAACGACTACAGCGACAAACGCGCCGGTGAATCTGAGCGGGAGCTTGCGCATGTGGACGCGCTGGCGTCGGCTATCCCCTTCGGTCAGCCGATCCTGGTTGGCCATCACAGCGAACGCCGCGCGCGCCGGGATGCGCAGAAGATTGAAAACGATATGAAACGCGCGGTGATGCTGTTCGAACGCGCAGAATACTGGGAAGAGCGCGCGCAGGCCTCTTTACGGCACGCGAAGTACAAAGAGCGTCCGGATGTGCGTTACCGTCGTATCAAAAAAATTGAGGCGGAATTACGCAAGGCAGAAAAGCACATTGCCCGGTCTGAAAAGTATCTGACGATGTGGCGCGCGCAGACTCTTGATCTGAAAATGGCGTTACTGGTCAGTAATTATGACCATATTTATGCCAGCTTCACGCTAGACAAATACCCCCGCCCGGCAGAGAAAAGCCAGTATGAGGGCTCGATGTCTCTCCATTCTGCCCTGTCTGAGGACATCATTACTTTTGAACAGGCGCGGGATATTGCGATCCGCTGCCATGAACGCACAATCCGCCATCAGCAACGCTGGGTTCATCATTATCGCAACCGTCTGAGCTATGAGCGCGCCATGCTGGATGAAAGCGGCGGTGTGGTCACCCGGACACAGGAATTTGAGCCTGGCGGGCAGGTGCTGAGCCGGGGCGAGTGGTTAACCATCATCCGCATCAACAAAAGCAATGGTCAGGTTAGTTCGGTGGAAACTCCCTGTTACCGTTTTCTGGGCTACGGCGGCACCATGAAACTGACCCCGGACCGCATCACTGACTATAAAGCTCCCTCAGCCGAAGAGGTCAGCACCGCGAAACAGGCCGCAAAACGTCCCCCGATCGTCAACTATCCGGGGGAGGGATCCCGGGAGATGACCAAAGCCGAATGGGCCAGAATGCCGGGGGACTATAAGGCTGTCCGGGGTGTGGCCGAAACTGAGACGCACGGCGCGTACCGCTTTCGCCGCTGCATGACGCACGGCTGTACGCTGGTGAATGTCTATATCACTGACATGAAAACCGTTGAAATTCCGAAAAAATGACAGGCAGACTCCCCGGCAGGTTGCCGGGGAGATCAGGGAGGTTGACTTATGCACAGAGAACTCAGGGCGCGTATTCAGACGATGCGGGCCAGGCTGGATGACCGGATGCCTGTGACAGAAATCCGGGCCAGTTCACAGCTGTTTGTCTCGCCCGATCCGCTCTGTCGTCGGCTGGTCAGTCTGGCGGAGGTGGTGGACTCTGATCATGTTCTGGAGCCCAGCGCCGGAACGGGCGCCATTCTACGGGCGGTCAGGGAAGGCGCGCCACGGGCACAGTGTGACGCCGTGGAGCTGAACGCGGATTTGGTCTGCCATCTCCGGGATCATTTCCCGGGCGTCAGCGTCTGGCTGGGTGATTTTCTGGAATACCGGCCGGAAAAGCACTACAGCAAAATTATCATGAATCCACCGTTTAACCATGCGCAGGATATCCGGCATATACAGCGGGCAGTGACGCTGCTGGCACCCGGCGGCGTGGTCACTGCGGTCTGTCTGAACGGGCCGCGACAACAATCCATACTGAAGCCGCTTGCTGATGTCTGGGAGCCATTGCCGCGAGGCACATTCACGTATACCGACGTTTCAACTGTTCTGCTCAGGATAGCTGCCTGAAAGCCGGTTAGCCCGGCGGGGGAGTGTGCCCCCGTCTGGCCGCGCCGGAAAAGGCCGCACGCCTGCGGCGCAGGAGGACCGGGCCGCGCTGACGCGCCGCCGGCTCTCCCTCTCCGCGTTCATCCTGTCCCTCTCTTCCTTCTGGTATTCTGGTTTACTGTTGTTCCTTTTTTCCTGTTCCGGATGAGCCGCTGATGGAGCGTGGTCATCCATCTGTTTCTGCCGGCTTTTCTTTTTGCTCTTCGTTTATTTCAGGTCCTGCAGTGGGCGTCCGGGCGGGCTGTCGTGAACGGAGCCAGCCAGGCTGTCTCCGCCCTGTCGGGCTTCCATCCCATGACGCAACGTCAACGGCAGGCTTGCAGCCTCCGTTCCGGAGGCGCCGCCCTGTCGCGCCGTGCCCTGCGCTCCCTGCACCCCGGCCAGTGACCGCCGGGCTGTAAGGGGCACCGCCGTTTCGCGTGCCGCGCCCCGACGTTGCGGCGGGTCCCTGCTCATTTCCTCTCCTGTGCCTTTTCACCGTTTAAGTCCCTTTCGCCGGGGCTGAGACAAGCACAACCCGCCTGGCTGTCCAGGGCCGGCGTGGCCTTTCGCAATAAATTTTTTCCGGCCATTTCGCTTCTCTCCATTAGACCGGAAAAAATTTCCCGCTCACCCCGGACAGCTGCACCGGGCCGTGCTCGTTGACGCCCTTGCGGCGAAGGTTCTCAAACGGGTGAAGGTCATACCTCCGGGAACAAAACAGCAGGTTCCCGCAAACGTCAAAACCGCGGCTTCCGGTAACTCAACGGATGATGGGGTTTTAAAAGCAAAACAACGGAGTAAGGAGAGTCATCATGGCAGCACGAGGCATCAATAAAGTCATTCTGGTTGGTCATCTGGGGCAGGACCCGGACGTGCGTTATATACCCAACGGGAGCGCGGTGGCCAACCTGACGCTGGCCACATCGGAAACATGGCGTGACAAACAGAGCGGGGAACTGCGCGAAAACACCGAATGGCACCGTGTGGTCATGTTCGGCAAGCTCGCGGAAGTGGCGGGGGAATACTTGCGTAAAGGCGCTCAGGTCTACATCGAGGGCCAGCTGCGCACCCGCAACTGGCAGGATGAGGCCGGAACCACACGCTATGTCACCGAGGTGCTGGTCGGGCAGAACGGCACGATGCAGATGCTGGGTGGGCGTCGTGAGGGCAGTTCGTCAGAGAGCGCCGTACCTCATCAGCCCGCACAGCCGCAGACTCCGGTACAACCTGCTGAACCCCCTGTGGCATCCCCGAAAGCGAAGGGCGGTAAAAAAGGCCGTCAGAGTGCCGCGCCGTCCCAGCAACCCCCGCAGCCGTCCCCGGATGATTACCCGCCGATGGATGACGATGCCCCGTTCTGATAACCCGTTTCAGGCCGGCCCTGCCCAGGTGGGGCCGAAAGGAGAGAGATGAGTATTTACGATAACGGTCCGTTACCGGATGACACCTTCACCAGAGCACAGGCTGAAGCGGTGGCGGCACAGTTTGAAAATGTCGCCATTGAAGACGATCAGGGTTCGCATTTTCGCCTGGTCGTTCGTCAGAACGGCGAAATGGTGTGGCGCGCATGGAATTTTGAAGCGGATGCCGGGAAATGGCTCAACCGTTATATCGAACGTTATGGCATCCGTAACACGCAATAAGCAGTAAGAGGTGCCGGACAGGGGGGCTGTCCGGCAGACAGTCATCAATATCAGAGAGGTATCAATTATGTCTGCAACAGAGTCTAAGGTAAAAACTGCACCAAAAACCAGCAAAAAATCGGTGAAACCTGCCGAAGCCGCCGCCCTGAAAGCGGCTCTCGATGCCGCGCCGATTGAGTATGTCCCGGTGACGGCACTGGTAAAATCTCCCCTGAACGTCAGGACCATCCCTTATCCGGTGGAGAAAGTACGCTCAATGGCAGACTCCATTGAAGCGCTTGGCCTGTTGCAGAATCTGGTCGTTCATTCTCTTCATGACGGGCAGTGTGGTGTGGCTGCAGGTGGTCGTCGCCTGAAAGCTCTGCAGCTCCTGCAGAGTGAAAACCGTATCGATGCCGGATATCAGGTGATGGTGAAAAAGGTACCTGATGAACTGGCTGTTGCGGCATCAATGGCAGAAAACGAACAGCAGATGGCAATGCATCCGTCTGAACAGATCGCCGGGTTCCGCACGCTGGCAGCACAGGGGAAAACCCCCGCGCAGATTGGTGACTTGCTGGGGTTCGGTACCCGTCATGTTCAGCGTATGTTGAAGCTGACCGAACTGGCTCCCGACATTCTGGAGGCGCTGGCGAAGGATGAAATCACCACCGAACACTGCCAGTCACTGGCGCTCGAAAGCGATCAGAAACGCCAGGTGGAAGTGCTGGAATCCGCCCGCAAACGGTCCTGGAATAATGAAGTATCAGTGTCCTCGATCCGTAACCTCATTACCTCAGAAGAGGTCTCCACAAACGGCGACAAATTCCGCTTTGTGGGAGAGGCCGCATTCAGTCCGGAAGAAATCCGGGTTGATCTCTTCAGCAGCGAAAACGGCGGCTATGTCAAAAGTGCTTCTCTCGATACCGCCCTGCTGGAAAAACTGCAGAGTATCGCGGAACACCTTCGCGAAGCAGAAGGCTGGTCATGGTGCGATGGCCGCCTTGAACCGATTTCTCACTACGGGAAGGATACTAAAATCTGGCGTCTGCATGCTGTCCCGCCTGTGGCATATACCGAAGCCGAATCGGAACGACTTGCCTTCCTTGCACAACGCGAAGAAGAACTCGAAGTACAAAATACCGGGGATGACGGGGAGCGTGTTGCAGGTGAACTCAATGAGGTCTGGCATGAACAGCAGACCATTGAGTTTCGCGCTGAACACCGGACATGGCCCGATGAAATGAAGCAATCCGCCGGAGTGGTGGTTTCCTGGACTGGTCAGGAGGTGAAAGTACAGCGCGGTGTGGTGCTGTGCGCCGATGAAAAAATAAAGGAGAAGGATGCATCCACCGATCAGGCTCCTGAAAAAGTCGATCCGCTGGACGCCGTCAGTGTCCCGTTGCTGACCCGCCTTTCTTCTGAACGCACACTGGCGGTTCAGGCGGCCCTGTTGCAGCAGCCGCAGAAAGCCATCGCGCTGATGGTCTGGAAACTGTGTAATTCGGTTTTCCATACCACGACGTCCGTCAAAGAGCCGTTCTGCATTAGCGTGAGTGTGTCGCATTACGCGCTGACCCGTGAAGCACCTGACGGTGAAAACAGCGTTGCGTTTCAGGCAATCCAGGCTGAAAAAGAACGCCTTGAAGCCCTGCTGCCGGAAAACTGGCGAAAGGATATGACCACCTTCTTTACGCTCGATGGCGCAACCCTGATGGCGTTGATGGCTTTCTGCACCGCCTGTTCTATTGATGGTGTACAGGGCAAGGATGAGTTTGGTCGTAAACACCAGAGTTCGCTGGATGGGGTGGAAAACGCCATCCAGTTTGACCTTCGCGACTGGTGGAAACCGACGGCTGATAACCTTTTCTCGCACATGAAGCAGCCACACATTGTACAGGCACTCTCTCAGGCCGGACTGACTGGCGCAGCACAGGACGCCGCGAAAATGAAGAAAAAGGATGCCGCTGAACATGCAGAGCACTTCCTGTCAAAAACCCGGTGGGTTCCGGAATGGATGACCAGTGCCGACAACCAGAAACAGCCTGCCGCAAAGTCTGAACTCAGTCTGGCAACGAGTCAGAGCGATACAGACGCTGATGTCGACCACGTCACCGACCATAACAACCCGGCCTGCGCCGCCTGATAACGGAGACGCCGCCCTGGGGGGCGGCGGTAAGGAGAAACCTATGCACACGATCATTACCACCGATGTCCTGAAAACCATGTTCGCCGGAGAGCTGGAAGACTACCGCGCCGCCGGTGAAGATTTTCGCCGTGAACTCACCCATGCCGTGATGCGGGATCTGTCCTGTCCGGAGAGCTGGGACGTCAACGGAGAGTACAAAAGTGAATTCGGCGGATTCTTTCCGGTACAGATCCGTTTTTCCCCCTCTCACGGTCATTTTGATGTGGCGGTCTGCAGTCCGGGAGAGCTGAGTACGCGCTGGATGGTCGTTTTTGTGACCCGTGGCGGCCAGCCGTTCTCCGTTGTTCGTAGCATGGAAACATTTAACCCGGAGTTGATCTCCCACACGCTGGCACTGATAGCGTGTCTCGATACTGACGGCTATTCCTTTGCCAGTATCATCAGCACCCTGGCTCAGGAGGGCGAACTGTGATCCCCTCATCCCATGCCATTGTGACCCTGAAACCTGCACGCCAGGCTGCTTTGCAGGCCATCATGTTCGTGGAAGACGCCCGGTTTCGGGGAGCTCGTTTGCCCTCGATGCCCCATGTCCGCACGTTCCTGCGCATGCTGACCGGTTGCAGTCGAATTAACAGCGCCGTCGCCCGGAGTATTCCCGGCCTGCACCGTGATCCGAAAGACCGGCTGAATAATCTGAAGCAGGTGGAAGAGGCACTGGATACGCTGATTGCCAGTCAGGGGGAATGCTGCCCGCTGCCGCTGACAACCGATGTTCAGGCTGAACTTTTTCCGGAAGTGATTCACACCCGAACCGATCGGCGGATGCAGCGTGAAAATATTGCGTTCACCCGGAGAGTTCGGCGTGAAGGCAAAGAGATAGCACATACCTGGTTGCTGCGACAGAACCTGCTGGGGCAGGCTATCACGGAGCTTAACTTTCAGTCACCGGAGACCGTTAACACCTGGTACCGCCAGTGGGCTGACGAGTTTGACGCGCGGGATCTGGAGCCTGCCTTCTGGAACTGGCGATCGCGGTTTGCCTCGCTGGTCTCCCTGGACTGGCTGCGGGATGCCGGGGAGCCGCTGTATGGTGTCATGCATGAAATCAGCTTCATTGTGAGAGAGACACCGGAGTCTGTGCGTCAGGCAGAACGCTGGCAGGTCCCGAACAAGCTGACACACCGGAGCCGCGGATGAAGTGGCGCTATTCCCCGCGCTGGAAACTGGACCGGACCGCATAAACTGGTCTCCGACGTCGTGGAAGCCGGGAAACCTGCTCCCTAATCGATCATGTCGCGCTGGGTGGCGGGCGCAGGATATGCGGTGTGCGTGGGTTTTCTCTTTGGGAGGCAGAGCGTGCCGCTTAGATTGGTGCCCGGACAAAGGCAAGCAGAACAAATCCACCCCTGGATTATCGAAATACTGGCCTTGTCCGGGCAATCCATCGTAGCCATTTGAAAAGCCACAGGCACGTAAAAATTCTTTCAGTCCGTGATAATGACCAGGCCGCTAAGATAACTGCCAGAAAATTAGCTTATAGGTTAACTTTACTTTGATTGAAATTAGCCTGTAGGTTAATATACAGGAAACGGGAGGTCACATGTTTAGCGTCGTTTATCATCCGGATGCCAGGGAAGAAGCCACAGCATTACCCGTAAAAATCAGGGTGAAGTTTGACCGTCTCATCGGCAAACTGGAATATGATGCCCGGTTGCTGCGGGAACCAGACACCAGGCCTCTGGGCGATGGACTTTTCGAGATCCGCACGATGGGGACGGACATCGCCAGGGGCATATGGGTATACCACAAAGGCAATACCATCATTATGCTGCGGGTTTTCATCAAAAAGTCACAGAAAACGCCAGCGAAAGAAATCGATCTCGCCAAAAAGCGTTTAGCGGAGGTACTCAATGAAACTGGTAAGCCATAAAGAACTGCATAGCGAGTGGATGCAGGACGATGAATATCGCGCTGCATGGCAGGAAGAAGAACGCAAGGAGAAGCTCAGAGAGCTGCTGGCAGAATGGCGTAAGCATGACAACCTGACAAAAGCGCAGGTTGCTGAACGCATGGGGGTTACACCTCCGGTTATTTCCCGCCTGGAAAACAACATCACCAAAGCCAGCATTGACACGCTGACCCGATACGCTCATGCCTGCGGTATCAAGAAGCCTGTCATTGCACTGTACTGAGCAACCGGCCGGGGCTGGCCTTTTGTTTCTGTCAGCCCCAGCATTTTGTCTTATAGCAATTATGCGCATGTGTTGTATCGATTCTCACCGACAGGGCATGACAGAAGGTGGCGTAAATAACCAGAAGGGCAGGGGATAACCTGCCCGACTGCGGGAAAAGGCTGCTCACCTGCGGTGCCGGATAATACCGGCTGCGCTACGCGCCGCCCGTATTATTACGGCGCGGGCTTATCTCATCATGATTAATTATTCATCCCTGTTATATCTCATCCGGCATGCTGCTTTTTATCCCTTCCGGTATTTATCCTTACAGGCGAACCCAATGAATTCCGATCCGGGCGTCGTCCCTTTAGGGACACGGCTGTCGTGAACAGAGCCAGCAGGCTGTCTCTGCCCTGCGGGCTTCCATCCTGACGCAAATTCAAATTCACGCTTGCTGCATCCTTGTCAGGATGCGCCGCTTTCACCGTGCCGGCGATAAAGCTGCCGTCACTTTTATGGCGCCACGCCGTTCCGACGTGTCGGGTGTGTGCATCCTGTCCCCCCGGTGAGGCCATCCCCCGTGTGTCCTCACGCGGAGGGCTGGTCGTAGCACCGCCGTGTCGTCGCACAAGGGGTAAATAAACTCCGCCAAAAACTTTTTGCCAGGGACCGCAAAAACTTTTTGTCTCCGCCCCTTGTTCTCCTCCTTACAGCGTTGCTCCTTTGCCCTGTGCCGCGAGAGAACTCACCAGGGAGATGGACAACCATCACCACAGGAGAAAACCAGAATGCACACACGAAACGTCAAAACCGCCGCTCAAGAATCTTCCAGAAAGATGGGGGGAAAAGCCGTGTCATACACGATCCTCGTTGCTGATAAGCCAAAAAACTCAGAGGAAGAGTGGGACGTCATGGAATTCAGCAGCCTTGTTGCGCTGAAAAAATATCGCAGAAGCCACCCGGAAAAAATGAGCTTCAGCTATGGCTATGCCCTCAGCCGTGGCGTGGATAAGCAGTTCTGTCATATCAACGTGGCTGAAGCGGATCATTTCAAACAGTTTGTGCGCCTGATTGAGCGTGCAGGCTTCAATATCCAGGACAACCAGCTATGAACACACAAAACAACAACGTCAACACCGCCGCTTTTGAATCTACCGAAAGATGGGTTATGGCCTGCCCGGAACCGATCGCAGCAAAGGTACTGGCATTTCACGGAAAGAGCGCCAGCTATGCCTTTAATGTCCTGGCTGATTTGAAAGCTGCCGGTGCGTCATATGCACGTCGAAACATTATCGCAGATATGTTCCGGCGTTTAGGCGTGAAGTAACCAATTGAACCAGAAGGAGAAAACTATGTACTTACACCTCACCGAATCTTCAGCCCGTCCGGGAATGCAGGTGACTGCCGAAGCCGAGCATGAATACTGGCTCAGTCGCCAGAAAGCGGCGGTGAAAGCGCCCGCTGAAATCGACGTTCACGCCTTCCATGATGCGCTGGGCCTGATGTACCCGCTCAAATGGTCAACGAGTGAGAACGGCGGCTGGGAGACGTTCATGCTGCAGGAAATGGTCTGCGGTGACGTGGCAGAGATTTATGCCCGCTATGGAGCCAGATATTTCCGGCTGCGGGATGTGTGCAACCTGAGCCATGCGCAGATTAAAACGCGCATAAAGGAGGGATTTAACCTGTTCCAGAAATGAAAAAAGCAGGCTTTCGCCTGCTCATTCCGCGCCGGATACGTACCCGCAAAAGTTTGCATCCGGCATATGTAAAACCAACATGGAGATTAAACCATGCAATTTGACCCGCAAATCGTCGCACAGGCAAACGCGTTTGTAAATGCTTTACGCAGCGGGAAGCGTGCCCACGTCCCCGCTATGCGCCTGGAATACTGGCAACAGTTTTTGACCGTGGTCTACAGCGGCCTCGGTCTGGCGTGATGTGAAACCTGCCGCTCCGTAAGGGGTGGCTTTTTCAGGAGGTAAAATAAGGAGGCCGCGTAAATAACCGGAAGGGCAGGGGATAACCTGCCCGACTGCAGGAAAAGGCCGCGCACCTGCGGTGCAGAATAATACCGGCTGCGCTACGCGCCGCCCGTATTACTCCGGCGCGGCGTTATCTCATCAATATTCTTTATTCATCCCTGTTACATCTCTTCCTGCATGCTGCTGTTTATCTCTTCCGGAATTTATCTCTGGTGAGAGATTAAATAAATACTGACCCGGGCGTCGTCCCTGTCGGGACATGGCTGTCGTGAACAGAGCCAGCAGGCTGTCTCTGCCCTGCGGGCTTCCATCCTGACGCAAATTCAAAATCTCGCTTGCTGCATCCCTATCAGGATGCGCCGCTCTCACCGTGGCGATAAATACCCGCCATTCTTTGGCCTGAACGTGAATCCAATAAAGACCGGATTGACGTTCAGGGTTGTGTGCATTCTCAATTCTGCGCGATATCGCCCGACATCATCTTTCGCGGAGGGCGGCTTTTAGCATCGCCCGTGGCGTAAATAAAGGGTATATAAACGCTTCGCGCCCCTTTATTTACTCCCCGTCAGCTGCAAATTGCCCTTTGCCGCTCAGTGATGAAGTCGAACGATTTAATAAAACGCGAAGGAGACAACCAGCATGCACACAATACACGTCAACACCGCCACTCGTGAATCAGACGAACAATTTAAAACAGATAAATATCTGCGCTGTGCAGTGACCGATAACAAGGCGTGTCTGGATTTTATCCAGGCGCTCTTTTTTACCCCGTCTGCGGATAATATGGCAGATAACTGGTTACGCCAGCACTCCGATTACGACGGTGGTTTCTGGTCTTACTGGATTATTCCGCAGGGTGTCGGTGGGAATATTGCACCAAACCGTATCCAGTTCATCACCACCCAGACCAGATATATTGCGCCGGAAGGTGAGCAACGTTACAGGATGAACATCCCTGAGAATTATTTTGAGAATGAATTCAGCGCCGATGCAGCAGGAATTATTGCCACGCTGATGGTGATGAACAGTCTGTCCTGGCAGGTGTCAGAAATGGGGCCGGAATATGCACGGATCTGTCATCATCTTGTGTCCCGGCAGGATGCGTTGAGGAATTATGTCAACATTATCCAGCATCCCGAACGTCATTTAATCTGGCGTGCGATTGGTTAGTCGTGTAATGAAAGTAAAGGCCTCACGAATGAGGCCTTTACTTTTTAACAGCATGGGGTTGTCCTGCATTTTTATTGGTTTTGATGGCCCGGTAGATAACCTCAATCTTCCTCGCATATGCCAGTCGTCGCATGGCCTGCCTGTCCGTTCTGCGGAACCCGGCGTTGTAGGCACCGACCGCCTCCCAGCTTATACCCCATTTCTGAAACGCCAGTGCCAGATAATATGCGCCGGTGTAAATATTCAGGCAGGCATCTGTCAGAAGATTTTGCGGTTTAATTCCGTACCGCGACAGTTGCATATGGTGCTGCGAATCGATTTGCATCAGTCCGGCACCGTAGCCTGTTCCCGGATTTTTTCCGATGGCACCCACCACCCATTTTGACTCCTGCCATGAAATAGCCCGGAGCAGATCCGGATCTATTCGATAATCCCGTCCTGCCATATCAAAACAATCCGCTGCCATTGACGAACTGGAAAATAAAAAAAGAGTGAATGCCAGTGCCATTCCTTTCATGGTTATCCCTCCGGGGCCAGATGCCGGAATTACGTTAACCCATCCCAGATGCAGACTCAACAAATATGCACTCCTCACCACAAAATCACCACACCCCACGCAAAATTAAAATTTTGCAGATTTGTATTTAAGAACAGTGACATAACGTACCTTATGTTATTTTATGTAATATAGCGTTATGTGATTACGAGTCGCAAGTGAGTCGTGTATAAGTTGCTGGTAAGTCTATGACGACTTATACACAACTCTCGTATTTATTTTCATATACTTATGATGACTTAACTCTAGACTTGAGTCGTTATATGCATCGTAAGACAACATGCCTAGACTCCAGACTTAAGTTTAGAGTTGTAATGAGATAAAACTAACGTTATCTTCTGATCATAATACCTCATCTGTTGTAAGTTTTAATAAAGGAACTGATATGGCCAGGGTCCAAGCGTATGCCAGCGATGAAGTGGCTGAAAAAATTAATGCAATTGTAGAAAAGCGTAAGGCTGAAGGGGCGAAAGATAAAGATGTCAGTTTTTCAAGTGTTGCCTCAATGCTTCTTGAATTAGGGTTGCGAGTTTATGAGGCACAAATGGAACGAAAGGAATCTGGTTTCAATCAAGCTGAGTTCAATAAAATGTTACTTGAAAATGTGATAAAAACTCAGTTTTCTATTTCTAAAGTTTTGGCTATGGAATCGCTCAGTCCGCATATACAGGGTGACGAGCGCTTTGATTTCAAATCAATGGTTATGAACATAAGAGATGATGCCAAAGAAGTGGTAGAAAGATTCTTTCCTGATACCGATGATGAGGAAAGCTAAATAATCAGATGGGGTAAGAATAATAAACTAAATAATAATAAATTAAAGCGGAATGATCTGCTGTTTTATAGTGACAGGGAAGTGGACTACATTTATCATAGTTTGAGAGGCTGAGGTCTCACAAAATTTGAGAATCGCTGATGTGAAGGGGGCGAACCCTTCACATCAGCTGTCCATAGTATCCTGTATTGGAGGCTCCTATGTGTGCGACGGATCGTAGTCAAAATACTGTATGTAGTCAAACTGTATCCATTCAATACTTGGTCGAAATGCTTAACATTTCATCGAGTCCTTCCTTCATTCGTAATAATCTGGGTGAGTTAGTTCACACAAGCCCTCT
Organism: Klebsiella planticola; assembly: GCF_000783935.2. Classification (NCBI taxonomy): domain Bacteria; kingdom Pseudomonadati; phylum Pseudomonadota; class Gammaproteobacteria; order Enterobacterales; family Enterobacteriaceae; genus Klebsiella; species Klebsiella planticola. The sequence goes on along the minus strand of NZ_CP026049.1, from coordinate 16,331 downwards.
TTTCGATAAACTTTTTTTTACAAACAACGATCGAAACTCGTGGTTTTCATCCATCTCTGTTGATGTCGGGGTGGAATTAGTTAAAACGGAAATCAGAGCTCTGACAGGTGGGTCTGCTTGCCTTGTTCAAAACGTTCAGATAAATGATCAAAGATGGACTGTATTTATTGAACGTATTTCTTTAAAAGAGGAGTTATTCAGTAAATGGGTATTTATACAAGATGGGGATGTTCTTCATGATCGTTCAGGAAGATATGCTACATTTGCACTAAAAATGAATAAGTACATTGAAAGTAAGTATGGAGCGTCCAATTCAGATTGGGCAGTTTTTAACTTATATGCTATTGGTTGTTCTCATTCCACTATCTCTAAAATTACTGGTGTGCAAGAACAAACTTCAAAAAATGTAGTAAATAAGATCAAGAAAGACCTGCAGTTTTCTGACAGAGACCACCTTATTATTTCGTCAATTTATTCGTTAAGTTACTCCAGAATTATTCATAATGTAATAGATATACTTAAAAACAGTGTTAATGGTTTGTTATTTTAAAAGTACGTTTCGTACTCTTAAAATGTAAATATAATTTACTCAAAATTTCTCCTTTATTGGTTTACATTTTTATTCGTCAATGTAAACTTTTTTAAGAGTTGGTAACCTTATTTTGGAGGTCGATTGGAAAGAGCGATTAGGAGCAACGCACGACCTGCGCCAGGAAAAAATGTGCTTTTGAAACTGGATGAAGAGACTAATCGTCGACTCATCAAAGCAAAAGACAGAAGTAGAAGAAGTAAAACATCCGAAGCCTATTTGAGACTGAAAGATCATCTTGAGAGGTTTCCGGATTTTTATAACTCAGAACTAACCGTACCAGGAGGTGAACAGGAAGTGTGATTTATCATAATAGTCATAAATCTGTTTTATATATCTACCATTCTTTTTAAAGGAAATAAATATGAATGCTGTATTAAATGTTCAGGGGAATGCTTTCTCTGAAGAAACCAAACCATCTTTTCTGTCTCGTGTTTTCAACAAAAAGTCAGCCCTGAAAGTAACCAAGGCTGTACTGCCGGTTGCTGCTCTGGCAGCGTTCTTCCCGGATGCTGCGATGGCCACCACCACCGCAACCGATCTGATGAAATCCGGTGATACTACCGTTAAAGGTACCTTCGGTAAGTCGTCCAGCGTGGTCAAATGGGTTGTTCTGGCAGAAGTTATCGCGGGCGGCATCATGTATATGATGACCAAAAACGTGAAGTTCCTGTTCGGCTTCGCCATCATCTCTACCTTCATTACCATCGGTATGTCGGTCGCCGGCTACTAACAGGATATTCGTGATGACGGGAGACGAATTAAAGAAATACCGTTTCCCGGAAACACTGACTAACCAGTCCCGCTGGTTTGGTTTATATCTCGATGAACTTATCCCGGCCGTGATTTGTCTCGGCTGGGGTTTCTGGACCAGCAAGTTCATATTTGGTATGGCTGCAGCGGCACTGGTTTTCTGGGGTATCAAAAAACTGAAAAAAGGGCGGGGCAGTTCCTGGTTACGCGATCTTATTTACTGGTATCTGCCGACTTCCCTTCTTAAAGGTTTTTTTCATGATGTTCCGGACTCCTGTTTCCGGCAGTGGATTAAATAGAGCAGCGAGGAAATAGCATATGGAACATGGCGCCCGACTCAGTACCACGCGCGTCATTGCGCTGGGATATATCTGTCTGGGGACAGTTACGACGCTCAGTCTGACCACCAACATTATTCAGGGTATCAATAATTATCGCCTGCAGACGGAACAGAAAGTGGCGGTTACTCCGATGTTATTTGGTGCACCTTTTGCGGTGTCGCAGAATCAGTCGGATGCCTCTTATATTGAACAGCTGGGCCTGAGTTTTATTGCGTTACGCCTTAACGTCACACCGGAAACGGTCGATGCCCAGCATGCGCAGTTGCTGAGATATGTATTCCCGGGGTCGCAGAACGAACTCAAGGTTCAGCTGGCTGAAGATGCGAAACGAATTAAAGACAACAACGTCAATGCCACCTTCTATATGACGTCCGTCCGCTCATATCCGGCAGAGAACCGTGTGGATTTCCGGGGAGAACTGAAAACCTGGATCGGCGACTCCGCACCCTATACCGAAATTAAACACTATGTCCTCCAGTTTTATCGTACTGACGGCATCAGCTGGCTGGCCCGCTTCGGAGAAATAAATAATGAAAAAAATTAATCCGTTATTTATTTCCGGTTGTCTTTTTTTTATGGCGCCTGCCATGTCCGTCACAATGAGCGGCACGCTGGCACCGACGGTCGTGCCACTGGCGAATGGCGGACAGGCCAATATTGCCGTGAGCAATACTGACCCGAACCTGTTCACCGTACCCGGCGATCGTATCATCGCCATCAACAGCCTGGATGGCGGCCTGACTAACCAGGAACAGACTGACAGCGGTGGCGCCATTCTGGCCACGGTCAGTAAGAAACCGTTCACGTTTATTGTGGAAACCGAGCATGGCCTGAATTTTTCCATCCGGGCCGTACCACGTGCCGGTGTGGGCCGGACTATCCAGCTGGTCTCTGAGCTTGTCGGTACACCTGGGCCCGCCAAATCGTGGGAGGAGTCCAGCCCGTATGAAAGTATCCTGGTGTCCCTGAACCGTGCCGTTCGCCAGGGAAGTATGCCCGAGGATTACCAGGCTGTACCGGTGACGTCAGAAACGCTGCAGGTGCCTGCGGGTCTGCGCGCAACAGCGGAAAAGGTCTGGACCGGCCATCATCTGAAAGTGGTCCGTTACAGCCTGGATAATGTCACGTTGTCATCCCGTATGGTACGCGAAAGCGACTTCTGGCAACCGGGCACCCGCGCCGTCATGCTCAGCAGTCCTGCCGGTCAGCTGACTGGCGGTGGCCGTATGCAGGTCTGGGTCACCACATCTGAGGGGGCCCGCTGATGGCGAATTTCAACTCGTTGATTAAACGCAAGCAGTACCTCTGGCTGGGTCTCATTCTGGTCGGTGGCGCGGGGGCTGTGGCCGGTGGGCTGTATCTTTCTGACCTGAACCTGAGCTCTGATGAAGAGGCCCCTGTACAGGGTGAACCCGCCCCGGATATGACCGGTGTTGTCGACAGCAGCTTCAACAGCAAAGTGGAGCAGCATGCGACCACAGAAATGCAGGCGACCGCCGCTGAACTGAACAAGCGCTTTGCATCCCTGCAGGGAGAAGTCGACCTGCTGAGCAAGGCCCGTACTGCGGATCAGGTTCGTCTCGACAAACTCGGTAGTGAGAATGCGGCCATGCAGGAGCAACTGAGAGCGCTGGGGGTTAAACCCGCTGTCTCAGGCGGCGAGCCGGCTCCGGTACCGCCGTCTCCTGCACCGGGTTCGGAAGGGGAGCCTCAGCCCGCAAATTATCCGCCGCAGACTGCCGGAGCCGTACCACCGCCGACGGCATATTATCCGGGTAATGGCGCGGTGCCGCCTCCACATGTCAGTTACCAGTCGGTGCCGGTACCGAACCAGATCCAGCGTAAAACCTTCAGCTATGACCGCGGCAAGAAAACGAAGTCACTTCCGTACATTCCGTCGGGGAGTTTTGCTAAAAGCCTTCTCATTGAAGGAGCGGATGCGAATGCGTCCGTCACCGGTAATGAATCCACCTCACCGATGCAGGTTCGCCTTATCGGACGCGTGGAAATGCCTAATAACAAAACCTATGACCTCACCGGTTGCTTTGTCGGGCTGGAAGCCTGGGGTGACGTCTCGAGTGAGCGTGCCATCGTCCGTACCCGGAATATCAGCTGCATCAAGGGGGATAAAACCATCGACCAGCCGATTAATGGTCACGTGTCCTTTATGGGCAAGAACGGCGTGAAAGGGGAAGTGGTGATGCGTAACGGCAAAATCCTCGGCTGGGCCTGGGGGGCAGGTTTTGTTGACGGGATTGGTCAGGGGATGGAGCGGGCTGCACAGCCGTCCGTTGGTCTCGGAGCAACGGCGACGGTCGGCGCCGGCGACGTCCTGAAAATGGGGATTGGCGGCGGGGCTTCTAAAGCTGCGCAGACCCTCAGTGAGTACTACATCAAACGCGCCGAGCAGTATCACCCGGTCATTCCTATCGGTGCGGGCAACGAAGTTACCGTGGTGTTCCAGGATGGTTTTCAGCTGAAAACCATTGAAGAGCTGGAAGCGGAGAAGAACGGTCAGCAGGCGCAAAACCAGGCGCAACCCGAACAACCCGAGAACAGGTCGCAGCAATCCGGCGGGAACCTGAATGGCTTTAATACCGATGAGATGCTGAAGAAACTGGGCAAACTTGATCCGCGTGAATTTTCTCCGGGTACAGCGTCTCAGGGGGAAAACAATGGTTAAGTCTGTCCTGAGCTTAATTCTGTCATCGCTGCGCTGGATTAACTGGCTGATTCAGTATGCGGTGGTATATCCGCTGGCCATGATGATGTTGCTGATTGTCGCGGTGTTCTGGACCGGGAAAGTCACACCCGGGCAGATGCTGGTGAATACCATCGAATCGGTGCAGCGAGAGGGATATGTCATCAAGGACTGCACGGGACCTGCTTCGCGCGGTGAACTCAATGCTGATGCGGTCAAGCCATTATTGCCTCCTGTTTTACAGGAAGACTGCACCACTGACAGCACGGATGCGGCAGGGTACGCGGCAGATATCGATGAGGTTTACACCAAAATGATCCTCTCGCTCTGGCTGCTGATGGCTGTCGTGTTTACCGGAAGCGCTGTGGTCTTTGATCGGACACCTGCCTGCAGAGCCGGTGCTACATGGGTGAGGGATGCGAGGGGGAGTGTCTTCCCAGGATGCAAACCCGGTAAAGGTGCGATATCCCCGTTACTGGCCGGATATCAGAAACGCGGTGGGGCCATCGGGGTTTATGAACCTTCAGCCAGATTTAGCAAGGAAGATAAGAATGAAATTAAAGAGAAATAATCCGTTTCCTGCCGAAACGCGTAATGCGGTTACAGTCGGAGAGCCAGGTTCTGGAAAAAAGGCATTTTCATCAGAACTGATTTTTGCACGGTCTGATGTCAGTCAACTGAAACAGATACCGGGGAAAGGAACGGCCGAGGCTATTTTTGCAAATGCAAAATATAAATTTATTTTCAAACATAACTGATTAACGACGGGAAATATCATGAAGGAATTAATGCTGTTAATTCCTCTGGGCAGCGCTTTGCTCTTAACCGGGTGTGCGGGCACAGAGTCAGATTTTGAATGTAATGCCACAACCTCAGATACCTGTATGACGATGGAGCAGGCTAATGAGAAAGCGAAAGCCCGGGAGGAAAGCGTCTCCGCAAAGCCGGCTGCGGCCGGGTTGCCACGACTGGCTGACGGAAATTTCAGAACGTCGTCGCCAAATTCATACCCGCTACCGCCGCAACCAGTTATTAATTCTGGGCGTAATACTGCTCCAACTGTAACGGTGAGCAATAAATCCGGGTTCCTGGATACGGTACCGGTCAATCATGATGACGTCCTGAGAACCCGGACCGTTCCGGTAAATATCAGGCCGGTTAGTGTCAGTACATATACCTCTCCTTCTACGGTACCCGGCAATTATCCCCGGCCATTAAGGAAAGGGGAGCAGACCGCGTCGTTATGGGTTGCGCCGTATGTCGATTCAGATGACGTGTATCACCAGCCGACAACGGTCGTATTTGTGGTAACGCCATCGGCATGGGGGCAACCTCGTATTAATTAATTACCAGCGCCATTAATGGTGCTGTGAAAATTTTTATTTCTGGTTTTAAAACGAGTGCCCTGTGCGTTGAAAGGGATGGGCGGTAGCGTGTTTAGAGGATGGGGGAATGACTGAAATAACTCAACATGTCGGGTTAATTCTTCGGGGGTTACAGCTATATTTTTATGGCGTCAATCTGGGAGGGTTAGCGGGGGGATTTTTAGCTCTCTTCGTTACAGCAGGTATCCTTGCTGCGTCAGTATCCTGTATAGCTTGCGCAGCAATCTTTGCTCTCCCGAAGAAGCATCATATTCATTCTGGCATCATAAAAATTTTTCTGGGGAGCGCGCTGGCCGCAATAGCGGGTATCGTCGGAACAGGGGTTGTCATGTTTGTCACTGTGTCAAATAGGGAGCTGGAAGCGGGAAGGCACTGGAAAACAGAATGCAAACTGATGGAAGTAAACATTCAGACGGGGATATTTTCAGAACCGGTCAATAAACTGGATTGTGCCGGCGTTATCATTAATGTACGGACCCGAACATATAATCGCTATATCCTGGAATGGAAATCTTATGAGAATGATAAAAACAATGTGATGAATTAAACATACAGCGTTGATGTTGCATAAAATTCGATGTCTATATCTCTACGTAAATGCGATTTTAAATGGAATAAGAGGCGGTTATGGGAAGTGACAAATTGTTTATAGTGAGTGGGGTTTTAGTCAGTGCAATAATGCTTTTCTCTTTCATTCTCAAAAACAGTCAACCTGATGTGGAGAGTCTGATTAAGTCAGGGAGATACTGGAAGGCAACGTGTGTATTAAAAGAAGTAAATATCCCGGCTGGGTTCTTTCATGGTGAAATGAACCGCCTTGATTGCGAGGGGGTTGTCACGAACGTGAGTACCAAAAAATATAACCAGGCTACCTCGGCGTATCAGGATAGTTTGCGAAACAAAGTACGTTAGCCATTCGAAAAAAACATAAATCGTCTTAAATGTGGCGTGACTCTTGTTAATGCAGAGAAGAACAAATACGGCAGAGCTATAGCCGCTTATAACCTGTCTTTAAAAAATGATTAAATATGCATACCGTTATTTTTCTGGTGATGATTATAAATCCTGGTGTCCACAGCAGCTGGACCATTACACCCATGCCCAATACTGATGTATGCCTGAAAATGCTAAAAGTCATTGAAGCCAGGGGAGGGCGTGGGGGGGGATACAATACCGGAGAGTGTATTGAAATCAAAACCAGCGAACCTTTGAGCAGTGCGATGGAAACACTGAAAGGAGGCGGACAATGAGAGCCTTTTATCTTGAGGGTAGTAATATTACCTGGCTTAACGTGCTGTGCATTCTTTTTTTTGTTATCGGTGTTGTCGGTGCGCTGGCCATGTTTGTTATCCCTGATAAATTTAATCTGCGAGTCTGCAGAGCTAATCTATTTTTCTTTAGTGCGCTTATGGCAGTGGTTTCGTTAGCCATGCTTATCGTCTTCACCAGTGAGTCATTCTCGATGGATGAGCTGGAATCCGGGAGACACTGGAAAAACGATTGTCAGCTCCTGGAGGTAAACATCCAGACAGGTTCCTTTACGTCGCCGGTTAATAAACTGGACTGTGCCGGTATCATCATTAATGTGCCGAGGCTTCAGTATGATGAGTATATTCACCAGTGGGAATTGTATAAGGATAAAAATAAATGAAAGAGATTTTTTTGAAATTTATTCTTTGCAAGAAAATAGAAAGGCAAGAATTGAAGTTTCTTAACCTGAAATATGTTTTTTTGCAACTCTTCTTTTCTTTGCGACAGCTGGATATCTTTTTTTGCAGTATGAAGAGTTTCTTGATATGCAGTCCGCCACTCCTGAACAACTGCAAAGTATTATTCATGACACACCTTGTGCAGGAGATGCGTTACGGATAGCTCTTCAAACTAACACTGGCAGTTCGTCAGAGTCATTAACTTTTGGTGACGCAAAAAAATGGCCTCAGAATGCAAGGATAAAGAAGAGTTTAACGCAGTTCGTGAAAAGCAACTTAACGCTCTGAACGATATGAGCAAATGATAAGGGGATGGATATGATGGTGTTTTTAAAAAGATATGGATTTTTATTTATTCCACCTGTCTATTGGTTCATCTATCTGGGCGCCAGACTGACATACAATGGACTGGCAGGGGAGTTTACTCCTGAGTTTTTTCAGAGCATCCGTCACGATGGTGTGTTTATTATTTGTGGTTTGTTGGCTTTTTATTTTTGTTGCTTGAGGATTGAGGTCAGTGATGGGGAACTCTCAGGGGTACTCTTTTTATGTATTATTTCTTTTCATGTGATCCCGTTAGTTATTACCCTTATTTTTTGTTTATGGCAAGGGGCGATTTTGTGGGATGTTATTTGTGCCTGGCAAATCGGCACCTCCATGTTGTTACTATTTTTTATCCCTGTGCTTACCTTTTATTACGGTAATTAAATAGATGATCCTGATATTTCAGCGATGATTTGATTTATTTTTTAGATGGATAATTAACCCCTCATTAAGGAACGCTCGCATGAGTAATAACCTGATGGATACTGTCGCTCAGGCCGTGAATTCGCTTGTCTCTGCGCTAAAACTACCCGACGAATCCGCTAAAGCCAACGACATGCTGGGGAGCATGAATTTCCCGCAGTTCAGTCGGGTTCTTCCTTATAAGGATTATGACTCGGCGACCGGACTGTTTATCAATACCAAAACCGTTGGCTGGCTGTTTGAAGCCCGACCTTTGCCCGGTGCCAACGCGCATATCGTGTCATCCCTGGAAAATCTGCTGAGAACCAAACTGCCCCGTAACGTCCCGGTGACTATCAATCTGGTGTCGAGCAAGCTGGTCGGGGACGATATTGAGTATGGCCTGCGTGAATTCAGCTGGAGCGGTAAACAGGCTGAAAAATTTAATGCCATAACCCGGGCCTACTATCTCCGGGCGGCAGAAACACAGTTTTCTCTTCCTCCCGGAATGGATTTACCGCTGACGCTGCGTAACTACCGCGTATTCATCTCCTGCTGTGTCCCCAGGAAGAAAAACTCGAAAGCACAAATCGTTGAGCTGGAGAACCAGATAAAAATCATCAGGGCCTCCCTGCAGGGAGCACAGATCCCGACTCGGGTTCTGAATGCACAGGGCCTGGTCGACATGGTGCGTGAGCAGGTCAACCCTGATCCGGGTGAAATGTACCGTAAACCGTACAAGCTGGACCCGTATCAGGACCTCAATTATCAGTGTGTGGAAGACAGTTTCGACATGCAGGTCACCGCAAACCACCTGAAAATTGGCCTGCTGGACCGTGAAGGGAAAGAAAAGACGACCCGTGTTACCAGCTATCATTTGGCCCGTGATCCTGAAATTGCCTTTCTCTGGACCAGTGCCGATAACTACGCCAACCTGCTGAATCCGGAGCTGTCAATCTCCTGCCCGTTTGTCATCACGCTGACCCTGATGGTGGAAGATCAGGTGAAAACCCAGAATGAAGCAAACCTGAAGTATCTCGACCTGGAGAAGAAAAGCAAAACCTCCTATTCGAAGTATTTCCCGTCCGTGGAGAAGGAGGTACAGGAGTGGGGGGATATCCGCCAGCGTCTGGCGACCAATCAGTCCTCTCTGGTGTCCTATTTTTTTAATATTACCGCTTATACGGCTGACAACGCGGAAGCCTCTCTGGCCACCGAGCAGGAAATACTGAACAGCTACCGGAAAGGAGGCTTTGAGCTGCTGCCTGCCCGTTACCACCATCTTCGAAATTATCTGGCTATGCTGCCCTTCAAATCCGGTGAGGGGCTGTTCAAAGAGCTCCAGGCAGCAGGCGTCGTCAAGCGGGCAGAAACCTTTAATGTGGCTAATCTGTTGCCGGTTGTTGCCGACAGTCCGTTAGCACCTGCCGGATTACTGGCGCCCACCTATCGCAACCAGCTGGCATTCATCGACCTGTTCTATGAGGGGATGAATAACACCAATTTCAACATGGCTGTCTGCGGGACCTCGGGTGCGGGTAAAACGGGGCTTATCCAGCCGTTGATCCGTAGCGTGCTCGACTCCGGGGGATTTGCCTGGGTGTTCGACATGGGGGATGGCTATAAGTCGCTGTGTGAAAATATGGGCGGGGTCTACCTGGACGGCGACTCGCTGAAATTCAACCCGTTTGCCAACATTCTCGATGACGCCAATTTTGACCTGTCCGCAGAGCGTATCCGCGACCAGATGTCCGTAATGGCGAGTCCCAACGGAAACCTGGATGAGGTGCATGAAGGTCTGCTGCTGCAGGCCGTGCAGGCAGCCTGGCTGAGTAAGCGCAATAAGGCCCGTATCGATGATGTGGTCGATTTTCTCAAAACCGCGAAAGAGAGTCATGAATATGCCGAGTCGCCGACCATCCGCAGCCGCCTGGACGAGATGATTATCCTGCTCGATCAGTACACGGTTAACGGGATTTACGGTGACTACTTCAACTCTGATGAGCCGTCATTGCATGATGATGCCCGGATGGTGGTACTCGAACTCGGTGGGCTTGAATCCCGTCCGTCTCTGCTGGTTGCGGTGATGTTCTCGCTCATCATCTATATCGAGAACCGGATGTACCAGTCGCCGCGCAGCCTGAAAAAACTGAACGTCATTGATGAAGGCTGGCGACTGCTGGATTTCAAAAATGAAAAAGTCGGGACCTTTATCGAAAAGGGATACCGCACAGCACGCCGGCATCTCGGCTCTTACATCACTATCACCCAGAATATCGTGGACTTTGACTCGCCCACGGCCTCCAGTGCGGCGCGGGCCGCGTGGGGGAACTCTTCCTACAAGGCCATTCTCAAGCAATCGGCAAAAGAGTTTGCCAAATACAACCAGCTGTACCCTGACCAGTTTACCCCGATGCAGCGGGACATGATTAACAGCTTTGGCTCCGCGAAGGACCAGTGGTTTTCCTCCTTCATGCTGCAGGTGGAAGCGCACACCTCCTGGCACCGTCTGTTCGTCGATCCACTCAGCCGGGCAATGTACTCCTCGAGCGGCGGCGATTTTGAGTACATCAAAGGCCGTAAAAGAGAGGGAGTTAACATTCACGATGCGGTGTATGAACTGGCCTCCCGCAACTTTCCGGCAGAAATGGCAGAGCTGGAATCCCGGATCGCCTGTGACAACATAAGGAGTGCAGCCTGATGGAAAATACCACCGAACAACAGACCAGAACGACGTTCTTCACTTTTCGCCGGAGTCTGGTCCTTACCGTCCTGGTGAGCCTGGTCCTGGCGATAAATGTCGGTATAACGCACCTTATGCTGACCCACACCACGCCTCGTGTGGTCGCCTTTGATATGAAGAAAACACTGGACAGCTTCATGGACAGCGTCAGTCAGAAGCAGCTGTCAGAGGCACAGTCAAAAGCGCTCTCAGACCGCTTTAATGAAGCGCTGGAGCAGAGCCTGGCCGACTATCAGAAAAAGAATGGTGTCCTGATCCTGGTTTCACCGGCCGTGGTTCAGGGCGCACCCGATGTGACCCTGAAAATCCAGACCGACATTGCCAGCCGAATGAAGGGAGCGCGGGAATGAAACACACCGGTATTGCCTTGTTGGCGTTCTGCCTGATTTCAACGCGTGTGCCGGCAGCTGACCTGGGAATCTGGGGTGATCTATGGCCGGTGCAGGAGCAGGACATGTTGACGCTAATTACTCAGCGTCTCGAGGCGCTACAAAAGTCGGGGAAATGGGACCAGGAAATGGAGGCTTTCAAAGGACGAGTGATAGAGCACAGCCAGAGACCGGCGCCGGTTGAGGGGATAGGGAAAGCGGATAAGTATGCGCAGCGCTGGTTCGACCCCAGTATCCGGCTGACTGAGGACCTGAAAGATCACAATGGGCGGGTGTTCGCGCGTAAAGGCGACGTACTGAATCCGCTGAAAACAGTCCCCTTTATGCAGACGCTGTACTTTATCGACGGTGACGATCCGGACCAGGTCGCCTGGATGAAACGGCAGGTCCCCGACACCCTGATAAGTAAAATTATTCTGGTGAAAGGGAGTGTACCGGATACGTCAGTGGCGCTCGATGCCCGAATTTACTTTGACCAGAACGGTGTGCTCAGCAAACGCTTTGGCCTGACGGCAGTACCCACCAGGATCACACCGGCGCCCTCAGGCGAACGGCTGAACATCGAGACGTTCCCCGCTCATCAATAAGGATATTGACGTGAAACCTTTACTTCTTTTCTTCACCGCCGTGCTGTTGTGGGTGCAAAGTCTGAATGCTCTTGCCGACCCGTCCTGCGAAGGCCGCTTTGTTAACCCGATTTCCGATGTGTGCTGGCAATGCATTTTCCCGATGTCTATCGGCAGTGCCTCTGTGGCGGCCGGTGGCGGCCCGGATACGGTGAATCCGGCCAGCCCTATTCAAACCTGCCCCATGCCTCCGCCCATTTTTTACCGTATTGGGATGGCGATCGGTTACTGGGAGCCAATGGCCATGACGGATGTCAGCCGCTCTCCGGGGTGCATGGTGAATATGGGCGGGTTTAGCCTGAACCTGGGGAAGACCGGGATGGGAACCGCAAAAAAGGACGATAAGCAGGTCAACGGGGCCTTCTATCACGTGCACTGGTACAAATATCCGCTGACCAGTTGGCTCAGCATTATCACGTCGGCTGGGTGCCTGCAGGGTGGAGATATGGACATCGCCTACCTCTCTGAAATTGATCCAACCTGGGTAGACAGCAGCCTGACCACCATTCTGAACCCCGAGGCCATTTTGTTTGCGAACCCGATTGCTCAGGGAGCCTGTGCTGCCGATGCCATTGCCAGCGCATTCAACAAACCGCTGGACATTCTCTTCTGGTGTGCCGGCTCTCAGGGCTCGATGTACCCCTTCAGTGGCTGGGTCAGTAACGAGTCCAGCCCGCTCCAGTCGTCAGTACTGCTGAGTGAACGCATGGCCTACAAGCTCCACCGTCAGGGGCAGATCCTGGAAACCGTGGGGGCCGATGTCGCGGTGTGTTACGAGTACCCGTCACCGATTATTCCGAAGGAGCGCTGGCGGTACCAGATGGTGAATATGTATCCCGACAGCGCGCAGTGCCACCCCCTCGGCAGGACAGTGATGCGCTGGGAAGCCGGGAAAAACCCGCCGGTGACCCGAAAGAACTTCGGGTATCTGATGTGGCGAAAACGTAACTGTGTCTACTGAAAGGAGTCTACTGTGAAATTACTGAACATACTGACGGTGATGCTGTTACTGACCCGCACTTTCGCCGCGGCAGCGGGCGCAGTCTCGTCAGATCCGATGGAGGCAGATCGTAAGTGGCTTAAACAGCAGGAGGATTTCAGTGAGCAGTTGCGCCGGCATCCGGATAAGGCGCTACAGCAGGAGCTTGAAGCACAAATCAGCCGTAACCCGCTGGCCCGCTCGGATCAGCAGTTCATCGATAATCTGGCCAGTCAGCAGCGGGAGTCGACCCGGGATAAACCAACGGAAGGTGCTGTGTATTTCATCTCCTTCTCAATACCAGATGAAGGGTTGAAACGGATGCTGCATGAAACCCACCGCTACGGTATTCCCGCTACGCTCCGGGGGCTCGTCAATAACGACATGAAAGCGACCACTGATGCGGTGATGGGGCTGGTTAAGGCGGGGATTACCGAAGGTGTGCAAATCGACCCTACGCTCTATTCACAGTACAACATCCGCAGCGTACCCGCGCTGGTTGTGCGCTGCAAAGCCGGTTTCGACGTCATACAAGGCAATATCCGCCTGAAGCAGGCCCTGGAGAAGGTCGTTGATAAAGGGGATTGTGCAGAGACAGCCCGAAAACTCCTGGGAGGTGCCTGATGAGATCACTCCCCCTGCTCCTGATGCTGCATATGTTTGTGCTCGGGACATTTATCTGGTTTACCGTTCCAGCCTGTGCTGACAGCACGTCCGATTACAAAGCGGGCGCTGATTATGCGAAGCAGATACAGGGAAGCGGAACTGACGCGCTGAAGAACTTCAACGGTGCTGACACACTACCAGGATATACCAGCAAACCGGCGCAGACGAAGTACTACGGCGGTGTCTCTGCCAGTGGTGACAGTAACCTGAAAAGTGACTCTGCAGCCGAATGGGCCAGCAGTGACGTGGGGAACAGCATCACGGAGTCATTTACTAACCGTCCCCCGGACAGCATATCAGCTGACGCACCGTTCATTCAGGCGGCCAAAGAGACCGAATCCAGAGCAGATTCGATCGTGGGAAATACCGGTCAGGCCTGTACAGCAGAAGTGGTTAATCGCAGTGAGTTCACGAACCATACATGTGAGCGGGATTTGCAGGTAGAAAACTTCTGCACGCGGGAGGCAACGCTGAAAGACAACGCCACGACGCAAAAGGTGAATCGCACGTACCAGCAGGCCGTCCCGCTAACCTTCACCCGGAACAGCAACCGATGGGACGGAAAACTGACGATCCCGACAACAGGTCGCCTGTTAAGTGTTTCCGTTGATGGTGAACCCCTGCCCGTTCCCTGGATTTATGAGTGTGACAGCGAAGGAAAAGTAAAAGATAGCTGCAAGAGTGCTGTCAGCGAAAAACTCAGCCTCTTTGATAAAACATTCCCCATCGACGTGATGACCTGGCCAAATACGGTAACGACGTGCTCCGGTGGTCAGAATACGCACTGTACTGACCATTACTACGATGGTACCGGGAAGATACATCAGGCATTCAGCATGGATCGGAATGTTGTGGCCGGACAGACATTTGCGGTTTTGAAAACTTCCAAAACCCTCCCGTCAGTGAATGTTAAGTCCCTCCAGATGACGGTCATACTGGTCATGGAGGAGACAGAAACGGTTTTTGCACCCGAGCTGGTCTGGGTTGAAAGTTGTCCGTTCAGCAAGGACGAGGGCACGAAAACTGGCGAAGAATGTATCAGCCCGGGCGGGACAAAAACTCTCAACCTCGGCGGGAAAGAGTACGCCTTTACGGAGGCCTGCTGGAAATATAAAGACACCTGGCTGACTCAGCCGGCGGATAACGGCTCCTGTGAAAACCTGATGAGTAATGCGGCCTGCACGTTGTCATCACGCCAGTGCGCGTTCAGCGCGGAGGACGGGACCTGTCTGCACGAGTATGCCACGTTCTCCTGCGAAACCCGGACCAGCGGAAAGCAGATGGTTTGTGGTGGCGATGTGTTCTGCCTCGATGGCGAGTGCGATAAAGCGGTCAGCGGCACGAACAACAGCTTTGGACAGGCGGTTTCTGAGCTCGCGGCGCTGGCGGCGGCAGGGGAGGATGTTGCTAAGTTGAACGGCGTGGATGTGAAGGCGTTCACCGGTAAAGCGAAGTACTGCAAAAAATTCGCGGCCGGATTCAGTAACTGCTGCAAAGACAGTGGGTGGGGGCAGGACGTTGGCCTGGCACGCTGCAGCAGCGAAGAGAAGGCACTGGCCAAAGCAAAAACGAACAAGCTGACGGTCAGCGTAGGGGAGTTTTGCTCGAAGAAGGTATTGGGGATCTGCCTGGAGAAGAAACGCAGCTACTGTCAGTTTGACTCCAAGCTGGCTCAGATCGTTCAGGAACAGGGCCGCAACGGACAACTGCATATTAGTTTCGGGGGCGCCAGCAGCCCGAACTGCCGGGGGATCACGATGGCTGAACTCCAGGGCATTAACTTTAACCGGCTGGATTTTGCGAACTTCATGGAGGATTTAATGAATAACCAAAAAATCCCGGATAATGCGGAACTGACAGAGAAAACAAAACAGCGAATTAAAGAACTTCTCACACAGTCATCTTCAAAATAAAAAAGGAAAGTAAACATGAAAACACATGCCCTTTTTAATATGTTGAGGGCTTTGTTGAATAAATCGAACTTTTGCTGAGTTGAAGGATCAGATCACGCATCCTCCCGACAACACAGACCATTCCGTGGCAAAGCAAAAGTTCAGAATCACCAACTGGTCCACCTACAACAAAGCTCTCATCAACCGTGGCTCCCTCACTTTCTGGCTGGATGATGAGGCGATTCAGGCCTGGTATGAGTCGGCAACGCCTTCATCACGAGGAAGGCCCCAGCGCTATTCTGATCTCGCCATCACCACCGTTCTGGTGATTAAACGCGTATTCCGGCTGACCCTGCGGGCTGCGCAGGGTTTTATTGATTCCTTTTTTGCCCTGATGAACGTTCCGTTGCGCTGCCCGGATTACACCAGTGTCAGTAAGCGGGCAAAGTCGGTTAATGTCAGTTTCAAAACGTCCACCCGGGGTGAAATCGCACACCTGGTGATTGATTCCACCGGGCTGAAGGTCTTTGGTGAAGGCGAATGGAAAGTCAGAAAGCACGGCAAAGAGCGCCGTCGTATCTGGCGAAAGTTGCATCTTGCTGTTGACAGCAACACACATGAAGTTGTCTGTGCAGACCTGTCGCTGAATAACGTCACGGACTCAGAAGCCTTCCCGGGCCTTATCCGGCAGACTCACAGAAAAATCAGGGCAGCCGCGGCAGACGGGGCTTACGATACCCGGCTCTGTCACGATGAACTGCGCCGCAAAAAAATCAGCGCGCTTATTCCTCCCCGAAAAGGAGCAGGTTACTGGCCCGGTGAGTACGCAGAC
>NZ_CP026048.1:0-127313 GCF_000783935.2 Klebsiella planticola | reverse complement strand
GCCGGTGGTCGTCGCCTGAAAGCGCTGCAGCTCCTGCAGAGTGAAAACCGTATCGATGCCGGATATCAGGTGATGGTGAAAAAGGTACCTGATGAACTGGCTGTTGCGGCATCAATGGCAGAAAACGAACAGCAGATGGCAATGCATCCGTCTGAACAGATCGCCGGGTTCCGCACACTGGCAGAGCAGGGGAAAACCCCCGCGCAGATTGGCGATTTACTGGGGTTCGGTACGCGTCATGTTCAGCGCATGTTGAAACTGACCGAACTGGCTCCCGAAATTCTGGCGGCGCTGGCGAAGGATGAAATCACCACCGAACACTGCCAGGCACTGGCGCTCGAAAGCGATCAGAAACGCCAGGTGGAAGTGCTGGAATCCGCCCGCAAACGGTCCTGGAATAATGAAGTATCAGTTTCCTCGATCCGTAACCTCATTATCTCAGAAGAGGTTTCCACAAACGGCGACAAATTCCGCTTTGTGGGAGAGGCCGCATTCAGTCCGGATGAAATCCGGGTTGATCTCTTCAGCAGCGAAAACGGCGGCTATGTCAAAAGTGCATCGCTCGATACCGCCCTGCTGGAAAAACTGCAGAACATCGCGGAGCACCTCCGCGAAGCGGAAGGCTGGTCATGGTGTGATGGTCGTCTTGACCCTATTTCACACTACGGGAAGGACACTAAAATCTGGCGCCTGCATGCTGTCCCGCCTGTGGAATATACCGAAGCCGAATCAGAACGTCTTGCGGAACTGGAAGCTCTGGAAGCTAAGTATGAAGACGAGAACCCCGGCGTGAATGATGACGTCTTGGCCGGGGCTCTGGAAGCCGTCTGGGAAGAACAGCAGACCATCGCGCACCGGGCAAAACACCGGGCATGGACGGATGAAATGAAGCAATCTGCCGGAGTGGTGGTTTCCTGGACTGGCCAGGAGGTGAAAGTACAGCGCGGTGTGGTGCTGTGCGCCGATGAAAAAATGGAGGAGAAGGATGCATCCACCGATCAGGTCCCTGAAAAAGTCGAACCGCTGGACGCCGTCAGTGTCCCGTTGCTGACCCGCCTTTCTTCTGAACGCACACTGGCGGTTCAGGCGGCCCTGTTGCAGCAGCCGCAGAAAGCCGTCGCGCTGATGGTCTGGAAAATGTGTAACTCGGTTTTCCATACCACAACGTCCGTCAAAGAGCCGTTCTGCATTAGCGTGAGTGTGTCGCATTACGCGCTGACCCGTGAAGCACCTGACGGTGAAAACAGCGTTGCGTTTCAGGCCATCCAGTCAGAAAAAGAACGTCTTGAAGCCCTGCTGCCGGAAAACTGGCGAAAGGATATGACCACCTTCTTTACGCTCGATGGCGCAACCCTGATGGCACTGATGGCTTTCTGCACCGCCTGCTCCATAGATGGTGTACAGGGCAAGGATGAATTTGGTCGTAAACACCAGAGTTCGCTGGATGGGGTGGAAAACGCCATTCAGTTTGACTTTCGTGACTGGTGGAAACCGACGGCTGATAACCTTTTCTCGCACATGAAGCTGCCACACATTGTACAGGCACTCTCTCAGGCCGGACTGGCTGGCGCAGCACAGGACGCCGCGAAGATGAAGAAAAAGGATGCCGCTGAACATGCAGAGCACTTCCTCTCAAAAATCCGTTGGGTTCCGGAATGGATGACCAGTGCTGACAATCAGAAACAGCCTGCCGCAAAGTCTGAACTCAGTCTGGCAACAAGTCAGAACGATACCGACGCTGATGCCGGCGACGTCACCGACCATAACAACCCGGCCTGCGCCGCCTGATAACGGAGACGCCGCCCTGCGGGGCGGCGATAAGGAGACTGAAAATGAAAACGTTACTGACTCTGGATGTCCTGAAAACCATGTCTTCTGATGAGCTGGAAGACTACCGCGCCGCCGGTGAAGACTTTCGCCGGGAGCTGAGTCACGCTGTCATGCGCGATCTGACCTCACCGTCCGGCTGGTCCGTGAATGCCGAATACCGGTGCGAATTTGGCGGCTTCTTTCCTGTCCAGATCCGTTTTACCCCCTCTCATGGTCACTTTGATGTGGCGGTATGCAGTCCGGGGGAGCTGAATCTTCGCTGGATAGTGGTCTTTGTGACCCGTGACGGTCAGCCGTTCTCTGTCGTTCGCGTGATGGATGCATTCAACCCTGAACTCATCACCCATACTCTGGATCTCATCGAGTGTCTTGACGCCGGTGGCTACTCGTATGCCAGCATCATCAGCACGCTGTCACAGGAGGGCGCACAATGATCCCGTCATCCAGTGCTCTTGTATCCCTGAAACCAGCCCGTCAGGCAGCGCTGCAGGCCATCATGACGGTGGAAGAGGCTCGCCAGCGCGGCGCACGTCTGCCATCGATGCCACACGTCCGGACATTCCTGCGCCTGCTGACAGGCTGTAGCCGGATTAACAGTGACGTTGCCCGCCGTATTCCTGGCCTTCACCGTGATCCAAAAGACCGCCTTTCCAGCCTGAAACAGGTGGAAGAGGCGCTGGATATGCTTATCTCCAGCCACGGGGAATACTGTCCGCTGCCGCTGACAATGGATGTGCAGGCTGAACTTTTTCCGGAAGTCCTTCATACCCGAACAGTACGCAGGCTAAAACGTCAGGACTTTGCCTTCACCCGAAAAATGCGCCGTGAAGCCCGTCAGGTCGAGCAGTCCTGGTTACTGCGTCAGAACCTGCTGGGACAGGCTGTCACAGAACTGAATTTTCAGTCACCGGAAACCGTCTGCACCTGGTACACCCGGTGGAGCGACGAGTTTGACGCGGCAGAGCTTGCAGCACCGTTCTGGCGCTGGCAGTCGCGATTCACATCGCTGAAGGAACTGGACTGGCTTCGCATCAGCGGTGAGCCGCTGTATGCAGTGATGTACGAAATTCCGTTAATTGTCCGGGAAACACCTGAACATATTCGTGTTGCTGAACGCTGGCAGGTGCCAAATAAGCTGGCTGATCGGAGTGGTGTATGAAGTGGCGCTATTCTCTGCGCTGGAAACTGCCGCACAGGCCCTGCCCGGGTCCACGGGAACTGATTTCCGTTGTCGTGGAGGCAGGGCAGGCGGCACCTGAAGAGGTGATGTCACGCTGGGTGGCTGGCTCAGGTTACGCTGTATGCGTGGATTTTCTCGGCCAGAAACAGATCCAACGCTGGAGCGATGAACGGAAAGCTGCGGTGAGAAGGCGCAACATGCAGGCTCGTATTCATCGTGTTGCCCCTTTGTTTGCCGACGAGTTAATCGAGCGTGAACTGGCTGCGCGTCCGGAGTATTTCAATGGCAAGTCCGCCCGATGAATAAGTACAATGCTGTCTGACAACTCAGATGGCCAAATACAAGGAAAGCAGAACTATGAGGTACTGGTTGCTCGTTATCTTAATGAACGTGCTGTTCTGGTTGATCGTGAAGCATGTTGCTCCGGAATGGTATGGTTCCCCTGGTTATTATGCAGGCCAAATCATCTGCACACTAATAGCTGCGGTCATCACATGGCGTGATCCGCCTGACTGGTTAGATGGAATCCTGCTCGGCGTTATAGAATTCGGCGTTCTGATTGCCGGGATTATATTCTTTGTCTGGGGCATCGGGTACAAGCTGGCATTCTGGGGGCAACATGATCCTAATACCATATATGCAAGTGCAAACGATGTGATTTTACCTAATCTTGCGCTGGGCACGGGCGTCTTGATTGCGGCATGGGTATACATTAGATATTTAAAGCGCTAAGCAGCATAAAGCGTGGATATACCTGGTAAGAAATAGCACCGGCCCGGTATAATCGACGTGGCGCTTGAGGCTTTTTGCCTCATGACGTGAAGGTGGTTTGTTACCGTGTTGTGTGGCAGAAAGCAGAATCTATGGTCACCCCCATTTTTGCAAGACTGTTTTTTGACTAATGATGGCTTGCTTGAATCTATCCGGCGTCGTTTATAGGTAACATGTACCTGCGCCACGATGAGGTCTGCGCCAGATGAACCATAAAAAAGCCCACGGCTTCATAGAGCCTATCTGCTTTAAAGGGTTTTTCATCTGGCCGGTTTGCCGTTCATGTCATCAATTTCCAGTCTTCGCAAAACCAGGTGGTAACTGCTGTTTCAACAAATTTTAGTGAGCCTATAAAAAACTAAGCCATATATATGCTCTCTTTTGTCGTAATCGCCCAGGCAATTCGAGCTAGTTTATTTGCCAGAGCACAAGCTACAACGCATGAGTGTTTTTTTGATAGTTGGTTTCTCACCCATTCAGCCAGATAACCCGACTGATGCTCGAGGTGAAGGATATACACCCTTGCACATTGTACTAATAACCTTCGCAAATTTTTGTTTCCCCGCTTACTGATCCCTAACAATGTTGGTCGGCCGCCAGTGCTGTATTGCCTGGGGACAAGACCAGTTGCCGCAGCAAAATCTCTGCTCTGTTTATATTGTTGGCCGTTACCGAGGTTTGCCATCAGGACGCTTGCTGTAATCGGACCAACTGAAGGGATAGACATAAGCCTTTGGGTTGTATCATCTTGCTTCGCTGCTAGTTCCAGTTCATGTTCTATATCGCGAATTTGTTCAACCAGATACAAATAATGGCTTTGTAACTTCACTAACAATTTAGCCAAATAGGGGGGTAATTCATTTTCCTCGAGGACTACGGATAGTCTCCGTATCACAGCAAGACCTTTAGGCATGCTGATCCCAAATTCAAGTAAAAAAGCATGCATTTGGTTGGTTGTTTTGACTTTATCTCTGACGAGAGATTCTCGTACGCGATGTAAAGCGAGTATTTCCTGCTGGGACTCAGTTCTGGGGGCTACAAATCGCATCGATGGTCTTGATGCCGCTTCACATATGGCTTCAGCATCAACGAAATCATTCTTATTGCTTTTAACGAATGGCCGGACAAACTGAGGAGAAATCAGCTTTGGTTTGTGACCCATGTTAGAAACTTTACGAGCTATATAGTGAGCTCCTGCACAAGCTTCCATAACAACAGTTGCAGAAGGGCAATTGGCAAGAAATTCGAATAATTTCGCTCGTGTGAATTTTTTACGGCTAAGAGCTTTGCCTGCTGCATCCTGGCAATGGACGTGGAATGAATTTTTGCCGAGATCAATACCAATCAAAGAGACGTTATTCATGATGGTTCTCCCAAAACAAAACACCCTGTCAGCTTACCGCTACAGGGTGGGGGTGACCATCTCATTAAGCCCCGTAGTTAATTTTCATTAACCCATGTACTGCACCCATTTTGTTGGACGATGAAATGGAATAGTCCCTGATATGTCAAAGCCAAAATACCCCTTCGAAAAGCGCCTTGAAGTCGTGAATCACTACTTCACAACTGATGATGGTTACAGGATCATCTCTGCACGTTTTGGTGTGCCTCGAACACAGGTCAGGACGTGGGTTGCCCTCTATGAAAAACATGGAGAAAAAGGTTTAATTCCCAAACCTAAAGGCGTTAGTGCTGATCCAGAGTTGCGCATTAAGGTCGTGAAAGCCGTGACCGAGCAGCAGATGTCCCTCAATCAGGCTGCTGCTCACTTTATGCTTGCTGGTAGTGGTTCTGTAGCCAAGTGGCTGAAAGTCTATGAGGAGCACGGAGAAGCTGGTTTACGCGCACTCAAGATCGGCACCAAAAGAAACATTACAATGTCAGTTGATCCAGAAAAAGCGGCGTTAGCATTGGAGCTGTCGAAAGACCGACGTATTGAGGATCTTGAAAGACAAGTTCGATTCCTTGAAATGCGGCTTACGTATCTAAAAAAGCTGAAAGCCTTAGCTCATCCCGCGAAAAAGTGAAAGTACTCAACGAGCTAAGGCAGTGTATGGGTCCACCACATATTGCAATTTTTACTCTCACGTAAAATATAGTCCACTGGCGTCATCAGTTCGAGTGATTTATGTGGCCTTTTGCTGTTATACAGCACCAGATATTCAGCCATTCTTTGATTAAACAAATTCAGGTCCTCAAAAAGCAACAATTCATTGAATTCAATAAATTGTTCTCTAAGTGTCCGGTTAAATCGCTCACAGGTCGCATTCATTTTCGGTGTGTACGGATAGGTCCAGATGTGTTTAATCGAGGCTTCCTGTAGCGTTTTATCAAAGTTACCGAGGAACTCCTTACCGTTGTCAGTGACAACTTGTCTGATAGCGACAGGAAAGAGCTTTGTGGCCTTGCTGAAGAAATGGCTGGTAATATCGCTGTTGAGTGAAGGGACCGCCAGGGCCAGCGCATAGTCGCTGTGCTCGTCGATCATGGTAATGATATAGCGGCGTAGGTCCCCCATCCTGAGTTCAATCGCGTCCATCCCTATGAGTTCGCCTGTTTTTACCGGGCGGTATTGTTTTGGTCTTCTGGGCTTCACTGAGCGTTTTTTTATCAACCGGGCTTTGCCCCTGGCGCTGAGGCGTACGGGGATCATCCGCATTTTATCGTGAGCACCAGCAATGATTCTTCCAATGGTTGACGTGCTGGGACAGGTAAAATGCCGCGCTTCACACCATGGTTTCAGCCTGACAAAAATCTGCTCTTTGCCGAGATTGGGTAACTCAGTTCTCAGACGCCTGATCTCCTTGAGTACATCAGGATGCCAGTGCCTTGAACGGCGAACCAGAGGGGCTTTGCTTCTTGGAATTAGTGCTTCTGGACCACCGGTGCGCAGTAACCGGCGCCACCAGTAGAGTGTTCGCGTTGATACGTCAAAAGCATCAGCTGCGGCACGGATCCCGTGCTTATCCCAGAAGTTCAGAGCCTTCATTCTTAACTTCGCAATCTCGGGCATAAGAGAGTGTTTCATCGCATAAGCAGTTGCTCGGTAATACCCAAAATAGCCGACACCGATATGCTGCATCAACATCTGGCAATCCCTCCTTTAGTGTTCTGAGGCAATTGCAATATCTGTGTGAACTTACACAGGAGAAGAAGGCCATGAAACTGCCGCGAAACACTCTGCTCGGGTGCGTATTAATAGTGTGCCTCACACTGCTGATATTCACTTACCTCACCCGGAAATCACTTTGTGAAATCCGGTACAGGGACACGAACAGGGAGGTGGCGGCTTTTCTGGCTTACGAATCCGCTAAGTAGCTAACCCCGGCGGGGGGAAGCCCCATAAGCGCTAACTTAAGGGTTGTGGTATTACGCCTGATATGATTTAACGTGCCGATGAATTACTCTCACGATAACTGGTCAGCAATTCTGGCCCATATTGGTAAGCCCGAAGAACTGGATACTTCGGCACGTAATGCCGGGGCTCTAACCCGCCGCCGCGAAATTCGTGATGCTGCAACTCTGCTACGTCTGGGGCTGGCTTACGGCCCCGGGGGGATGTCATTACGTGAAGTCACTGCATGGGCTCAGCTCCATGACGTTGCAACATTATCTGACGTGGCTCTCCTGAAGCGGCTGCGGAATGCCGCCGACTGGTTTGGCATACTTGCCGCACAAACACTTGCTGTACGCGCCGCAGTTACGGGTTGTACAAGCGGAAAGAGATTGCGTCTTGTCGATGGAACAGCAATCAGTGCGCCCGGGGGCGGCAGCGCTGAATGGCGACTACATATGGGATATGATCCTCATACCTGTCAGTTCACTGATTTTGAGCTAACCGACAGCAGAGACGCTGAACGGCTGGACCGATTTGCGCAAACGGCAGACGAGATACGCATTGCTGACCGGGGATTCGGTTCGCGTCCCGAATGTATCCGCTCACTTGCTTTTGGAGAAGCTGATTATATCGTCCGGGTTCACTGGCGAGGATTGCGCTGGTTAACTGCAGAAGGAATGCGCTTTGACATGATGGGTTTTCTGCGCGGGCTGGATTGCGGTAAGAACGGTGAAACCACTGTAATGATAGGCAATTCAGGTAATAAAAAAGCCGGAGCTCCCTTTCCGGCACGTCTCATTGCCGTATCACTTCCTCCCGAAAAAGCATTAATCAGTAAAACCCGACTGCTCAGCGAGAATCGTCGAAAAGGACGAGTAGTTCAGGCGGAAACGCTGGAAGCAGCGGGCCATGTGCTATTGCTAACATCATTACCGGAAGATGAATATTCAGCAGAGCAAGTGGCTGATTGTTACCGTCTGCGATGGCAAATTGAACTGGCTTTTAAGCGGCTCAAAAGTTTGCTGCACCTGGATGCTTTGCGTGCAAAGGAACCTGAACTCGCGAAAGCGTGGATATTTGCTAATCTACTCGCCGCATTTTTAATTGACGACATAATCCAGCCATCGCTGGATTTCCCCCCCAGAAGTGCCGGATCCGAAAAGAAGAACTAACTCGTTGTGGAGAATAACAAAAATGGTCATCTGGAGCTTACAGGTGGCCATTCGTGGGACAGTATCCCTGACAGCCTACAAAACGCAATTGAAGAACGCGAGGCATCGTCTTAACGAGGCACCGAGGCGTCGCATTCTTCAGATGGTTCAACCCTTAAGTTAGCGCTTATGGGGGAAGCCCCCGCCATTCAGGGGAGATGATGTCTGACAAGCCTGAAGCGCCTTTATGAAGGGGTTACCGTTCACCGGTAGCCCCTTTTTCCTGCTTACAGGAAAAAAAGCCCGCACGACAGGCGGGCAAAAATCTTTCATCTACCTACAACACAGATTCAATGAATCGCAAGTCACATTAACATCCTTCATTCTTCGTAACACCCTGTCATCAGTCTGAAAAAAAAGTGATTGATTGTGAACATTTGGGTTCTGGTGATAAGTTCTCTCTGTAGCGTAGCCCTCTTTACGGAGGGGTGGAAACAGCAACGGCAGAGTTAAAAGACCACGAGTCAGTGAGGCTGTCCAAAGGCTCCCCGGGGAAACCCGGCGCTACATCAGGTTGCATAGCACTTAACCCGCCCGCCTGCCGGGTTTTCCTTCCGGAAAAGTGCTGCTATAACTTATTCGTGCAATGCGCGGTATCCGCTTTCCTGGTAAATCAGTCGCCCGGTCTGCCAGGTGATACTGCAGTTCATTCCTTATATGATACAGTGATGTTCGCCTGCTTTTTAAGCAGGCTTTTTTTGTTGATTATGTATGACATCTGTCATACAGTTGATTGCGTAATGAACAGAAATTGTTCCACTTAACTCAGTGAGGCGAAGCGCAGTCGCGGGTGAGCCAAAGGAGAGCCAGCATGAACTTCACGATAAAATCCCGTAAAACCGGCGAAATTTTCAGTTTTTACGCACCCGACAGTGGCGGTTATGTTCACCTGGAGTCCCCGGGGCACCCTGGTAACACCGGCGCCCAGATTTGCTGTGGTGGAGGGTTCATGGGGAGTACGCTTTCCTGTGGCGCTTCTGAGGACGATCTGGCCAGTGTTGCCCGTAAATGGTACCGACAGTTCGTGAGGGAGCGGCGCAAATTCTTAATTATGTCGGGCCAGTATTCTGAGGATAACCAGTGAAAAAAGAGATCTCCCGCAACCCCTCTTTCACACCTTCGCCTAAGCTGCGAGCACATCTGAACTCCCACAGGGAAGGGGTGACTGAACGGCTGAATAATATCTTTGATCGCTATGCGCATCTGGTTCGCGCCTGTGCCCTTCCTCTCGATGCCGAAGAAACACAGGTTCTGCTTAATGTGCTGAATGGCTCCGTTGTGGAACCCGCCTTTATTGAATATCTGGCTCAGGAAATTCGGGACTCGGATGATTATCTGGAAGGGATACCCGCAGCTAAATCACTGTACGAAAAGTGTCAGTCAGCGACCTATCCGCAATTGCTGGCCACCGTCGAACGGCTCGATCGCTGAAGAAGGTAAATCCGATGAGTGACGTACTTTCCTGCAGACAACTTACGGCTAATCTTAAGATGATTGCCGGGGCGATTGGCTGCCTCAACAGGAACGATGTTGCACAAATTATCAGCCTGGGCGGTGTTCAATGTTCAAAAAGCCGGGCCGACTCGATAATCCGCAGTGCCGGGGCGGAAAAAAATGCATCCGGTAATTCTCATCTTCGCGGAGCCAGAATAAAACGATCCGCAGATGTCACACCGGAAGAATTCAATGCGTTTTGTGCAGGGCTGAAAACATTTCTTGTCTCGTTTGAAACGAATAATGTGAGTGAAAACAATGATAAGTAAGCTCCTGACCTGTCTGTGCTCCGGACAAATGCAGTTTCAGGAATTAATAAATCCCTATATATGGCAGCGTTAATTTTGTGACGCGGATTATTACATCCAGCCCGCTTATTGAGCTGTAGATATTGATTTATGTTGATTGTTCTCGATTCGTCCATTGGATCAGCCCGTTATTTCTCTGCGGGCTTTTGTTCTTATATTCCTCCGTTCCTTCCTGTGATGGCTTTATTTCCTGCTGTGTCCCTTTTTAAAACTGAAAAGGATTAAAAGCACACCCACACTGGACACCTTCGGCTCCTGGCCAGCTGCGCTGTCCGGTCGTCGAGCCACACTCCGCCAGGGCAGCTGCTTCGCACCCGCCGGGCTCCGCCGAACCCGCAAGCGGTTTCGGGCCTGACGGCTAGTGTCTGATGTCTGAGGTCAGGGTCAACGGCAGCGCTTGCTGCGACCGTTCCGGCCGCGCCGCTTTCACCGTGCCGGCGATAAAGCTGCCGGCACTCTGCAGGGCAACGCCGTTTCGCGCCCGCGCTCTTCGTCGTTGCGGCGGATGCCTGCTCCTTTCCCCTGGCGCCGTATCACCCGTTTGAGTCCATTCGCCGGGGCTGAGACAAGCACAGTCGCCATCATCCGTCCAGGGTAAATGGCACGCGGTAAACCGCGCCCTGGACAGCTGCTGTCGCCCGTGCTCGTTTACGCCCTCGCGGCGAACGGCTCTCAAACGGGTGAAGGTTTTATCCAGGGGGCAGGTTCAGCAGGTCCCCGCAAAACGTCAAAACCGCGGCCCCGGCAACTCAACGGGTGATGGTTTTAAAAGGCATAAAAACAGACAAAGGAGAAAGCTGGATGAGCACACAAAACGTCAACGTAAAACCCTCCACCAAAGAAAGCACAACCCTCCGGACTGACGGTTTTGTGCGCAACATTCATTCCCGAAACCCATTCGATGTTATCCGCGCCGATGTAGTGCTGGAACGTATCGAGAAAAAGGCTGGTCGGTGCTGCGGGATGCATTACGAGCTGTATCAGGCCCATCTGCTGGGTGGTGCGCTGGATTATCTGGATGCGCTGCCGTTAAAAGACCGTCCGGTGTTAATGGGCGCTGCGGCAAAGCGCGGCTATCTGCTGACGCTAGCCGAAGAGGAACGCGCGCTGGAAGCACGGGATGTACTGATGAGTGAACTGGCGGCAAACGACTGCTGAGAAATAAACACGGATGGCGGCGTATCGCTGCCATCCCTTAAAGACCAGAGGTAACGCAAAATGAAAGTATACGGCCATCAACACTCATCAGAGGTTTTCTCCCGGGAAACTTCCCCATCCTGTTTTGAACCAAAAGCGGAAAAGGTGATCGCTTTTCATGGAAAGGATGCCAGTTACGCCTATAACGTGCTGGCCGATCTGAAAGCCGCAGGTGCTTCATATACGCGCCGGAATATCATCGCCGATATGTTCCGCCGTCTGGGTGTGGAATGAGGTCTGGGCAATGGAACACGTGAAAAGACAAATCCAGCAGGGGGCAGGGAACGCCTATTATGCGGGGATGCAGTGGCGCGGTATTACACTCGGACACGCCGATGCTGCAGCGCTTAATCAGTTTGATATCGATATCAGCAAAGCTCAGGCACCCGAAGCACGCACCTGGTTGCTTCAGAACAAAGCGGAATTCATAGCTCTTATGCTGGGTATTGAGATTGTAAAGATCGGGTAGTGAGAAGTCAGCTAACTTAGCCCTTGAGCTAAGTTAGCTTTTAAGCTAACGTATACACATACGGACCAGAGATTACATTCATGTTCACAGTCATCTTTCATGATGAGGCTGAAAAAGAGTTTACGGCTCTGCCTGCTGCCATTCGTGCAAAAATGGCCAGGCTACTCATGAAGCTGGAAGCAAACCCTCGCCAGCTACGCGAGCCAGATACCAAGCCGCTTGGAAACGGCCTTTTCGAAATACGTACAATGGGGGCAGATATCGCCCGCGGAATCTGGGTATATCAGAGTGGTGAACGTATTTTTCTACTTCGGATCTTTATCAAAAAATCGCCAAAAACGCCCCCGGCAGAAATAGATCAGGCACTTCGCAGACTGGAGGAAATGCAGAATGAAATATAAAACCCTTAGCCAGGTTCATACCGAAGCAATGAACGATCATGAGTACAGCGCGGCATTCGAGGCAGAAGAAGCCTCGGAGCTACTTCGGGAAACCTTAGCAACATGGCGAAAAGATGCGGGTTTGACGTCGGCACAGGTTGCAGAACGTATGGGCATCAAAGCGCCTACTATCTCACGTATGGAGAAGAACGCTGCGCGAATGAGTATTCAGACGCTGATTCGGTACGCCAGAGCCTGCGGTGTTAACTTTAAAATTCAGCAGGTTTGAATGATTAGCGATGCCAATAAAGCGGTGAATGACCTGGCGAGTATTGTCCCTCTGCTGGGTGGCAGTTCGTCCCGCAAAGATTACGAAGATGTACGTAAACTCGTTGAGTATCTTCTGGAACATGACCCGGACAGCCCGCTGGTTGATATACTGACTGCCCGCATTGATGCCTGGGAAAATAACGCGGTGGAATTTACGCGCATCGAAGCTGGTAAAAACGGTGTGTCGTTGCTGCGGGTTCTTTTGCAGCAACGCGGGCTTTCACAGTCCGATTTTGAAAACGAGATAGGCAAAAAATCACTCGTCAGCCGGATCCTCAGTGGTGAACGCAGTCTGACACTCGATCACATGCGGGCGCTGGCAAATCGATTTCAAATCCCGGTCTCGATGTTTGTTGACTGATTCGGGAACAGAGCAGGCGAAGGGGGCATCGGTCCCCGTCTGGCCGCGCCTCGAAAGACCGCGCGCCTGCGGCGCCGGGAAAACCGGGCCGCGCTGACGCGCCGCCCGCATTTCCTTTCCGCGTCTTCCCTGTTTGCTGCCTGCTGTCTGCCTGCTTCCTCTTCTTCTCCCTGCTGTGATGCCTCTTTTTAACCCTTAAAGGCTTTAAAAGCACACCCATACTGGACACCTTCGGCTCCCGGCCAGCTGCGCTGTCCGGTCGTCGAGCCACACTCCGCTAACCGCGAAAAGACGCGGTAAGCTCCGCCGAACCCGCAAGCGGTTTCGGGCCTGACGGCTAGTGTCTGATGTCTGAAGTCAAGGTCAACGGCAGCGCTTGCTGCGGCCGTTCCGGCCGCGCCGCTTTCACCGTGCCGGCGAAGGACTGCCGGCACTCTGCGGGGCAACGCCGTTTCGCGCCCGCGCTCTTCGTCGTTGCGGCGGGTGCCTGCTCCTTTCCCCTGGTACCCGTATCACCCGTTTGAGTCCATTCGCCGGGGCTGAGACAAGCACAACCCGTCTTGCTGTCCAGGGGACGGCAGGGCCTTTCGCAATAAATTTTTCCCGGCCATTCCGCTGCGCTTCATTAGACCGAAAAAAATTTCCCGCTCACCCCCGGACATCTGCACCG
Organism: Klebsiella planticola; assembly: GCF_000783935.2. NCBI lineage: Bacteria > Pseudomonadati > Pseudomonadota > Gammaproteobacteria > Enterobacterales > Enterobacteriaceae > Klebsiella > Klebsiella planticola. Next base: position 113,775 of record NZ_CP026048.1, on the reverse strand, counting down.
GGCCGTGCTCGTTTACGCCCTCGCGGCGAACGGCTCTCAAACGGGTGAAGGTTATATCCAGGGGGCAGGTTCAGCAGGTCCCCGCACAAAGTCAAAACCGCGGCCCCGGCAACTCAACGGGTGATGGTTAAAAAATTAAACAGGTGAAGGAGAATAATATGCGTTTAGCATCCCGATTTGGACTTACTCATTCCATTCGTCAGGAACGCCCACTGACTAACGATGAATTAGTCAAGGTTGTACCTTCTGTGTTTTCAGAAGAAAAGCATAATTCACGTAGTGATCGCTATACCTATATTCCAACCATTACACTGCTGGATAAATTACGTGAAGAAGGTTTCCAGCCATTTTTTGCCTGTCAGTCACGAGTAAGGGATGAGGATAAACGGGGGCATACTAAGCATATGGTAAGACTTCGCCGTGAAGGGGCCAATAAAGGAACAGAAGTACCCGAAATCATTCTTCTTAACTCGCATGATGGATCGTCCAGTTATCAAATGATCCCGGGTATGTTCCGTTTTGTATGCACAAATGGCCTTGTGTGCGGTACGTCGTTTGGTGAGATTCGTGTACCTCATAAAGGTGATATTGTGGGAAGGGTTATCGAAGGTGCTTACGAAGTTCTGGGAATTTTCGATAAAATAACTGAAGGCGTTGATGTCATGAAGTCTATTGCCTTAACCAAGGAAGAACAGCGTCTGTTTGGACAAGCTGCATTAACCTACCGATATGAAGATGAAAATAAATCTCCGGTCAGTATTGAACAGATAATTCATCCGCGCCGTTATGAAGATAAAAAAGATGACATCTGGACTACATATCAAAGGGTCCAGGAAAATCTGATTAAAGGCGGTTTGCCTGGCCGAACTGAAAAAGGGAAAAGAACAACAACCCGGCCAGTAAAAGCAATCGATGGTGATGTTAAACTCAATAAGGCATTGTGGTTAATTGCGGAGAAATTCCGCACTCTTAAAGGCTAATTATAAGCGCCGGGCAGCTGTCCGGCGTTTTGATGGTGGGAATACTTATGTTTGAATTTAAAGCTGTCTGTATCAGTATTTCACATATGGAAGAAGGTGATATCAGAGTTCTTCAGGTGCTTTCATCAACAACCAATTATCTAACTTGCGATAGTTACTTAGAGTGGATACATGATACACCTTATGGTTGTGTTATAAGGATGTATGATTTCAAACGCCATCTTCTGGCGCTAAAAAGAAGTGGGGTGTCAAAATTTTTACGCAAAAATCTCATACTAATGCACCGGGAGGGCGGGTATCTGCTTTTTAATTTTGAAAGTGATGCCGATTATTATCCAGGTATAGATGCCGTAGATTTTTAAGAAATTCAAGCCTTCTTATATCAGAAGGTTTTTTAGTTCATGGCGATTTTCTGATCTTTAGAAGAAGTTCGTTTGCTTGCTTTGATAGCCGTGTAGTAGTAATGGATCTTCTTCGCATACTCGTAACGTCTTGCTGCCTGGCGCGGGGTCTTTTTGAAGCCTGCATTGTATGCCCCGACTGCATCCCACGAAACGCCCCACTTTTTAAACGCCTGAGCCAGATAATAGGCTCCGGTGTAGATGTTAAGACAAGCATCGCTAAGAAGATGATCCGGTTTTATTCCATATCGCGACAGTTCGTTGAAATGCTGCGAGTCAATTTGCATCAAGCCTGATCCATAACCCGTAACAGGATTACGCCCAATCGCATCAATTTTAAATCGTGATTCTTGCCATGATATAGCACGCAGGAGATCCGGATCAATTTTGTAATCCCTGCCAGCCATATCAAAGCAGTCTGCTGCCATTGATGACAATGGTATTAAAGACAGGATGATACCAAACGCTACTCCCTTCATGAATTCCCCTCCGTGCCAAATCCCGGAATAACCTTAACCCATCCAAGACCGAGACTCAACATATATGCACTCCTCACCACAAAATCACCACACACTACGCAAAATTAAAATTTTGCAGATTTCACTTTAGCTTCAGTGGCTTAACTGTAGTTATATTACATTATGTTATTTTTCTTTATATATATGTGAGTTGCCGGCGAGTCAGTAGTAAGTCGTCGGTAAGTCTATAGCGACTCGTTTATGACTCACTCTTTTATAATCATATATTTAAAGCGACTTAACTCTAGACTTAAGTCGTCATATGACTCGTAATGCAACTTTCTTAGACTCTAGACTTAAGTTTAGAGTTGTAAAGAAGGTAAACTCGCGTTATCTTCTCGCCATAATAACTTGCTTGATGCTGTTTTTAATAAAGGAACCGATATGGCCAGGGTACAAGCTTATGCTAGTGATGAAGTTGCAGAGAAAATTAATGCAATAGTGGAAAAGCGAAGGGCTGAAGGGGCAAAGGAAAAGGATGTCAGTTTTTCAAGTGTCGCTTCGATGCTCCTTGAATTAGGGCTTAGGGTTTATGAGGCTCAAATGGAAAGAAAAGATTCAGGGTTTAACCAAACTGAGTTTAATAAGATTTTGCTTGAGAATGTCATGAAGACTCAGTTTACTGTATCCAAACTTTTGGCTATTGGCTCTCTAAGCCCTCATGTTACAGGTGATGAACGATTCGAGTTCCGCAGCATGGTGAGTAACATTCGAGAAGATGCAAAAGATGTTATTTCTCACTTCTTCCCCGAGCAGGAAGAAGAGTAAGAACTGGTGTGTGTTTATGGTGGTTTGTAATTAATTCAGCAGTAAAAAAAGAATAATGAACTAGCTTTAAAAAGTGACATGGAAGAATAAGGAATATAGAATACTTACAGGGTTGTAATAAAATTTGTTGAAGCGTTGACGTCCGGGGCTAGTCCCCCCGAACGTCAACTATCCATAGTGTCCTTTCCAGGAGGCGCCTATGTGTGCGAAGGATCGTAGTCATATTGCTGTGCGCAGTCAAACAGATTCCATTCATTCTATGCGCGAGATGCTTAATATTTCATCTTGCCCTGCTTTTATTCGTGATTCCCGGGGCGAAGTAATTCACACCAGCCCAACCTTTGACAAAATTTTCTTAACATCTGGTGGAACTGGAGCATTTGATACACCCAGAGCACCTGGAAGCTGGTTTCTGGATCTCTCCCTGGAGATCAAACTGGAACTGATGCAGTCAGAACTGAAATCGTTTTCAGAAGGTTCTGCTGTACTTGTTAAAAATATTTGGTTGGCAGGTTCACTTTGGACTGTTTTTATTGAAACGTTCTCGATTAATGAAGATACATACAGTAAATGGGTTTTTATAAATGAAGATGAACCGATACCTCATCCTTCAATGGAATTCAATGACTTTTCTATAAAGATGCAAAGATATATCGAAAGAATTCAGCGTTCAGCAAAGTCTGACTGGGCTATCTTTAATCTGTATGCGGTTGGGTTTTCTCATGCATGTATTTCTAAGATTACAGGTGTTGGGGTGCAAACCTCAAAAAATACAGTTAGTAAAATAAAAAAGGAACTGAGCTTTGATGATCGTGACTATATCATAATGTCCTCGATCTATACTCTAAGTTATGGAAAGTTTATATCGAATGTGGTTTCGATATTAAAAGATGGTGTTAATTTTTTGTTAAATCAATAGTACCATCGGTACTTTTGATTTGTGAAAATAATTTACTTAAGATTTCTCCTTAGTTTGTTTACTTTTAAATCCTCCAATGTAAGATTTATTAAAGGTTGGTAATCTTACTTTGGAGGTCGATTGGAAAGAGCGATTAGGAGCAACGCACGACCTGCGCCTGGAAAAAATGTGCTTTTAAAATTAGATGAAGAAACTAATCGTCGACTCATCAAAGCAAAAGACAGAAGCAGAAGAAGTAAAACAGCTGAAGCTTATTTGAGACTGAAAGATCATCTAGAACGTTTTCCGGACTTTTATAACTCGGAACTAGCCGTACCAGGAGGTGAAAAGGAATAGTGATTTAACATCATAGTCAAAAATCTGTTTTATATATCAACCATTCTTTTTAAAGGAAATAAATATGAATGCTGTATTAAGTGTTCAGGGCTCTGCTGTCTCTGAAAAAACCAAACCGTCTTTTATGTCCCGCGTTTTCAATAAAAAGAAAGCACTGAAAGTCGCTAAAGTTGCGCTACCGGTTGCTGCTGTGGCGGCGTTCTTCCCGGATGCTGCGATGGCCACCACCACGGCAACCGACCTGATGAAGTCCGGGGATGCGACCGTTAAAGGCACGTTTGGTAAGCAGTCCAGCGTCGTCAAATGGGTGGTTCTGGCAGAAGTTGTCGCCGGCGGCATCATGTACATGATGACCAAAAACGTGAAGTTCCTGTTTGGCTTCGCGATTATTTCCACCTTTATCACCATCGGTATGTCGGTCGCCGGTTACTGACAGGAAGCACGTGATGACGGGAGACGAATTAAAGCGATACCGTTTCCCGGAAACACTGACTAACCAGTCCCGCTGGTTTGGCTTATATCTCGATGAACTTATCCCGGCCGTGATTTGTCTCGGTTGGGGTTTCTGGACCAGCAAGTTCATATTTGGCATAGCTTCAGCGGTACTGGTTTTCTGGGGTATCAAGAAACTGAAAAAAGGGCGGGGCAGTTCCTGGCTACGCGACCTGATTTACTGGTATCTGCCAACCTCCCTTCTTAAAGGTTTCTTTCATGATGTTCCGGACTCCTGTTTCCGGCAGTGGATTAAATAAATCAACGGGGAAATAACATATGGAACATGGTGCCAGACAAAATACCACCCGCGTTATCGCTGTGGGATTTATCAGTCTGGGGACACTCCTGACCCTCAGTCTTGCGACCAATATTATCCAGGGCATAAATAATTACCGTCTGCAGACGGAACAGAAAGTGGCGGTGACACCGATGTTATTCCGTGCACCCTTTGCGGTGTCTCAGAACCAGGCTGACGCCTCTTATATTGAGCAGCTGGGCCTGTCCTTTGTTGCCCTGCGTCTGAATGTCACGCCGGAAACGGTTGATGCCCAGCATCAGCAGCTACTCCGGTATGTATTACCCGCCTCGCAGAACAGCCTCAAGGTCCAGCTGGCTGAAGATGCGAAACGCATTAAAGACAATAACGTTAATTCCACCTTTTATATGACGTCGATGCGTGCCTGGCCGGCAGAGAACCGCGTGGATATCCGGGGTGAGCTGAAAACGTGGATTGGGGATTCCAAACCCTACAGTGAAATTAAAAGCTATGTCATTCAGTTCAGTCGTGTCGATGGTGTCAGCTGGCTGGCGCGTTTTGGAGAAATAAATAATGAAAAAAATTAACCCGTTATTTATTTCAGGCTGTCTGCTGTTGGTCGCCCCCGCGATGTCCGCGACCCTCAGCGGTACGCTGGCGCCGACAGTGGTCCCCCTGACCAATGGTGGTCAGGCAAATATTGCCGTGAGTAACACCGACCCGAATCTGTTCACAGTACCTGGAGATCGCATCACGGCGATAAACAGCCTGGACGGTGGCCTGACAAACCAGGAGCAGACCGACAGCGGCGGTGCCATTCTGGCGACCGTCAGTAAAAAACCATTCACCTTCATTGTGGAAACCGAACGCGGGCTGAACTTCTCCATTCGTGCCGTGCCCCGTGCGGGCTCAGGCCGGACAATTCAGCTGGTCAGCGAGCTGGCGGGTACCCCCGGTCCGGCAAAAGCCTGGGAAGAGTCGAACCCCTATGAATCGTTACTGGTTTCGCTGAATCGCGCCGTGCGTCAGGGCAGCGTACCCGATGAGTATCAGTCTGTCCCCGTCACTTCTGAAGTGCTGCAGGTGCCGGCTGGTCTGCGCGCCACTGCCGACAGGGTCTGGGTCGGCCACCACCTGAAAGTCGTCCGTTACAGTCTGGACAATGTCTCCCTGTCGGCCCGTATGGTGCGTGAAAGCGATTTCTGGCAGCCCGGAACACGTGCCGTCATGTTCAGTACCCCGGCGGGCCTGCTGACTGCCGGTGGTCGCATGCAGATCTGGGTCACGACGTCAGATGAAGGAGTGAAGCGCTGATGGCCAACTTCAACACGCTGATCAAACGTAAGCAATATATCTGGCTGGGACTCATTCTGGCGGGCGGCGCGGCAGCAGTCGGAGGCGGGCTGTATCTGTCAGATCTGAACATGAGCTCTGATGAGGAAGCCCCGGCTCAGGGCGAACCCGCACCGGATATGACCGGGGTGGTCGACAGCAGCTTCAACAGTAAGGTGGAGCAGCACGCGACAACAGAAATGCAGGCGACTGCCGCTGATCTCAACAAGCGTTTTGACTCCCTGCAGGGGGAAGTGGACCTACTGAGTAAGGCGCGAACCGCTGACCAGATACGTATCGACAAGCTCAGCAGTGATAATGAAGCCATGCAGACTCAGCTGAAGGCGCTGGGCGTGAAACCGGCTGTCTCTGGTGGCGAGCCCGCGCCGACTCCTCCGTCACCGCCACCCGGTCCGGAAGGGGAGCCGCAGCCAGCCAGTTATCCGCCGCAAACCGGCGCCGCGGTACCGCCTCCGACGGCATTCTATCCGGGGAATGGTATGACACCGCCGCCGCAGGTCAGCTACCAGTCTGTACCGGTACCAAACCAGATACAGCGTAAAACGTTCAGTTACGACAAAGGAAAAAAAACGAAGTCATTGCCGTACATTCCGTCGGGGAGCTTTGCAAAAAGCATGCTTATCGAGGGGGCAGATGCCAACGCGTCTGTTACCGGGAATGAATCAACTGTACCGATGCAGTTGCGTATCACCGGTCGCGTGGAAATGCCAAACAGCAAAACCTACGACCTGACAGGGTGTTTTGTGGGCCTTGAAGCCTGGGGCGATGTCTCCAGCGAACGCGCCATCGTCCGTACCCGCAATATCAGCTGTATCAAAGGTGATAAAACCATCGATCAGCCCATTAACGGCCACGTTTCCTTTATGGGGAAAAACGGGGTTAAGGGAGAGGTGGTGATGCGTAACGGAAAAATCCTCGGCTGGGCATGGGGGGCCGGTTTTGTTGACGGGATTGGTCAGGGCATGGAACGGGCTTCACAGCCGGCTGTTGGCCTGGGGGCAACCGCATCTGTTGGCGCCGGTGACGTTCTGAAAATGGGGGTCGGCGGTGGTGCATCTAAAGCTGCGCAGACGCTGAGCGAGTACTACATCAAAAGGGCCGAGCAGTATCACCCGGTCATTCCGATTGGTGCCGGCAACGAAGTGACCGTCGTGTTCCAGGATGGATTCCAGCTGAAAACGATTGAAGAACTGGAAGCGGAAAAGAACGGGCAACAGCAGGCTCAGAATCAGGAGGCGGAGCCGGCACAGCAGGCTGATGCACATCATCAGTCAGGCGGCGGTATGAACGGATTCAATACTGACGAGATGCTGAAGAAGCTGGGCAAACTTGATCCGCGTGAGTTCTCTCCGGGCGCAGCGCCGCAGGGGGAAAATAATGGCTAGTTCGGGCGATTAAGGAAAATACCCAGCTCAGGATGAACCTGAAAAAAAAAACCGATAAATAGCGAGAAATATTATGAAGGAATTAATGCTGTTAATTCCTCTGGGCAGCGCTTTGCTCTTAACCGGGTGCGCGGGCACAGAGACTGAATTTCAATGTAATGCCACGACGTCGGATACCTGTATGACGATGGAGCAGGCAAATGAAAAAGCGAAGCTGAAGGAGGAACGCAGTGATGCAAAGCCGGCTGCGGCCGGGTTGCCACAACTGGCTGAGGGTAATTTCAGAACCACGTCAGTTAATTCGTACCCGTTGCCGCCTCAACCCAACCTGAACCGGGCCAGAGTGGCAGCGGAGAGAGAACGAGCACGTGCAGTGTACCTAAATAATCCAACGGCAAAGAATGAGGCAATATATTTCGAAACCGAGAAAAGGCTCCAGTCTTTGCCGGTAGTGAAAATGTCTTTACCAGTAGTGGCGTCAACGTTTACGTCACCGTCAACACCGCCAGGTAATTATCCCCGGCCATTAAGAAAAGGGGAGGAGACAACGTCATTGTGGATAGCGCCGTATGTGGATTCAGATGATGTATATCACCAGCCAGCAACGGTTCTTTTTGTCGTAAAACCATCGGCGTGGGGACAGCCTCGCCTTAATTGATTCACAGCGCCATTACTGGCGCTGCAGTAAGTTTTCATTTCTGAATTATAACGAGTGCCCTCTGCGTTGAAAGGGATGGGCGGTAGCGTGCTCAGACGAAGATATTACGCTCATGTATCTTTATGTAAGGGTTATTTAAAAGGGGGGGTTGAAAATGATTAATTATTTAACATTCTCTTATAGACTTGTTCGGGCTGACTCATTTTATATATTTTATTTTTTTCTCGCTATTGGCATGGGAGTGATAGTTGGATCTTTTGCATCAAGGGCGTTTGAGAGAAGGGGGTTACGTGGTTGCATGTTCTCTGGGGTTTTAATTCTTCATGTTATAACCGCTCTTGTTATTTTGTCACCAGAGGATACTTATAAAGATATGGTTTTTAGAAAAAATAATACAATGTATACGTTAACAAACTGCAAGGTGTCAGCTTTCGATGCTCAACAAGGATTTAATGGTCGCAAAGACGCCTGGTCATGTCCTGATGGAATAACCCGCTACCTTCCCGTTAAGTACAGGCCAGAGGGAAGTTCATCTGAATATAAAATGCAATGATGTTTTTAACTGAAAGCAAAGGCTGGTTATGAGTGAATTATTCAAATGTACGATGGCTGTGGTGTTTTAATTGACATATTATAGCCTGTTTTTTTCTACTGACAGTAATACAGTGCCCGAAGTTCTATCTCATCACTGGAAAAATGACTGCCGGTTGCTTGAGACTAATATTGATAAAGGGTTTTTCTCTCCAGCGCAAAATCGACTTCAGTGTAGTGATGTTATTGAAAATGTAAGCAAGTCTGATTATGACAGAGCGATAAGTGGCAATAGGCAAACAACTATCGCAGAGGCAATGAAAGAAATATTCATTCGTTAATATATAAACAGAGGCAATAAAGTATGCATGCCTTTATTTTTCTGGTGCTGATGACGCCGAGTAGTGGCGGTGGGATTTGGGATATTACTCCCATGCCTAATACAGATGTCTGCATAAAAATGCTACGGGTACTCGAAGCACGTGGGGGCAGAGGTTACGGAAGTAATACAGGAGAGTGCATTGAAATTAAAACCCGCGAGCCTTTGAGCAGCGTGATAGAAACATTGAATGAGGGTGGGTAAATGGCTGAATACCAGTTAAGTTTTGATGGTTTTGTTCGACTTTTTTTTGCAATGGCAATCATCATCTGCGGTTACGGCTATGTAATTATTGGTGTTTTTATAAGAGATACGCTTGCCTGTATTTTAATGTTGTTTGGGCTTACAGGTCTCAGTGCTTTATTTTTTTTTATGGTGTTTAAGGATAAAAACATATGGGCGGACTCTCCTGATTTGACGCTGTCAGTAATAACGGGATTTTTTACAGCCACAGTGATCTTTTATATGTTTTATGTCTTGATTTATTACTTTGATCGGATGGGGGCAGGTGAATAGTAAGACCGATGGTCAGTATTAACAATCTCACGTTATTTGAAAGTATGCAGCATAAGGAATAAGAAAGTGAAAGCGTACTATATACTTGGACATAACGTTGCATGGCTTAACGGTATATGCCTGATTCTTTTTGTTATTGGTGTGGTCGGTGCGCTGGCAATGGTTGCCATCCCTGAAAAATTCAATCTTCGAGTTAACAGAGGCGATACATTCATATACTGTGCGCTTATAGCGGTGGTTGGGTTTTCCGGGATGTTCGTTATCTCCATTCACTCATTTTCGATGGATGAACTTGAAGCAGGTAGACACTGGAAAGATGACTGCCGGACACTTGAGGTAAACATGCCGACAGGCGCTTTTACCAGCCCTGTTAATAAACTGGACTGTGATGGCATCATCATTAATGTGCCTGGTGGGCAGTATTATTCCTATATCCATCAGTGGGAATTATATAAAGCTAACTCAAAATGAAATGCTGATTAACAAACTGGATTGACCGGTAGGGATGGAACAATGGAAAGACAGCAAGAAATTGGCCAGCAATTTGGTTTTTTGATAGTTCTTCTTTTAATTGTGTTAACTGGGTATTTTTTGTGCGGTATATTGAAGATTCTCGCGATATGCAGCCCGCTACTCCAGAACAACTGCAAAGTATTATTCATTAGACACCTTGTGCAGGTGAGGCATTACGTTTAGCAATTCAAACTAACACAGTCACTTCGTCAGAGCCATTAACTTTCGGTGACGCAAAAAAGATGGCATCAGAATGCAAGTATAAAGAAGAGATTAAAGCAGTACGTGAAAAAAAACTTAACGCACTGAACGCTATGAGCAAATAATCAGGGGATGGATATGATGCTGTTTCTTCGAAAGTACGGATTTTTGTTTATACCTCCAGTCTACTGGCTCATCTATCTGGGAGCCAGACTGACTTACAATGGACTGGCAGGAGAGTTTTCTCCTGATTTCTTTCAGGGTATTCGACATGAAGGCGTCTATATTATCTGTAGTTTGTGTGTATTTTATTTTTTCTGCTTAGAGGTGGAAGTTGGTGATGGGGAGTTCTCAGCGAACATTCTGTTCCTGATTGTTTTCTTTCATGTGGTTTTATTATTTATCACTCTGCTTGTTTGTCTGTGGCAAGGGGAGGTGTTGTTGGATTCGATCTTTATGGGTCAGATTATTGCCTCCATGTGTTTATTGTTTTTTATTCCAGTGCTTTCCATTATAAGAAGGAGTTTCTAGTGCGGATATGAATATTCTTCTTGCCATTTATTACCCTTGTTATTTTGAAATGCTCTTAAAGGAACGCCCGCATGAGTAATAACATCATCGATGCCGTCACCCAGGCAGTGAATTCACTGGTATCAGCACTGAAGCTGCCCGACGAATCCGCGAAAGCCAATGACACGCTGGGCAGCATGAATTTCCCCCAGTTCAGCCGTATTTTGCCCTATAAGGATTATGATTCCGCGACCGGGCTGTTTATTAATAACAAAACCATCGGTTTTATGTTTGAGGCGCGTCCTTTACCCGGTGCGGATAAAAGTATCGTCGCCACACTGGAGCATTTACTGCGCAGCAAACTTCCCCGGGGCGTCCCGGTCAGTTTTCATCTGGTCTCCAGCAAACTGGTCGGCAATGATATCGACTACGGTCTGCGTGAATTCCGCTGGAGCGGTAAACAGGCTAAGAAGTTTAACGCCATCACCCAGGCCTACTATCTCCGGGCAGCGGAGACGAAGTTCCCCCTGCCTCCTGCACTGGATTTACCCCTGACGCTGCGAAACTACCGCGTGTACATCTCCTGCTGCGTGCCCCGGAAGAAAAACTCCACCACGCAAATTGTGGAGATGGAGAACCAGATTAAGATCCTGCGGGCGTCACTGGGCGGTGCCTATATTCCGACGCGTATCCTTGATGCTGCCGGGCTGGTCGAACTGATGCGCGAGCTGATAAACCCGGACCCGCACGAGATGTACCGCGTACCGTATAAGCTGGACCCCTATCAGGATCTGAACTATCAGTGTGTCGATGACAGCTTTGATATGCAGGTCACCGCCGGTCATCTGAAAATTGGCCGCCTGGGGCGCGACGGGAAAGAGTGCGTAACCCGGGTGACGAGCTACCATCTGGAGAGTGATCCGGAAATGGCCTTCCTCTGGACCTCCGCGGATAACTACGCCAACCTGCTTAACCCGGAGCTCTCCATCTCCTGCCCCTTTGTCATCACGCTGACGCTGATGGTGGAGGACCAGGTGAAGACCCAGAATGAAGCCAACATGAAATTCATGGACGTGGAGAAGAAAAGCAAAACCTCCTACGCGAAGTTTTTTCCGAACGTGATAAAGGAAATGCAGGAGTGGGGCGATATCCGCCAGCGACTGGCGACCAACCAGACCTCCCTGGTGTCCTACTTCTTTAATATCACCACGTACACCGCAGACAGCACAGAGGCCTCTCTCGCCGCTGAACAGCAGGTGCTCAACAGCTACCGTAAAGGCGGTTTCCAGCTGATCCCGGCCCGCTACCATCACCTGCGTAACTTTCTGGCCATGATGCCGTTCAAGTGTGGTGAGGGCCTGTTTAAAGAGCTGCAGGCGGCAGGCGTGGTGAAGCGGGCGGAGACGTTCCAGGTGGCTAACCTCCTGCCGATCGTCGCTGACAGCCCGCTGGCGCCGGCGGGACTCCTGGCGCCCACCTACCGAAATCAGCTGGCGTTCATCGACCTGTTCTACGAGGGAATGAACAATACCAATTTCAACATGGCAGTCTGCGGGACGTCCGGGGCGGGTAAAACCGGTCTGATTCAGCCCCTCATTCGCAGTGTGCTCGACTCCGGCGGGTTTGCCTGGGTGTTCGACATGGGCGATGGCTATAAGTCCCTGTGTGAAAACATGGGGGGCGTATACCTCGATGGCGATACCCTCAAGTTTAACCCGTTCGCCAACGTGCTGGATGATGCTCACTTCGACATGTCAGCAGAACGTATACGCGATCAGATGTCGGTGATGGCCAGTCCGAACGGCAACCTCGATGAAGTCCATGAAGGCCTGCTTCTGCAGGCAGTTCAGGCGGCCTGGTTAAGCAAGCGTAATCATGCACGCGTTGATGACGTAGTTCAGTTTTTACAGGACGCGAAGGACAGCGATGAATATGCTGATTCCCCGACAATCCGGGGCCGTCTGGACGAGATGATAATCCTGCTCGATCAGTACACGGTGAATGGGATCTACGGGGACTATTTCAACTCAGATAAACCAACACTTCACGATGACGCCCGGATGGTGGTACTGGAGCTCGGTGGCCTGGAGTCGCGGCCCTCTCTGCTTATCGCGGTGATGTTCTCATTGATTATTTACATCGAGAACAGGATGTATCAGTCACCGCGTGGCCTGAAAAAACTGAACGTCATCGATGAGGGCTGGAAGCTCCTTGATTTCAAGAATGAAAAAGTGGGGCAGTTTATCGAGAAAGGCTACCGTACCGCGCGTCGACATACCGGCGCATACATCACCATCACGCAAAATATCGTGGACTTCGACTCCCCGACCGCATCGAGCGCTGCACGCGCTGCCTGGGGGAACTCGTCGTACAAGGCCATTCTGAAGCAGTCAGCCAAAGAGTTTGCCAAGTATAACCAGCTGTACCCGGATCAGTTCAGCAAGCTGGAGAAAGACATGATTAACGGCTTCGGTTCGGCCAAAGAGCAGTGGTTCTCCTCTTTTATGCTGCAGGTGGAAGCGAACTGCTCCTGGCACCGCCTGTTCGTTGACCCGCTCAGCCGGGCGATGTACTCCTCCAAAGGCCCGGATTTTGAGTACATGCAAGCGCGCCGGCAGGAGGGGGTCGATATCCACGATGCGGTATACGGACTGGCGTGCCGCAACTTTAAAGACGAAATGGCAGAGCTTGAATCCCGAATACCGGTGAATGACATGGAGGATAAACAGTGATGAAAAACAACACCGAACAACCGGTCAGTACGACCTCTCATACCTTTCGCCGGATACCTGTCATCGTTGCTCTCGTGCTTTTCGCCCTGGCAACCAGCGCGTTTCTCTCACGCGTGGTTCTGGAGTACTCCACGCCGCGGGTGGTGGCTTTTGATATGAAGAAGACGCTCGACAGCTTTATGGACAGTGTGAGTCAGAAGCAGCTGACAGAGGCGCAGTCCAAAGCGCTCTCTGATCGGTTTAACGACGCGCTGGAGAAGAGTCTGGCGGAGTATCAGCAGCAGCATCATGTGGTCATTCTGGTTTCACCTGCCGTGGTTCAGGGCGCGCCCGATGTGACCCGCAACATCCAGCACGACATTGCCCGCCGGATGAAAGGAGACCAGTAATGATACGACTGAAAGACTGTCTGCTCGCCGCCTGCCTGGTATCGCCGCTGACTCAGGCGGCTGATCTCGGTACCTGGGGGGATTTATGGCCCGTCCGGGAGCAGGACATGCTGCAGCTCATCACGCAGCGTCTGCAGTCACTGCAATCCTCTGGCCAGTGGGACCAGACGATGGATGCGTTTAAGCAGCGGGTTATCGAGAACAGTCAGCGGCCGGCACCGGTGGAGGGCATTAAGCGTGCGGAGAAATACGAGCAGCGCTGGTTTGATCCCAGCATCCGCCTGACCGAAGACCTGAAGGACAATGAGGGGCGGGTGTTTGCCCGCAAGGGCGATGTGGTGAACCCGCTTAAAACCGTACCGTTTGTCCAGACCCTGTACTTCATCAATGGAGACGATGCCGACCAGCTGGCCTGGATGAAGCGTCAGGTGCCGGAAACCCTGATGAGCAAAATTATCCTGGTGCGTGGCAGTATCCCGGACACCTCCGCAGCGCTGGACAGCCGGGTCTATTTCGACCAGAACGGCGTACTGAGCAAGCGATTTGGCCTGACGGCGGTCCCGGCGCGGATCACGCCGGCGCCCTCCGGTGAACGGCTGAATATTGAGGTGTTTCCCGTCCGTTGACCCGTACGATTCCGAATTACGATTATTTGTCAGGTGATTATATGACTATTACTGAGATTACTCTCGCAGCATTAATTGTTGTTCAGTGGCTTACGGTGGTTCGACAAAATAAAGAAATTAACCACCGACGTGAATGTGAAAGGCTTCTGAAAGAAAAAATTGACGATTATGAATTACAGAATAGTCGGTATTGTCGGTATGTTGAAGGCAAAGCAAGTCATCTCATCAGCGATATGGAAAAGGATTTGGATGAGCTTTTTCTTTTAAAACCACATGATGAGGACTCGTTCTGGCGGAAGGTTTACAGACTGGAGTTTATTTCCAACGTGCTGAAGCATTTCGCTAAGGGACAGGATTTAAAAAAGCAGAAAGAAATAATCGATGGTGTAAACAACATCTGGGAAAAATACAGGGGAAGGGATAATCAATGAGAAAAATATCATTTTTGTTTATCCTCCTGTTTTTTTCGTTAGTCCCTCAGGTACATGCAGATCCGTCGTGTGAAGGTCGATTCGTCAACCCGATCACCGATGTGTGCTGGCGCTGCATATTTCCTTTATCACTCGGCAGCGTGCAGGTTGGTAAAGGCGATCTGCCTGATACCAGCAATCCGGGTAGTCCCCTGCAGCTGTGTCCGGCGCCGCCACCGATTTTTGTTCGCCCCGGCCTGGCCATCGGGTACTGGGAGCCGATGGCCATGACGGACGTCAGCCGTTCGCCTGGCTGTATGGTCAATCTGGGGGGCTTCAGTATCAATCTCGGCAAGACCGGTATGGGGACCGCGAGAAAGGACGACAAGCAGGTGAACGGCGCTTTTTATCACGTTCACTGGTACAAGTACCCGCTGACCTACTGGCTGAACATCATCACCTCCGCAGGCTGTCTGGAAGGCGGAGACATGGATATAGCCTATCTGTCCGAGATTGACCCGACCTGGGTGGACAGCAGCCTCACCACCATTCTGAATCCGGAAGCCATCCTGTTTGCCAACCCCATCGCACAGGGGGCGTGCGCGGCTGACGCTATGGCCAGCGCGTTTCATATGCCACTCGATATTCTGTTCTGGTGTGCCGGCTCTCAGGGTTCGATGTACCCGTTTAGCGGCTGGGTAAGCAACGAGTCCAGTCCGCTGCAGTCCTCGTTACTTGTCAGCGAGCGCATGGCGTACAAGCTTCACCGGCAGGGACAAATTATGGAGAGCATCGGGAAGGACAAGGCGGTCTGCTATGAGTATCCGTCCCCGATCATCCCCAAAGAGCGCTGGCGCTATCAGATGGTGAACATGTACCCGGACAGCGGCCAGTGCCATCCCGTGGGGCGCAGCGTGATGCGCTGGGAGGCCGGTAAAAATCCACCCAACACCCGTAAGAACTATGGCTATCTGATGTGGCGTAAACGCAATTGTGTCTTTCTCTGACAGGAGTCTCTCATGAAATTAATGAATCTGTTTATGGTCATGCTTTTGCTGACCGGACGAGCAGTGTTGGCTGAAACCTCCTCTGTTACAGACAGAGAATGGCTGAAGCAGCAGGAGAACCTCAGCGAACAGCTGCGCCAGCATCCGGATAAACAGCTGCAGCAGGAGCTTGAGGCGCAAATCAACCGTAATCCTCTGCCCAAATCAGACCGCCAGTTTATCGATAATCTGGTCAGTCAGCAGAAAGCGGCGAATCAGGAAAAGCCGGCAGAAGGGGCGCTGTACTTTGTCTCCTTCTCGATACCTGAAGAGGGGCTGAAGCGGATGCTGCACGAAACCCGGCAGTACGGCATTCCGGCGACACTGCGTGGGCTCGTCAATAACGACATGAAGACCACCACTGACGCGGTGCTGCAGCTGGTGAAGGATGGCGTGACCGACGGCGTGCAGATCGACCCGACACTATATACGCAGTACAGCATCCGGAGTGTGCCGTCTCTGGTGGTACGGTGTCAGGCCGGATATGACGTGGTACGCGGTAACATTCACGTCAAACAGGCGCTGGAGAAAGTCGCACAAACCGGTGACTGTGCACAGGTGGCCCGGCAGATGCTTGATGCGCCCTCGAATGCCGCCGGGAGCCAGCCATGAAAGACAGACCGTACTTCATAGCGTTACCGGAAATGGTGAGGGATGAGGGAGGGCAGAAATGAAGACGGTTATTTCCGTACTGACTGCGCATTTTTTTGTCCTGAGCGCCTTTATCTGGCTGGCATCCCCCGCCTGTGCTGACAGTGGAAGCGACTATAAAGCTGGTTCGGATTTTGCGAAACAGGTGCAGGGCAATGGTCTGAACTCACTGAAAAATTTCAGTGGTGAGCAAAACCTGCCGGGGTATACCGACAACCCGGATCAGACAAAATACTACGGCGGCGTCACTGCCAGCGGAGACAGCTCTCTGAAAAGCGATTCAGCCCTGGAGTTCAGCCAGGGAGATACCGGCAAAACGATTACGGAGTCGTTCACGAACCGGCCACCGGATCAGATATCTCAGGATGCGCCGTTTATTCAGGCCGCAAAGGATACAGAATCCCGTGCCGACAGCATTGTCGGTGATACCGGACAGTCCTGTACCGCCCAGGTTGTGAACCGCAGCGAGTTCACAAACCATACCTGCGAACGTGATCTGCAGGTGGAAAATTTTTGCACACGGGAAGCGACCCTGAAGGATAACGCCACCACGCAGAAAGTTAACCGAACCTATCAGCAGGTGGTGACGCTGAATTATGCCCGGAGTACCCGGCAATGGAGTGGCAACCTGACGATCCCGACCAACGGTCGTCTGCTGAATGCCTCGGTGGATGGTGAGCCTCTGGTGATCCCCTGGATTGAAGAATGCGATTCCGAAGGGAAGGTGCGGGATAGCTGCAAGAGTGCAGTGAGTGAAAGCCTGACCCTCTTTGAACGAACGTTCCCCATTGATGTGATCAGCTGGCCACGTTCAGAATCGATGTGTTCAGGCGGTCAGAACACGCATTGTACGAAATATACCTATGACGGGAAGGGGAAGATTCATCAGTCGTTTGGTGTGGACAAAGCGGTCACTGCTGGGCAGAACTTTTCAGTAAGCAAAACATCACGGACCGTATCATCGGCCAGCCAGAAACCCGTACAGGTCACGGTCACCCTGGTGATGGAAGAAACCGAAACCGTCTATGCACCTGAAGTCGTCTGGGTTGAAAGCTGTCCGTTCAGTAAGGATGAAGGGAAAAAAACGGGCGAGGAATGTATCAGTCCGGGAGGAACGCGAACCATCACCCTCGGAGGCAGGGATTACTCGTTCACGGAAGCATGCTGGAAATATAAGGATACCTGGCTCACGCAGCCGGCGGACAACGGCTCCTGTGAAAGCCTGATGAAAAATACGGCCTGTACTCTGTCATCCCGCCAGTGCGCCTTCTCCAGCGAGGAAGGCACGTGCCTGCATGAATATGCAACGTATTCCTGCGAAACCAGGACGAGTGGCAAGCAAATGATCTGCGGCGGTGATGTCTTCTGCCTTGATGGTGAATGTGACAAAGCCACGTCCGGGAAGAGCAACGACTTTGGGCAGGCGGTGTCTGAGCTGGCGGCACTGGCTGCCGCGGGAAAGGACGTCGCTGCACTGAACGGGGTGGATGTCCGGGCATTCACCGGAAAAGCGAAGTTCTGTAAGAAGTTTGCTGCCGGCTTCAGTAACTGCTGCAAAGACAGCGGCTGGGGCCAGGATGTGGGGCTGGCACGCTGCAGCAGCGAGGAAAAGGCGCTGGCCAAAGCGAAAAAAGACAAGCTGACGGTCAGTATAGGGGAATTCTGCTCTAAAAAGGTTCTGGGGATTTGCCTGGAGAAAAAAAGGAGCTATTGCCAGTTCGACTCAAAACTGGCGCAGATCGTTCAGCAGCAGGGAAGAAACGGTCAGCTGCATATCGGTTTTGGCGGCGCCAGCAGTCCTGACTGTCGGGGCATTACCGTCGCGGAACTCCAGGAGATTGATTTTAACAAGCTGGATTTCACCAACTTTATGGACGACCTGATGAAAAATCAAAAAATACCGGAAAACGATGTGCTCACCAATAAGACCAGAGAACGAATTAAGGAAATCATGAGTCAGCAATCCGCGCAATAAACCATGCTGCCTAATAAAGAGACCGATAATCATGAAAATGAGTTTTCACAAAAAGCCTGTTATTGATTTTGTCCTGAGATTAACGCTAACAATAATCATTATTTCTCCGGTGATTTATTTCTCCTGGGATGCCGTCAAAGGGACGTCGGGAAGTGATTATGTCGAAAGTGTGGTCTTTATTCTTATGGCTGGGTTTGCCATGTCTGTGTGTTATTTGTTTTTCTCAGTCCTGGAGAAAGTTATAAATTCAAGGAAAAGCAAAGATGAATCGATATATCACGATTGAGAAATTTATAGACATTCTGAATGAAGAGAATTTACCCCAGGAGCATCATGTTATGGTACTGGCTGTTCTTGCGGATATCTCTCTGCATACAGACAGGTTCCTGATTAACTCGTCCGAACTGGTTCAGATGGCCGCTCAGTACTCACCTGCTTTCCAGAAACTGCCAGCGGACCGGCAGGCTTTTATATCTTCAGTACTGAGCATGCCGCTATTCCTTATTATGTGACCAGGAGAGTCAATGGAAGAGAAAAAAGCATACGGGCTGGTCATGGTGTTTGTCGGGGTGTTTGTCTTTCTCCTGGTCAGCATTATGTCGTACAGCCTGTGGCGGGACAGGCAGGTTAACGCATTTATGACAACCAACCGGGCCTGGGGGATCCAGTGCGACACTGTTTCTCAGGCCGCGTGGGTGATCAGGGACGGGGAGCGGGTGGACCTTCAGATAAATCATCTGCCTCTGTACTGCAGCGGTTATCGCTTTGAAGCCCGTGATGATGCAGGAAAGGTACAGCGCCAGCTCGATAAATACAGTGTCTATCAGCATCTGTCACGCCAGTCGCATTAATTCATAAAAGGGTATTTGCCATGCGAACAATACATGCCGCCATGCTGGCGGGGTGCCTTTGCTGCGCCCTGATGCCGGCTTTCGCCAAAGACGCGGGCTGGCAGTGGTACAACGAGAAACTGAAGCCCCGTGATGAGGACAGGAAAGCCGTACCAGCGGCACCACCGCCGCAAATGGATATTCTGGAGAAACTCGCCACACTCCAGGCGGCCACCAAACGGTCGTTGTACGAAGCCATTCTGTATCCATCGTCTGAAAACTTCGTGAAGTATTTCCGGCTGCAGAACTACTGGACGCAGCAGGCAGGTTTGTTCTCGATGAGTGCGAAGAAAGCCATGCTGGAAAACCCCGAACTCGATTACAACCTGCAGTACAGCCACTACAACGGCACGGTAAAAAACCAGCTCGCTGCCGACTATGCCGAACAGCGACAGGCTATCTCCACCCTCGCACAGCACTACGGCGTGATGTTCTTCTACCGGGGCCGGGAAGCGATCGATGGCCAGCTGGTCCAGGTGATTAAAAATTTTCGCGAAACCTATGGCCTGAGCGTGATACCGGTGTCGGTTGACGGAGTGATTAACCCCATGCTGCCCGACAGCCGGACGGACCAGGGCCAGGCAGAGCAGCTTGGCGTGAAGTTCTTCCCCGCGATGATGCTGGTTAACCCGAAAAGTGGCCAGGTGAAGCCTCTCAGTTACGGCTTTATCAGTCAGGACGACCTGGCGAAACAGTTCCTCTATGTCTCCAGCGACTTTAAACCGAATTTCTAAGGAGTGTGTCATGCGAAATATTCGTTTTCCGGATTTAGATATCACCGGGATGTGGGTGCTGGCCGTGGGCGTGTTTTTCCACCTGATAGCCCGGCTTGTCAGAAAACAGCCTGAGCTGGCCGTCCAGGCCGGGGAAATCTTCGGGCTGGGTATGGTGGTGTTCGGGGGATACCGCATTCTAAACGCCCTGATTGCTGAAGCCGAAAAAGAGGAGAAAGCCTGTGAAAAACAGCCTGATGAACCTCGCTAAGACGCCGCTGGCGGCACTGGCTCTTTCCCTTGCACTGGCTGGGGTGGCACATGCGGGAACGCTCGATGAGGTGAAGTCGCTCTGGGATCCGCGGGGTATCTCCGGTACTGAAACGGCCTCCCCGCAGAGCGACACTCCCCAGGCGGTGAGCGGGGCATCTCAGCCACGCTGGTTACGACTCAGCAACGGAAAGCAGGTGGACATGCGCGACTGGAAAGTGGTGCTGTTCATGCAGGGACACTGTCCCTACTGTCATAAATTTGACCCGGTGCTGAAGCAGCTGGCCGGACAGTATGGCTTCTCCGTGTTCTCTTACACCATTGACGGACAGGGTGATGACGCGTTTCCGGAAGCGCTGCCGGCGCCTCCTGACGTGATGCAGACCTTTTTCCCCAATATCCCGGTGGCCACGCCGACTACGTTTCTGGTGAACGTAAACACGCTGGCAGCGTACCCGATCCTGCAGGGCGCCACGGATGCACAGGGCTTTATGGCCAGAGTGGATACGGTATTTCAGATGATGCACTGAGTCTCTGTTATATCCGGTCTTAGCAAGTGATTAAGGAAAATAGCCATGAACAAATATATACGTTCGACGGGACTGTATGCGTTTTTATTTCCAGCCAGTTTAAAAGCACCCGGGCAGACAGCAGAAGAAAAAATAGAACAACTGAAGCCGGAATTTATCCACCGGGAAAGGCGTCTGGAAATCTATCTGGAATTATTCATTGTGTTTCTCACTGCAGGTGCTCTGCTGTTATGGATAATGAGATTTTTATTTAATCTCTGCGTGGATGACTGGATAGCCAGCGGTGACCTGCGAGTAAAAGACCTGTGGAATATTATGATGTACGCCATCCCTTATGCGCTGATCGCTGTTGGGGTGGGGTTCTTTGTTGCCGGAGTGACATTAGCGATCCGCAATTTTTTCAGTTATCACCTTAAGACCCTTTTTATTATGAGAAATGACAGAGTTAAAAAGAATGCTGTGCGTAATGGAGGACAGGATGCGAATTAAACTTCTGTCACTTTTCTGCGGTGCCGCGCTTGGCCTGTCATTTAGCGCCGCCGCCGATGTGAATGGCGACATGAATAACTTCTTCAATAAGCTCGGGTTTGCGTCCAATACCAGCCAGCCACAGGTCTGGCAGGGGCAGGCGGCGGGTTATGCCTCTGGCGGTTCGCTGTATGCCAGAACGCAGGTGAAAACGATCCAGCTGGTCAGCATGACCCTGCCGGATATTAACGCCGGCTGCGGCGGCATCGATGCGTACCTGGGATCGTTCTCCTTTATCAACAGCGAGCAGCTGCAGCGCTTTGGCAAACAAATTATGTCCAACGCCGCGGGTTACTTCTTTGACCTTGCCCTGCAGACCACGGTTCCGGAGATCAAAACCGCAAAGGACTTCCTTCAAAAGATGGCCACTGACATGAACAGCATGAACCTCAGTTCCTGCCAGGCTGCTCAGGGAATTGTGGGTGGCCTGTTTCCTCGTACCCAGGTCGCTCAACAAAAGGTCTGCCAGGACATTGCCGGTGAAAGCAATATCTTTTCGGACTGGGCCGCCTCGCGCCAGGGTTGTACGGTGGGCGGCAAGATGGACAGCGTCCAGGATAAGGCCAGCGATAAAGACAAAGAACGTGTGATGAAGAACATTAACATCATGTGGAATGCCTTATCGAAGAACCGGCTCTTTGATGGCAATAAGGAGCTGAAAGAGTTTGTGATGACCCTGACCGGTACGCTGATTTTTGGTGAGAACAGTGAGATCACCCCGTTGCCGGCACGCACCACTGACCAGGATCTGATTAAAGCCATGATGGAGGGCGGCACAGCTAAAATCTACCACTGCAATGACTCGGATAAATGTCTCAAGGTCGTTGCTGATGCGACCGTAACCATCACCGCCAATAAGGCGCTCAAAAATCAGATTCGCGCTTTGTTGAGCAGTATCCAGAATAAAGCGGTGGCTGATGAAAAACTGACAGAGCAGGAGAAAGGGTTTATCTCCAGCACCACCATTCCGGTGTTCAAATACCTGGTCGATCCGCAGATGCTCGGGGTGTCTAACTCACTTATTTACCAGCTGACGGACTATATCGGCTACGACATCCTGCTGCAGTACATTCAGGAACTTATCCAGCAGGCCCGGGCGATGATCTCAACCGGTAATTATCCCCAGTCGACAATGGATATGATCATGGAAAATCTCAACCAGGCGAGTGTGCAAATTGCCGCTTTCCAGTCCCGTGTTCAGGTCCAGCAGGACGCCTTGCTTGTGGTTGACAGACAAATGAGTTACATGCGCCAGCAGGTCTCTGCCCGCATGATGACCCGCTACCAGAATAACTATCATTTTGGGGGGAATCTGTAATGCTTGAGATATATGCCATTGCTGGCGGCGACTGGTTACGGGGCAACCTGAACGCGATTGCGGCGTTTATGGGGACCAGCACATGGTCGACTATAGAAAAGATGTGTATCGCCATCTCGGTACTCATTGTGGCGGGGAACTGGGTAAAAAAACACAACGTAATGGACCTTATTGGCTGGGTCTTTTCCCTCACCCTGGTCTCTATGCTGGTTGTCATTCGTACCCCTGTGCAGATCATCGATTACAGTAACGTTGCGCAGGTCTATGAAGTCGATAATGTTCCTATTGGTCTTGCCATTCCTGCGTCGCTGACAACACGGGTAGGAAACGCGCTTATCCAGAGTTATGAGATGGTCTTCGCGCTGCCGGACAGCGTCACGTACAGTAAAACGGGGATGTTATTTGGCAGTAATCTGGTCGCGAAAAGTACGGATTTTTTGTCACAAAATCCTCAGATTACGACGCTGTTTTCCGATTACGTACAAAACTGTGTGATGGGCGATATTTTCCTCAATCATAAGTACTCTTTTGAAGAATTACTGAATTCACCTGATCCGTATACCCTGATTTTTGCAAACCCAAGCCCACTGCGTGGCGTGTTTGATAAAAACAACCAGTTCCAGACATGCGAAGAGGCCTCACGGGATCTGAAATCGGCTCTTGCGCTTGATACTCAGACAGGCGGGAAAACCTGGAACTACTATGTTCGTCAGCTGTTTGGCGGCAAACCTAATCCCGATCTGCTTTTCAGCCAGATGATTGGCGACAGCTACAATTACTTCTACAGCTCGGGACAGAGCGCCGGGCAGATTATCCGCCAGAACGTCACGATGAACGCCCTGCGCAGTGGGATCCAGAGTTATGCGGCCCGCAGCGGGGACACCGCCAGTCTGGTCAATATGGCTAACACATCATCCCTTGAAAAGCAGCGGCTGGCACAGGCCACAATGGGGCACCAGGCGCTTCGCGCACTTCCACTGATGCAGACCGTCATTATGGGTTTAATGATTGGGATGTTCCCGATCATGGTGATGGCTGCCATGTTTAACATGATGACGCTGCAGGTGCTTAAAGGGTATGTGTTTGCGCTTATCTGGCTGCAGACGTGGCCATTACTGTTCGCCATCCTGAACAGCGCGATGGCCTACTATGCGAAGCAAAATGGCGTGCCGGTTGTTCTCTCTGAGTTGTCGCAGGTTCAGCTCAAAAACTCGGATATTGCGACCACCGCGGGTTATATTGCCGTGATGATACCGCCCTTGTCGTGGGGGATCGTGAAGAGCATGGGGGCCGCTTTCTCCAGTGCCTACAGCCATTTTTCTTCTTCGGGGCTCAGTGCAACATCGCAGGCGGCCTCCGGCGTGGTGGACGGGAATTACTCTTTCGCCAACATGCAGATGGAGAACGTCAGCGGCTACAGCTGGGGTACCAACAGTACAACCAGTTTCGGACAGATGTCGCGGCAGCTGGCGAATGGGGGTATGAGCACGCAGACGCGGGATGGATCGATGGTCTGGGACAGTGGTGGTGCAATGTCAAAACTGCCGGTGGATATCAACGTCGGTCGTCAGATAGCCAGTGCGCAGCAACAGATGGCCCGTGAGGCTGATGTCCAGGCCGAAAGCGCGCTGCATGGCTATAACAGCAGCGTGACAAGTGCCTGGAATAGTCTGCAGCAATTTGGCACCAATAAAGGGAACAGCACATCAACAACGACTGGGGCCGATACTACCGAGTCTTCGCAGGATTCGATGGCCAGAAGCAAGATGTGGAATGCGGTTGTTGCTAATGCGAAAGCCAACAACATCAGTAATGAGGAGTCTTTCCAGCAGTTGATGGATGATTCATCGAAAAGAACTCAATCATTTGATGCACATGTATCTGGTAAATGGAGTTCTGGGGATCAGCTGTTTGGCAAGTTAGGAAAGTGGGGCAGTGGTTTTTCTGCTGAAGTTGGTGGTAAAGGAAGTGCAGGCTGGGGACACAGCTCAGGTAATACAGATAACGTTGGAACTTCCGGTAGGGAATCGAATGACAGCCGACATGATACCAGCAGTCAGGCGGCCAAAGACTTTAAGGAAGCATCCGATTACTTTACCAGCCGCAAAACCACCACATCGGGCAATATTACCGATAATAATGCCAGCTCGCGTGTTGACCAGTTTGCCGCGTCACTCTCCAGTGCCAAAAACAGCTATGACCAGTATACAAGCAGCCGGACACGCAGCCATGAGTACAGTGAGATGGCATCACGCACAGAGAGCATGACTGGCCAGATGAACGAAAACCTGACTCAGCAGTTTGCGAACTTTGTTCAGCATCGTGCTCCACAGGATGCCGAAGCCATTCTGACCAATACCAGTTCTCCTGAAATTGCGGCGCAGCGTGAAGCCCTGGCGCGTGAATTCGTCAAAGAGCAGGTAGAACCCAGGGTTGATGCTGCGTATCAACAGGGGCGTGAAAGCATCGGACAGAATATGGCTGGGGTGTCAGATGGTGGTGACAATGGTTCGGTAATGGCCGACTACGGACAAAATTCTCGTCGTATCGATGTTATGACACAAGATGCGGGTATTAAGGATAACGTGGGTCAGAAGGTGGATAGGATGATTACAGAGAATAAACAACAGCATCAGGAAACCCGCGAAAACATACAACGGCAAGGCGCAGAGGTGAAAAGTGAAAATGCTGAAATGGAAAAGAACCATAAAACTAAAGCAAATGAGTTTAAAGGTGATTATAATGAAAGAAAGAGTAAGGTAAATTCTTTACCTGGAGCTGACTCTCAGGCTGAGTTAGAGGAAAAAGCGGCGAAAACGCAAAAGGATTTTCTTGATGGGAAAAGATGAAAATGATGATGACCAATAAAATCCTCATTGAAGAAGTAGATGAGCTGAAAAATGTGTTTTCACGAGGTGAAATGGAGATACCATCTTTTTGGTCATGTCTATGGCCTGGAGTAATTGTTGCCGCCTGGAATATGATTTGCGCCCTAATTAGTGTAGGGGGCGGGTATTTGTCTGTTAAGTTCATATTTTGGGTGTTGGTGTTCCCCGGTGTTATAAGTCTTATTGTTCTGCTTGGTGTGGCAAGTGCGCGTTCACTTTTTTTATCTGTTCCCAGAACCTATAGAATGCGCTCGCAGGTATATCGGTTTATATCTAGAAAAGTTATGGTCTATGCACTTGTGTATATGGCTTTAATTCTAGCGCTTGCACTATTTAATAGAGTGTATTATGCCTCTCCATTTCCTTTTTCGTTCATGATTCTTATTGCGACGATTTTTGTATGGTTTGTTATGAATATTGATTTTGGACGATATCAATTTTCGGTACTCTCATCTGCGATAAACTCTTTCAGAGCAGAAAAGTTGGGGGGGGGATGATCCAGAGGCAACCTATCAATTATGGTGGTTTGTTAACAGCCTAAAAGTTTCCTTTGTTATTATTGATTTCTCAGGCTGTAATTAGTTTTCACATCTCGCTTAAAATTCGTATATAGTGAATGCGCATTCCGAAATCATAAGAGAATGTGTATTCACTCGTATTGATTATGTCACAAGGATTCAGGATGAAGCTTAATAAAGTCATGGCTGTGATGGTCGTCAGCTCTGCTCTGGTGTTGTCTGGATGTAGTGCAATGGGAACCGCTATTAAAAAGAGAAATCTGGAAGTAAAAACCCAGATGAGCGAAACAATCTGGCTGGAACCTTCAAATAATAAGACGGTTTATCTGCAAATCAAAAATACCTCCGATAAGGATATGAGTGGCCTGCAGGCAAAAATTGCCAGCGCTGTCACTTCAAAGGGATATCAGGTCGTCAGTAACCCCGATACGGCGGGCTACTGGATCCAGGCGAATGTGCTCAAGGCCGATAAAATGGACCTTCGTGAGTCTCAGGGCTGGTTAAGCCGGGGTTATGAGGGCGCTGTGACTGGCGCCGCTCTTGGGGCGGGGATTACCGCTTACAACTCCAGTTCCGCGGGAGCAACCCTGGGAGTAGGGCTTGCAGCCGGTCTGGTCGGAATGGCGGCTGACGCGATGGTGGAAGATGTGAACTACACCATGATAACCGATGTTCAGATCGCGGAAAGAACCAAAACACAGGTTCAGACTGATAACGTGGCCGTATTACGTCAGGGAACATCCGGCGCAAAAGTGCAGACAAGTACTGAAACGGGTAATCAGCATAAATACCAGACTCGCGTCGTCTCTAACGCGAATAAAGTTAACCTCAAGTTCCCTGAAGCCCAGCCTGTTCTTGAAGACCAGCTGGCAAAATCGATCGCTAATATCCTGTAAGCGTTCTATTCCACGGCCCGGGTACTCCGGGCCAGACTGGCATCACCTTTCCGGCGTGTCAGAATTCATTCGTCAAATAATCAGTTAATTCCACATCTAAACGGTGAACAGTTGCGCAATTTATTTGTGCATCTGTGAGGCGTTGCCGCCTTCGGCGGAGTCTTTTCGTCTTTATTTGAACAGAGGTTATTTATGACAATATCTGTGCCTGTCAGGTCTCTTGATACACATGAACTGATGCCTGGCGATATTTACCCACATCCTGCGGCGGGGGGCATTTATTCTCTGTCACATCGCGAGGTCTGTTCTCTCTTCAGTGACCACATCATGTATATCTGCAGCGCGTTAGTTATTCTTCTGCTTGTTTTCATCGCAGGTGTCTTTTTCCGAAAAATAATGACGTCTTCCGTGGAGCGTAAGCGAAACACGGCGTCAGTTATTTCCGATGCAAAGCCAGAAGTACAGAGCAAACCGGAATACTTCCATCTTTCCATATGTGTGGAAGGCCCGGCCAGCACGGATGACTCCGCCTTGTCCTCTCTTGCCTCCCGTGTTGTCCGCGAAGCAGAAAATCTGTATATCCCCGGCGTCAATCGCCGCGACAGCGCTGACGACGTGTTTGCCTGGTCCGTGCAGACTCAGTTTCCTTCTGACAGGCTCTTCGGCACACGGATTTTCCCGTCAACCGGCTGGTTTGAACGTCCGGATATGATTAAACATCCGGTGAAATGCTACTGCGTCTGCCTGCAGTACACGACTGAAACATTGCCATCCACACTGTATGCCCTGGTCGATGAGGCCGGACGGCAGGTGGCGAAGTCGTATATTAAAGGCGGGCACTGCCCTGGCTCAGAGGGCTATACCTTCTGCATAACCTCTTAATAGAAGTCAGTATCCGGCCTGGCCATCAATGGATCCGGGCATGACTGTAATCCTGTTTTGTGCCGGTGTATTTCCGCTGATTAATTTGTCCTTCCGACCCTAATACTTTACTGACGGATTAGTGCCATGAGTTTCAATGCCAAAGATATGACGCAGGGCGGTCAGATCGCCAATATGCGCTTTCGCATGTTTGGTCAGATTGCCAATATTATTTTCTACGTGCTGTTTATTTTATTCTGGGTGCTGTGCGGGCTGATGCTGATGTACCGGCTCAGCTGGCAAACCTTTGTGAACGGCTGCGTATACTGGTGGTGTACGACGCTGGGGCCGATGCGCGATATTATTCGTTCCCAGCCGGTATACACCATTCAGTATTACGGCCAGTCGCTGGAATATACCTCAGAACAAATCCTGGCTGATAAATATACTATCTGGTGCGGAGAGCAGCTGTGGACCAGTTTCGTCTTTGCAGCCGTGGTTTCTCTTGTTATCTGTATCGTGACGTTCTTCATCGCCAGCTGGGTGCTGGGCCGCCAGGGGAAACAGCAGAGTGAGGATGAGAATACCGGCGGGCGCCAGCTTTCCGATAAGCCCAAAGAAGTGGCCCGCCAGATGAAGCGTGATGGTATGGCCTCCGATATTAAAATTGGCGATCTGCCTATTCTTAAAAACTCCGAAATCCAGAACTTCTGCCTCCACGGTACCGTAGGCTCCGGTAAATCAGAAGTGATCCGCCGGCTACTGAACTACGTGCGTGCACGTGGCGATATGGCCATCATTTATGATCGCTCCTGTGAGTTCGTCAAAAGCTATTATGACCCGTCACTGGATAAAATCCTCAACCCGCTGGATTCGCGCTGCGCGGCCTGGGATTTGTGGAAAGAGTGCCTGACGCTGCCGGACTTCGACAACATCTCCAACACCCTTATCCCGATGGGTACCAAAGAAGACCCGTTCTGGCAGGGCTCCGGTCGCACTATCTTTGCCGAAGGCGCGTACCTGATGCGTGAAGACAAGGATCGCAGCTACGAGAAGCTGGTCGATACCATGCTGTCCATTAAAATCGACAAGCTGCGCGCCTATCTGCAGAACACGCCGGCAGCGAACCTGGTTGAAGAGAAAATTGAGAAAACGGCCATCTCCATTCGTGCCGTGCTGACCAACTACGTCAAGGCTATTCGCTACCTGCAGGGCATTGAGAAGAACGGCGAGCCGTTCACTATCCGGGACTGGATGCGCGGTGTCCGTGAGGACCGACCCAATGGCTGGCTGTTTATCTCCTCCAACGCTGACACCCATGCTTCCCTGAAGCCGGTTATCTCGATGTGGCTGTCAATTGCTATCCGCGGCCTGCTGGCGATGGGGGAGAACCGTAACCGGCGCGTGTGGATTTTCGCCGACGAGCTCCCCACGCTGCACAAGCTGCCGGACCTGGTCGAAATCCTCCCGGAGGCGCGTAAATTTGGTGGTTGTTATGTGTTCGGTATTCAGTCCTATGCCCAGCTGGAAGATATCTATGGCGTCAAGCCTGCCGCCACGCTCTTTGACGTGATGAACACCCGGGCCTTCTTCCGCTCCCCGAGTAAGGAGATTGCGGAGTTTGCTGCCGGTGAAATTGGTGAGAAGGAAATCCTCAAGGCCAGCGAGCAGTATTCTTACGGTGCTGACCCGGTGCGTGATGGTGTATCGACCGGGAAAGAAAAAGAGCGGGAAACGCTGGTCAGTTAATCCGATATTCAGACGCTGCCTGACCTGTCCTGCTATGTCACGCTGCCCGGGCCGTATCCGGCCGTGAAACTGGCCCTCAAATACAAACCGCGTCCGAAAATTGCCGAGGGATTTATTCCTCGCACTCTCGATGCGCGGGTGGATGCGCGGCTCAGTGCGTTGCTTGAAGCGCGGGAAGCTGAAGGCAGCCTTGCCAGGGCGCTTTTCACTCCGGATGCGCCGGCATCCGGGCCCGCTGATACAAACAGTCACGCCGGTGAACAACCTGAGCCGGTCAGTCAGCCTGCGCCAGCAGACATGACAGTATCTCCGGAACCGGTAAAAGCGCCGCCGACAACAAAGAGTCCGGCAGCGGAACCTTCCGTCAGAACAACGGAGCCTTCCGTCCTGCGGGTCACGACCGTACCGTTGATCAAACCAAAAGCAGCCGCAGCGGCCGCTGCTGCCTCAACAGCATCCTCTTCCGGTGCCCCTGCAACAGCTGCAGGCGGGACACAACAGGAACTGGCGCAGCAGTCAGCGGAACAGGGACAGGACATGCTGCCGGCCGGCATGAACGAGGACGGTGTCATTGAGGACATGCAGGCGTATGACGCCTGGCTGGCAGATGAGCAGACACAGCGGGATATGCAGCGGCGTGAGGAAGTCAATATCAACCACAGCCACCGGCACGATGAGCAGGATGATGTCGAGATTGGAGGGAATATCTGATGCTCAGTTTCAGCCAGGTTAAATCGGCGGGCAGTGCCGGTAACTACTACACAGAGAAAGACAATTACTACGTCATCGGGAGCATGGAGGAGCGCTGGCAGGGTAAAGGCGCAGAATTGCTGGGACTTGAAGGAAAGGTAGACAAGCAGGTCTTCACGGAGCTTCTGCAGGGAAAACTACCTGATGGCAGCGACCTGACCCGGATACAGGATGGCGTGAATAAGCACCGGCCCGGTTATGACCTGACGTTCTCGGCACCGAAAAGTGTATCGATGCTGGCTATGTTGGGCGGCGATAAGCGTCTCATCGATGCTCATAATCGCGCGGTAACAGTGGCTCTTAACCAGGTGGAGTCTCTTGCTTCCACACGGGTAAAGAAAGATGGCGTGTCTGAAACGGTCCTGACCGGGAATCTGATTATTGCCCGCTTTAACCATGATACATCGCGCGCTCAGGATCCACAGATACACACACACAGCGTGGTTATCAACGCGACACAGAACGGCGATAAATGGCTGACGCTGGCCAGCGATACCGTCGGTAAAACCGGGTTCTCCGAAACCATACTGGCCAACCGCATCGCTTTCGGAAAGATATACCAGAACTCTCTCAGGGCCGATGTTGAGTCTATGGGTTACAAGACAGTCGATGCGGGTCGGAATGGCATGTGGGAGATGGAGGGCGTGCCGGTTGAGTCGTTTTCCACGCGCAGTCAGGAACTCCGGGAGGCTGCAGGACCCGATGCCTCCCTGAAGTCACGGGATGTGGCCGCGCTCGATACCCGCAAGTCGAAAGAAGCCATCGATCCGGCAGAGAAGATGGTGGAGTGGATGAACACGCTGAAGGAGACCGGGTTTGACATCCGGGGGTACCGTGAGGCCGCCGATGCGCGAGCCGCAGAGCTGGCCCGTGCACCTGCCGCGCCGGTGAACACTGACGGTCCGGATATCACGGATGTGGTGACGAAAGCGATTGCCGGTCTCAGCGACCGCAAGGTGCAGTTCACGTATGCCGACCTGCTGGCACGCACGGTCGGCCAGCTGGAGGCGAAGGACGGTGTGTTTGAGCTGGCGAGAAAGGGCATCAATGCCGCCATTGAACGGGAGCAGCTTATCCCTCTCGATCGCGAGAAAGGCCTGTTCACCTCAAACATCCACGTTCTCGATGAACTCGCCGTCAAAGCCCTGAGTCAGGAGGTGCAGCGCCAGAATCATGTCTCCGTCACGCCTGATGCGTCTGTGGTGCGCCAGGTCCCTTTCAGCGATGCCGTCAGTGTGCTGGCGCAGGATCGCCCGGTAATGGGTATCGTTTCCGGTCAGGGCGGTGCAACCGGCCAGCGGGAGCGGGTGGCCGAGTTAACCCTGATGGCCCGGGAGCAGGGGCGTGACGTCCATATCCTGGCTGCCGATAACCGCTCACGTGATTTTCTCGCCGGTGATGTGCGTCTGGCCGGGGAAACGGTGACCGGTAAATCCGCCCTGCAGGACGGGACGGCGTTTATTCCAGGCGGAACACTCATCGTGGATCAGGCGGAGAAGCTGAGCCTGAAGGAAACGATTTCCCTGCTCGATGGCGCGATGCGCCATAACGTGCAGGTCCTGCTCTCCGACAGCGGGAAGCGCAGCGGGACCGGCAGTGCGCTGACGGTGCTGAAGGACAGCGGCGTGAATACGTATCGCTGGCAGGGGGGCCATCAGACCACAGCCGACATCATCAGTGAACCGGATAAAGGAGCACGCTACAGCCGGCTGGCACAGGAGTTTGCCGTCAGCGTGCGTGAAGGACAGGAAAGCGTGGCCCAAATCAGCGGGACGCGTGAACAGAGCGTACTCAACGGCCTCATCCGAGACTCCCTCAGACAGGAGGGGGTGCTGGGTGAGAAAGACACGACCATTACAGCCCTGACGCCGGTGTGGCTGGACAGCAAAAGCCGGGGCGTGCGGGATTATTACCGGGAGGGGATGGTGATGGAACGCTGGGATCCGGAGACCCGGACGCACGATCGCTTTGTCATTGACCGGGTGACCGCGAGCAGCAATATGCTGACCCTGAAAGACCGGGAAGGGGACCGTCTGGATCTGAAGGTTTCCGCGGTCGACAGCCAGTGGACGCTGTTCCGGGCAGATACACTGCCGGTGGCAGAGGGGGAACGTCTGGCGGTGCTCGGGAAGATACCGGACACACGCCTTAAGGGCGGGGAGAGCGTCACAGTGATGAAAGTGGAGGACGGGCAGCTGACGGTACAGCGGCCGGGGCAGAAAACCACGCAGACCCTGGCCGTGGGTGCGGGCGTGTTTGACGGTATTAAAGTCGGCCACGGCTGGGTGGAAAGTCCCGGCAGGTCGGTTAGCGAGACGGCAACGGTCTTTGCGTCGGTGACGCAGCGTGAGCTGGATAACGCCACCCTCAACCAGCTGGCACAGAGCGGAAGTCACCTCCGGCTGTACTCGGCGCAGGATGCGGCGCGCACGACGGAGAAGCTGTCGCGGCATACCGCGTTTAGCGTGGTCTCAGAGCAGCTGAAGTCCCGATCCGGCGAGACGGACCTGGATGCGGCCATTGCGCAGCAGAAGGCCGGGCTGCATACCCCGGCAGAACAGGCCATTCACCTGGCCATCCCGCTGCTTGAGAGCCAGGACCTGACCTTCTCCCGGCCCCAGCTGCTGGCGACGGCAATGGAAACCGGGGGCGGGAAGGTTTCGATGGCGGACATCGACACGACCATTCAGACACAAATCAGGTCGGGGCAGTTGCTGAATGTACCGGTGGCGCACGGCTACGGCAATGACCTGCTGATTTCCCGTCAGACCTGGGACGCCGAAAAAAGCATCCTGACCCACGTGCTGGAAGGTAAAGACGCGGTGGCCCCCCTGATGGACCGCGTGCCGGCCAGTCTGATGACGGACCTGAC
Organism: Klebsiella planticola; assembly: GCF_000783935.2. Lineage (NCBI taxonomy): Bacteria > Pseudomonadati > Pseudomonadota > Gammaproteobacteria > Enterobacterales > Enterobacteriaceae > Klebsiella > Klebsiella planticola. The sequence goes on along the minus strand of NZ_CP026048.1, from coordinate 80,444 downwards.
CGCCGGACAGCGGGCGGCGACCCGGATGATTCTGGAAAGCACGGACCGCTTCACGGTGGTTCAGGGGTATGCCGGGGTGGGGAAAACCACCCAGTTCCGGGCAGTCATGAGTGCCATCAGTCTGCTGCCGGAAGAGACCCGTCCGCGCGTCATCGGTCTGGCGCCGACGCATCGCGCGGTCGGGGAAATGCAGAGTGCCGGCGTGGAGGCGCGCACGACGGCGTCGTTCCTCCACGACACGCAGCTGCTGCAGCGCAATGGCCAGACACCCGATTTCAGCAACACCCTGTTTCTGCTCGACGAGAGCTCGATGGTGGGGCTGGCCGATATGGCAAAAGCCCACTCCCTCATCGTCGCCGGCGGTGGACGGGCGGTGTCCAGTGGGGATAACGACCAGCTGCAGCCCATCGCGCCGGGCCAGCCGTTCAGGTTGATGCAGCAGCGCAGCGCCGCCGACGTTGCCATCATGAAAGAGATTGTACGCCAGATGCCTGAGCTGCGACCGGCGGTCTACAGCCTGATTGAGCGGGATGTGCACCGCGCCCTGACCACCATCGAGCAGGTCACGCCGGAGCAGGTGCCGAGAAAAGAAGGCTCATGGGCGCCGGGCAGTTCTGTGGTGGAATTCACGCCAAAGCAGGAAAAGGCGATAGAAAAGGCGCTGAGCGAGGGGAAAACCCTGCCGGAAGGTCAGCCCGCGACGCTCTACGAGGCGCTGGTGAAGGACTATACCGGACGGACCCCGGAGGCACAGTCGCAGACGCTGGTGATCACCCATCTGAATAAGGACCGGCGGGCGCTGAACAGTCTGATCCATGACGCACGGCGGGAGAACGGGGAAACCGGCAAAGAGGAAATCACCCTGCCGGTGCTGGTCACGAGTAACATCCGTGACGGTGAACTGCGCAAACTGTCGACCTGGACGGCTCACAAGGAGGCGGTGGCGCTGGTTGATAACGTATACCACCGTATCAGCAAGGTGGATAAGGATAATCAGCTGATCACCCTGACAGACAGTGAAGGAAAGGAGCGATTTATCTCACCCCGGGAGGCATCGGCAGAAGGCGTCACGCTCTATCGTCAGGAAAAGATCACCGTGTCTCAGGGGGACCGAATGCGCTTCAGCAAAAGTGACCCGGAGCGCGGCTATGTGGCCAACAGTATCTGGGAAGTGCAGTCTGTTTCGGGTGACAGTGTCACGCTGTCTGATGGCAAAATCACCCGTACGCTGACCCCGAAGGCGGAGCAGGCACAGCAGCATATCGACCTCGCCTACGCCATCACCGCCCACGGCGCCCAGGGGGCCAGCGAACCGTATGCCATCGCGCTGGAAGGGGTGGCCGGTGGTCGGGAACAGATGGCCAGCTTTGAGTCTGCCTATGTGGCTTTATCCCGCATGAAACAGCATGTTCAGGTCTACACCGACAACCGTGAGGGCTGGATAAAGGCCATCAAGAATTCACCTGAGAAAGCGACGGCGCACGATATTCTTGAACCCCGTAACGACCGGGCGGTGAAAACAGCCGATCTGCTGTTCGGGCGGGCAAGGCCACTGGATGAAACCGCCGCGGGCCGGGCAGCCCTGCAGCAGTCCGGTCTGGCACAGGGAAGTTCACCAGGAAAATTCATTTCTCCGGGGAAAAAGTACCCTCAGCCGCATGTGGCGCTGCCGGCATTTGATAAAAACGGGAAAGCCGCCGGTATCTGGCTCAGCCCGCTGACCGATCGGGACGGACGGCTGGAGGCTATCGGCGGAGAGGGACGAATTATGGGCAATGAAGACGCCCGGTTCGTGGCGCTGCAGAACAGCCGCAACGGAGAAAGCCTGCTGGCCGGGAATATGGGGGAGGGCGTCAGAATGGCCCGCGACAATCCCGATACGGGGGTGGTGGTGCGGCTGGCCGGTGATGACCGCCCCTGGAACCCCGGGGCCATGACCGGTGGGCGGGTATGGGCTGAACCTGCGCCGGTGGCTCCGGTACCGCAGGCCGGGGCTGACATTATCCTCCCGCCAGAGGTACTGGCACAGCGGGCGGCTGAAGAACAGCAGCGCCGGGAAATGGAAAAACAGGCGGAACAGACTGCCCGGGAAGTGGCCGGGGAGGCGCGTAAAGCCGGCGAGCCGGCGGACCGGGTGAAAGAGGTTATCGGGGACGTCATTCGCGGACTGGAGCGTGACCGGCCGGGTACGGAGAAAACGACGCTACCGGATGATCCTCAGTTCCGGCGCCAGGAGGCGGCGATTCAGCAGGTGGCCTCAGAACGTCTGCAGCGTGAGCGTCTGCAGGCTGTGGAGCGTGACATGGTTCGTGACCTTAACCGCGAGAAAACACTCGGGGGCGACTGACGCGCCTGCGGCTTGTCTGCACCGGCAGCCTCCCCGATTAAAATCGGGCAGTCTGCCGGTGCGCTAAAAGGAAAAAAATATGAGAGCACAATACACATTTCCAGGCGCGACAGACAGCTGGCTTCAGCGCCTGCTGACCTGGACACCGGGACAAACGGATATGATTAAAACGGTCGCACTGGTACTGATGGTGACTGACCACACCGGCTTACTGCTGGCCGGAAACAATGAAGTGATGCGCCTGCTGGGACGTGGTTGTTTTCCGCTGTTCGGTCTGGCATGGGGAATGAATCTGGCACGGCACGCGGAAATACGCCAGTCTCAACTGAACAGCCTGTGGGGCTGGGCGCTGGTCGCCCAGGTGTCGTTTATGCTTATTGGATACCCGTGGTATACCGGGAATATTCTGTTTGCCTTTGCCGTTACGGGCCAGGTCCTGCGGTGGGTCAGCCAGCCGTCCTGGTATTACACCCTCCCGGCGGCTGGACTGCTGGTCACCTGGATACCCCTGTCAACCGGCAGCTACGGCATGGCCGGAGTGGGCATGCTCACCGCCAGCTGGCTGCTTTGTCGCGCACAGCATGCACCGGAACGGCTGGGATACGGGGTGCTGTGGGCCCTCATGGTGTTGCTGATGAATATGCATGACGTGAGTGAATCAGTGGCCGGGCTGGCGATTGCGCTGCTGACGCTGATGGTGTGCTCATCTGCCGGAGAACGTGTGAAACGCTTCTGGCCGCGGCAGTTCTTCGTGATGTTCTATGCCGTGCACCTGGCGGTACTCGGTATTGTCGTCTCGATGTAAAAAAAAACCGGACACAGGTCCGGGGGCGGGCACATTGCCCGTAAACGTGACAAAGGGGACATCATCGTTGTGTCCACTGCATTGCGAGGTGAAACGATGATACCGTTAGCGTATCGTATACCTCAGACCTGTAGCTTTTATTGATATGGCCCCTTATGAGTGAAGAAAAACGCCCTGTACTGAGCCTGAAACGAAAACCGGCGGAGAACAGTACGACCTCCGCAGAGGCGACCCCTGCTCCTGGTGTGGTGCGCCGAAAGAAGGTCGTGGTGGTCTCGTCCCCGCCGGCCTGGAAGGCAAAAAAAGAGAAACTTGAGAAGGTTAAACAAGCGGCCGAAGCCGCCGCGCGCAACGCTGCGCCGGTGCCGGTTAAAGCGGTAAAGACGCCACCTCCGGTGCATTATCTTCGCCTGCTGCCGCCGGAACAGGCCATCATGACCCTGAAGGCATTCTGGCCACAGCTGTTCGACGGAAACTCACCCCGTCTGCTGGCAACGGGTATGCGCGAACAGCTGTTCGCCGACATTGTGAACCGCGACCTGCCGCTGTCGCATAAACAGGTGATTAAGTGCCTGAAGAGTCTGACCCGGTCTGCGGGGTATCTGTCCCGGATGAAGGTGGGGGCCTCCCGCTATGATCTGCAGGGGAATGCCGTCGCGACCGTCACTGCAGAGGAAGCGCAGTACGCCAGTGAGCGCATGATGAAGGAGCTGCTGCGGGCTGAACGAAAGATGAGTCAGACCCTTTAATTATATTTACCCATTCCTGATAATTATACTTGGGAATCCTCAGCTAATAGATGTAACGAAAATTAGCTGAGGGTATGCCTGAAATAGCAACAGGTATTCATTTTATATTTGCCGCATTACAGGCTGCGGCATCATAACTGTCCGTGCAGACAGATTCTGGATGACGATGACTGAAAAAATTATTGCTCTCGTAGATTATGAAAATATTGGTACACTTGAAAGTGTCCGTCTGTCCCGTTATGAACGCCTTATTTTATTTACCGGGCCTCAGCAGGAGTTTATACGTTTTCCAGCTGTAACGTATGCAGGTGATATATCGGTAAGCGTATTCCAGGTTGCGAATGTGTCAAAAAATAATGTGGACTTCCATCTGGTGTTTGAGCTGGGAAGACTTAGCGCGACTGCACCGGAAGAGATGATATTTCATATTATCTCGAATGATAAAGGCTATGATGGCGTCATTGCCGAGCTATGCAGGGCGGGGAGACGATGTTGCCGTATATCATCGCCTTGCTCTGCAGAGAAACCGAAGGCGGCACCTATGGTAATCAGTAACGATGAAGTGCTGCACCTGACCGATAAAGTCCAGTCATTAAGTAAAAAATCTGCAGGGAACCGCCCGGCGAATACTTCATCCCTGATGAATTATATTAAATCCCTGTCCGGTAATACAAAAGGCATGGCGCTTTATGGTCGCGTTAAAGAGGAATTAATCAGGCGTGGTGTGATTGCGGTGTATGAGAAAACAGTGGTCTGGCGATAATGAAATTAAGACGGCTGTGAATGTTATTTTTATCTAAAAAGGAATCAATATGTTCAGATATTTCATTCTGCGCCCTGAGCAGCAGTTATTCTGTTATTTATACGGCTGCGCGCTGGCACTGGTTCAGATGGTTTTATTTTCTCCTGTATCCCGGGCAAGCGGATTTTATCTGGTTGCGTTATCTGTCGCGCTGTTCTGGGCAGGCCTTGCCCTGTACACCCGGCACATCGACCGGATGAGAAAGCCAGAGGTCTCACCGCTGGTCAGTATTCGCGACGGTATTCAGGTGGTGGCCGAGGTGCCGCGCCATGAAAAGGCCCGGCTGGAATGGGAAATCCTCCGGGATGATGAGGTGTTTCGCCAGCAAAGGTGTGAGCTTACAGGCCTGACCGGACGGGTTATCAGCCGGGGGCTGTTGTATACGCCGGCGGTGATGCTGGTCGGTATCGGTATTCTCGCCTGGGGTTCCCCACAGGATGCCATCCGGCTGATTAATGCTCTTCGTAATATGCCTGCTGCGGAACTGGTGCATCAGATTGGTTTTGTCCTGTGCCACTTCCTGCAGATTAGCGTCATATCAGTTCTGATTGCTGATGTTGTAGCCGGGAGAGGACTGCCGAATGTATTTCGCCGCGCGTTGCTCGACAGGCTGCCGGCAGAGTTCTGCCTTATCAGAAGAGGGACAGAAAGATGAGGAAGACGACAGGAAAACGCATCGGGAAAGAAAGGAACATCAGGGAATAAAATACATGGCAAAGATATTAATGATGGCGGGCAGTACCGTTGTTGTGCTGAGTTTGCTGGGATTTCTGGTGCTGCTTCTGAAAGGACGCGCAGTAACGAAGACTTCCCCGGTTCTGAGGTCACTGAAAGCCCTGGGTATTCGCCCCTCAGAGGCTGAGCAACGGTTGTGTCGCCAGCGGGTCTGGGTGGGTAATGACACACTGATGACGCCACGGGAACAACATTTTTTCCGGGCATTGCTGAGGCATACCAGCCGAACACGCTGGCTGTTGTGTCCTCAGGTCCGGGTGGCAGATATTGCCACACTCTCTCCCCATATCCGGCCACGATCCCGGACCTGGTGGCAACTCTTCCGGATGGCATCACAGTGGCACTGCGATGTGGTCATCGTTGACATCCATACCTTCGCTATCATCGGCGCAGTTGAACTGGATGATGCCTCACACCAGAAAAAACACCGTATCCGGCGCGATATTCTGCTGGAAGAGGTTCTGAGGCAGGCCGGCATTCCACTACTACGCGATCGGGATTCGGAGAGTCTGGTAAGAAAGGTCGTAGAGTTTCTGAAATACCGGGAAGCCGGTGCTGAAGAAAAATCCATAACCGTTATGAAATCAACGACAAAGCATAGCGAACACAAGGAGAAAGAAAAATGATTATCGCCGCCGAAGTGAAACGTGATGAACAGGGGTACTGGACACATCCTGCGCTGGTACGAAGTGGCTGTGAAACTTCCGCAGAATTAAGTTACTGGCTCAGAACCCATAAACTCCAGTGCTTTGTGATAACAATGCGCGATGAAGCGCCTGAAGCTTTCGCTGCCGGATTTACGGATGAAGCCCCGAATGCCCGTGGCTGGATACCGGAGCCACCGGATGATGATGGCTGGTTTCTGGGATCTGTCCACGATACCGGCGACGGACCCGTCTGCTACTGGTTTCGTCATACCACAAAATCCTGACGCCTCCGCATCGCGTCGTTGTCCAACCTCGGGAACGGGGAAAAGCCAGTTTCCCCGCTCCCGGCGTTTCTTAAACACCCGTTAAGGAAATACTGTGAAAAAAATGAACCGTACGCTCCGCAGATGTTGTCTGTCCGGGCTTATCAGCCTGTCTTTGTTTGCACCAGTTCCGGCCGTGTATGCCGCCAGCATCGAGACGGGGTATTCGCCGGAAGGAACGGCTCTGCAGCTGGTCCTGAAGACTATTAATTCTGCACAGCAGGAAATCCGGCTGATGGGCTATTCCTTCACCTCACCCGAAGTCGCCGGCGCGCTTGTCAGGGCAAAACAGCGTGGTCTCGATGTGAAAGTGGTTCTGGACTGGAAAGCCAATACAGGCAGGCAAAACAAGGCGAGTCTGGCGGCCATGAATCTTCTGGTCAATGCCGGTATCCCGGTTCGCACAGTGTCGCAGTACAAAATCATGCACGATAAAGTCATTATTGCTGACGGCCGTAATGTTGAAGTGGGGTCTTTTAACTACACTCGAGCCGCTGATCGGTTCAATTCAGAGAACGTGCTAGTCGTGTGGGATGAACCAGTCGTTGCTCAACGCTATCTCCAGCACTGGCAAACTCGGTGGGAGATGGGAAAAGACTGGAGTTCCTCGTATTAACCTCCTCGCTCAATAGCCTGCTCATTGCGCCAACAAGGGCAGGTTATATAACAAAAAATAACGTAACTCTCGCTGCATCCAGCGACGTGTAGTATCTTTGTTCAAGTATTCAGTTATATGCTTGAGGAGGCAGAGATGTCACAGGTCGTTAACGGAGTTACTTCCTCATCTAAACGTCCCTATAGGAAGGGCAACCCTGTTTCTGCGGCAGAACGTCAGCAGAAAGCTGTTGCCCGAAAAAAAGCGACGCACAAAGAGGTGAGAGTATTTGTGCGGGACAAGCTTAAAAACCAGCTTCAAATCATGTGTGAGAATGAAGGAATTACTCAGGCAGCAATGATTGAGAGGCTGATTGAAAGGGAATCTGCGAAACTAGGAATCGACGTAACGACGTCACATTCTTGATCATGCCTGCTATGAGTGCTAGATTACTGAACGTTTAGAATTCTTGGCTGGCCACACCATAAGGTGGCAGGGAGCTGGTTTTGTGGATGTTTACCCGGAACCAGAAAGTAAAAACCCCGATAATCTTCTTCAATCTTGGCGGAAGGAAAAGATTAACGGGGCCCTCATAAACTGCATAGAAGCTGTTGCTCTATGCAGGGAGTATATGTACATGCTCAGAAAACTTCAAGCTCAGTTTCTGTGTCATTCGCTCCTTCTGTGCAACATAAGCGCAGGAAGCGGTGACTGATCATAACCAACAAAGCTCATGCAAGTATGTTCAGGTAAACAATCCTGAACCTGTTTTCACGGTTCCCCAGGACTACACTCCCTGGCCTTTCTCGCTGAAACTTATGGTAAAAGCCAATGGTTTCACTGAAAGCTTCAGTTTCGATATCGCATCAGCGATGTCGCGTAGGGACGGAATACGAAAACGTAAACCCCCATTTTTGCGCCGCAGAGCGATGAATGCGTTGCTCATGGCGATGTGTTTTTATTACGATCCCCTGTCAAATAAAGTTCTGCGCTCACTCAGGGAGATTGCCCTGGAGTGCGGACTTGCAACTAAATCTCTTTCTGGCGAAGTGTCCATTACACGAGCAATCAGGGCACTGGAATCGCTGGAAAAAGATTTTGAATTTGTTGCCTGCTCATCGGATTGCTATTCAACTGCTGAGATTTTTTTCACCCCTAAGCTGTTCGAATTTCTTGGCGTATTTCCACTCTCTCTGAGCGAAGCCAGACTGAAGTGTCTGGCCGCCAAAAACAGCGGCAGGGAGAGTGCAGATGAGTAATGCGCACAATCCGCAACACTGGAGTCAGCTGGATATGGATGAACAGATCCGTTTCTGGCAGGGGGTAGAGGACGGCCATGTGGCATCTTTTCTGGTTTCCCCGGAGAAGAAATCTACCCGTCGCCGGCGCGGCGAGCACTCCACAAAACCCAAATGTGAAAACCCGACCTGGTTTCGACCGGAGCATTACAAAAAACTGGGTGGCCAGCTGGGGCACGCCTATAACCGTCTTGTTCAAAAAGATCGCACCACTGGTGAGGTGCGACTGCGTATGCACGTATCGCTTCATCCGCTGTACGTCAGGGAACGTCGTCGGGCTGGCCGCCGGTATGGCTTCCGGCCGGAAAAGCAACGTCTGCTGGATGCTATCTGGCCAGTGCTGATCAGCTTCTGTGATGCCGGCAAGCTGACGGTCGGTATGTGTATTTCTCGTCTGGCAAAAGAACTCAGCCAGAAAGACAGTCATGGAAAAGTTATTCCGGAAACAGAGGTAACAGTCTCACGTCTGTCCCGGTTGATTGACGAACAGGTTCGTTTTGGTGTCCTGGCTGTATCTGAAGAAAATAGCTGGGACAGGGAATCCCGTACCTGGCTTCCTAAATACGTCTATATCACCGCGTTAGGGTTTCAGATGCTGGGAGTGGATCTGGAAAAACTTGATGCGGAACAACAAAAAAAGCTCCGGCAAAGCGAAGAGCGTCGTCGTCTTATCGAGGAGGGGATTCTGCGTGAAGATGAGGAGATCTCCCCGTGTGCAGCACGTGAGCGCTGGTACCGTCAAAAAACTCTCGATGCACTGAGGTTCCGTCGGCAGCGTGGCGCCGAACGTAAACGAGCTAACCGCCTGGCCAGATATTCTCGTGAGCGCCAGATTCACGAAATGTCGCTTCATATCCTGAAGACAATGCCGGCAGACGAGGCTTACTGGTGTACAACGGAGCGGCTGCAGCAGCTGGCCATTCAGAACCTGTATCAGCTGGAGCTGGCCCTGGCTCCGCCGTCCTGACGGATATCATTTAGCTATTTTTTCTATGCCCCTGCCCGGGGCTTTTGGCGTTTGTCCGGATTCATGAAATTGCCTGGTTTTTATCCATCTGACGTTCCGGCCGTCGGACCATCGCTGGTTTGAGCACGTATACCCTGTGACGTTCGCACCAGGTTTTCACTTATCCACAAAAACCCGCAAATGAATAAACAGGGAATTTAGCAAAAGGGTAACAGCAAACCTGCAAAATAGTCTTACCCCACTTTTTTAATCCCCTGCATTGCAAGCTGCAGGGAGATCTTTTGTCTTTGCCGGCTCTGTGAATAACTCAGTGAGGCCTTCGCTTACAGCGGCCGCAAGCGTCCGCGTCGCTCAGATAAAAGTAGCGCCCATCGCTTCGCGACGGGCCCCGACCGGAGAACCTCATTAGTTACAGCATTCAAAAGGAAATCCGTCATAAAACCGGCGCCGGTTTGCCAGCCAGGTGCCCCTCCCCACCACTGAAAAGCGCCGCCGCCCCCGGCCGAAGGCCGGGGAACACCATCGCTTTAGAATGGCGGATGTTGTAACTAGATCTTGTCATTGCTGTGGGTGGTGTTGCTTTTCGTTCTGGCGTACACGCTCGTAAGCGGCCCTAACGGCCCGCTAACGCGGAGATACGCCCCGACTGCGGCTATCGCCTTGTCGTGACCACTCCGACCGCGCACAGCAGCTTCTGTATCGTTTTTAGCGGGTTTGTTCTGGGCTTAGCAGTGTGGGGGATTATTACGGCTGAAGCCGTAATGCTTTTTTCGTCCTCGCTTCGCTGCGGGGGTCTCCGGCGCATGGCGCCTCCCATGCGCTGACGCGCATCAAAAACCCGTCCCCTGCGCCACTTGTGTCTGACGCACGCGAGAGTCCGCTGCGGCAAAAAAACAAGAAGAGAGCTAGACGAAGGTCGCTCAGCTCCCCGTAATTTTTTATATACTCACCACGGGGACATTAGATCTGCTTTTGCCAAAAAAACGGCTAGTTTTTTCTGGATTTACCCAAACCAAAGGCACCGGCATTCACTATAAACGAGGCCTTTCTGATCGGCGTATCGATATCAAATATGGGGTTTTCAGCACGCCTTCTTTCAAAGTACTTATTTCTCTCCGATTCATTTTTAAAAGCGCTACCTGTCCTTGCAATCCTCTCCTGAATAAGCATCTTTTCATGCTCAGCCTTTTTGGTTGAGTTGGCCTTAGCGAGATTCTTTTCAAGGGATTTCGTATGCTTTTTTATATGCTTTCTCAACCTAGCTTTATGGCCAAATGAGAGTTTACATATCGGACAAGTGAATAATTCTTCCATAAGCTTCATGAGTGTAAGGGGAAGGTTATATTTACCATAGCATTCCTTGTCCGAACTGCCATGCGATGGTCCACCGGGGCAATGAGGCAAAGCCGTTGTCTGTGGAAGCACTACGCGGCATGATGAGCGTCGCCAGTTGCACACCGGCAAAGACGTGAAACACTTTTAACCGGAGCCAGTCATGCGCGTTGCCGAAAGCATCATCCTCGATGCCCTCACTCGCGGAGGATGCATCAAAACCTTTTACCGCATATCCTCACGGCAGGCTGCTGAATCGGCCACGCGGATACCTGAGGGGTATATTCTGGAGTCGCCCGGCGAGCGGGAAGATATTGTGCTCTCGCGCGCGGACTTTCATGCGCTGGAGAAGCTGCTGGAGCAGAAGGAAACCTGGGAGCAGGTGGTCGGTGTGACCTGTTTTGGTGGGGCAACATGGCAGCTGAGACCGACTGTACAGAGCTGAACAACTGAGATTTAAGACCTGGGAATCAGTAAGACTGAAGGGAGGTATCTGTTATGACGCTGACAGAAAAAACAGGCCATCTGGCATGGTGTGCACTGGTCGCGCTGGCACTGGCCAGACAGGAGCAGGGAGAACTCTCTCCCGCACAGGAAAATCTCTTTCTCACCCGCTGGCTCGCGGCAGCACTGAAGCAACGGCGATTCTCGCGCGATGTGGCACAGGATATCGGGTGGTTACTGAATCAGGGGCGTTTGCTGGGTGTGAGAGCTAAGCTGGCCGACAAACTGGGCTATGTCTGGCGCTCCTGCAGCGGCGAGTTGACTGAACAGAACGACATGTTCCGCCTGACGTATGCGCTGGAAACAGCGAAAGACATGGGCTGGAATTACCGCGTAATGAGCGACAGAGAATGGGCCGGACGATATGCTTTGGTACTCAATCCTGGAGTAAACGGTGTTTATCTCTTACGGACAAACCTTGATGCCGCTTTTGACGACAATGGCCAACAGACAAATCCGCTGACAGTACGTCTGACAGGGAACGTAACTGGGATAATGAAACTGTTAAATCGCTGTGGCTGGCAGGCTGAGCCTGAGTCTGATGCCTCCCTGCCCCACCAGTTTTCACTGATGGCCCGGCAGGGAGTGCCAGGAAAGGGGGATTAGTGGCGGATTTGTGCCAGGTCATCTTCAGTCAGACCGGTCATTTTCATGACAGTATTGCGGTCAATGCCGTTCTGCAGCATGGTACGGGCAATTTTCAGAGTGGCCTGACGCTCACCTTCTGAACGGCCTATTAGCGTGTGCTCCGGTGGTTTGCACATGCGCAAATTTTTCAGCCCAAAGGAGGCTAATCATCACGGGGATTACGTTCAAATCCCCTGCGCCCTCTTGCTGCCCATTCAGCATTGAGTACTGAATCGCCACGGGTTTAACAGACACCTCAGAGTCATTTAAGATGGCTTAAAGAGAGGTGCCCATGAGCGGTAAGCGTTATCCCGAAGGGCACTGTTGCAAAGTTAGCGATGAGGCAGCCTTTTGTCTTATTCAAAGGCCTTACATTTCAAAAACTCTGCTTACCAGGCGCATTTCGCCCAGGGGATCACCATAATAAAATGCTGAGGCCTGGCCTTTGCGTAGTGCACGCATCACCTCAATACCTTTGATGGTGGCGTAAGCCGTCTTCATGGATTTAAATCCCAGCGTGGCGCCGATTATCCGTTTCAGTTTGCCATGATCGCATTCAATCACGTTGTTCCGGTACTTAATCTGTCGGTGTTCAACGTCAGACGGGCACCGGCCTTCGCGTTTGAGCAGAGCAAGCGCGCGACCATAGGCGGGCGCTTTATCCGTGTTGATGAATCGCGGGATCTGCCACTTCTTCACGTTGTTGAGGATTTTACCCAGAAACCGGTATGCAGCTTTGCTGTTACGACGGGAGGAGAGATAAAAATCGACAGTGCGGCCCCGGCTGTCGACGGCCCGGTACAGATACGCCCAGCGGCCATTGACCTTCACGTAGGTTTCATCCATGTGCCACGGGCAAAGATCGGAAGGGTTACGCCAGTACCAGCGCAGCCGTTTTTCCATTTCAGGCGCATAACGCTGAACCCAGCGGTAAATCGTGGAGTGATCGACATTCACTCCGCGTTCAGCCAGCATCTCCTGCAGCTCACGGTAACTGATGCCGTATTTGCAGTACCAGCGTACGGCCCACAGAATGATGTCACGCTGAAAATGCCGGCCTTTGAATGGGTTCATGTGCAGCTCCATCAGCAAAAGGGGATGATAAGTTTATCACCACCGACTATTTGCAACAGTGCCCTATTTATCGCTACACCACAAAATCATGAATGACCGCAGCATGGCGGTTTTATTTTCTTATGCCGTCAGGGCATGGAAGGCGACCACGCCGGAGTTAAACGGGCACCGGCCGCAAATCGCCGGAAACCGCAATGCTGAACGTATCGCCCGACCCAGCCCCCTCCCTGCAAAGCCCTAATCCCGCTCACCGCCACACAGCTGCCGTACGTCCCCCACGGGGGTGCGCAGTGGGCGCCGCGCGCCTGCGCGCGGGAACGGCGGCCCGCCTTCGGGTCGCGGCGCCGTACTGCGCGTTAGCGGCCGCACGCGGCCGGTTACGGGGGACACTACGCCATACGACAAGCGACCCGCTGAGCTGCACAATCCACGGATAACACAAGCTACATACATGTCGATATGGGAATCCGCCCATCTTGCCGGGCGCCGCTGTCGTGTGGGAATCGGCCCACCTTGCCGGGCGCCGGTGCTGTGTGGAAATCCGCCCATCTTGCCGGGCGCCGCTGCCGTGTGGGAATCGGCCCACCTTGCCGGGCGCCGGTGCTGTGTGGAAATCCGCCCACCTTGCCGGGCGCTGCTGTCGTGTGGGAATCGGCCCACCTTGCCGCGCGCCGGTGCTGTGTGGGAATCGGCCCTCCTTGCCGGGCGCCGCTGCCGTGTGGGAATAGGCCCACCTTGCCGGGCGCCGCTGCCGTGTGGAAATCCGCCCACCTTGCCGGGCGCTGCTGTCGTGTGGGAATCGGCCCACCTTGCCGGGTGCGTAATTGCATCGGACTTGACTACCCATTTGCATTTTACTTGGTGACCGTTTGCAGATTACTTGACCATCACCAACTAAATCTGTCCCATTAGATTTAGTTGGCGTAAGGCCTTACATCTTAACGGCTGCTGTGTGCCAGAAGCGGACGTTATAGGAAGCAATCTTTTGCCGGATTCGGTAAAACCCCAATTTTTCCGAACCGCACTCGTCCCCGCGCCGTTGTGGCGCTGATAACTACATGTAGTGGTTTTCTCAGATGCTGCCGATACTACATACAGCGGGTGCGGGGGAACCCGCAGGCCAACACTAAATAGCTGCGCGGAATAGTAGATCACTGAAAGGGAACTCAGCCCGGATTGCGCGATCTGATCATTCGCCAAACCAACCAAAACCACCAACCGGACTGAGCGATGCCGATCATAGCACCAATACCCCGTGGCGAACGACGCCTGATGCAGAAAGCTATTCATAAAACGCGCGATAAAAATCATGCCCGCAGACTCACGGCCATGCTGATGCTTCATCGGGGTGAACGGGTCAGCGATGTTGCCAGAACTCTCTGTTGTGCCCGTTCATCCGTTGGTCGCTGGATTAACTGGTTTACGCACTCAGGTATTGAAGGCCTGAAATCCTTACCCGCAGGGCGCTCCCGACGCTGGCCTTTTGAACATATCTGCACCCTGTTACGTGAGCTGATAAAGCATTCTCCCGGCGATTTTGGTTATCAACGTTCACGCTGGAGCACCGAATTACTGGCAATAAAAATCAATGAGATAACCGGTTGCCAGTTACATGCAGGAACCGTTCGCCGCTGGTTGCCATCTGCGGGGCTTGTATGGCGCAGGGCCGCGCCAACTCTGCGCATCCGTGACCCACATAAAGATGAAAAGATGGCGGTAATCCACAAAGCGCTGGATGAATGCAACGCAGAGCATCCGGTATTTTATGAAGATGAAGTGGATATTCACCTTAATCCTAAAATCGGTGCGGACTGGCAGTTGCGCGGACAGCAGAAACGGGTAGTGACGCCGGGGCAGAACGAAAAATACTATCTGGCCGGCGCACTGCACAGTGGCACGGGTAAAGTCAGCTACGTGGGCGGCAACAGCAAAAGTTCAGCGCTGTTTATCGCTCTGCTGAAGCACCTGAAAGCCACTTACCGGCGGGCGAAAACAATCACGCTGATCGTTGATAACTACATTATCCATAAAAGCCGCGAAACACAGCGCTGGTTGAAAGCAAATCCCAAGTTCAGGGTAATTTACCAGCCGGTTTACTCGCCGTGGGTGAATCATGTGGAACGGCTATGGCAGGCACTTCATGACACGATAACCCGTAATCATCAGTGCCGCTCAATGTGGCAGTTACTGAAAAAGGTCCGCCATTTTATGGAAACCGCCAGCCCATTCCCCGGAGGAAAACATGGTCAGGCAAAAGTGTAGCGGTATTAGGCGCAGCTATTTAGTCAGCAGCACCACGCTGTGAGGCGCCAGCTCACGCATTAGCGCCCCAATAATGATCATCAACAGACCGACCGCCACGCTATCACGCTCGCGAATATGACGAGTGATCCAGCCTCCCGCCAGCGCCAGTCCGCCCATCGCGACCATCGGTAATGCGGTAAGAAGAGAAGCCACAGTAAAACTCATGCCGCTGGCCGCACGTAATTGCGGGAGTAAAGGCCCGATTGACGTGAGTAGCGGACGCATATTCAGGCCAATCAGCACCAACACAAGGAGCATCAGACCCGTACGAGGAGATTGATTCATATTGTTCTTTGAGCCCGGCGCGGATAACGCGCCAGGCTTTACTCGGGTTTAGAAAGGTTTTGTCGGCAGATATTTGCCATCAAGCGTAATCACCGCGCGTTCACCGCCTTCCGGGTCAGCCACTTTTTTGACATCCAGCTTGAAGTTAATGGCGCTGATAATGCCGTCGCCAAATTTCTCATGCACCAGCACCTTCAGCGTAGAGCCATACACCTGCAGGATTTCATAGAAGCGATAAATGGTCGGGTCAGTGGGTACGCGATCGTCAATACTGCCGCGCAGTGGGATCATTTGCAGAAGCAGCACCGCATCTTCATCCAGTGAGAGCTTTTCACCAACCAGACGCGCCGCATCAGCCGGCAGTGCATGCTGCCCCAGCAAGGCCGCGGTAACAAAAGCTTCAGATAAGCCCGTACCATCGGTGAGTTGCGCAAAGGTCAGATCTTTTTTCGCTTTGATAAGCAGAATCTGGTCAGCCAAAGAGAGGCGAATATCGCGGTTAATTTGTGCGTGGATCATAATGGAACCTCCTGTATAGAGAGAAAAAATTAAGCTGCGGTGAGGCTGCGAAGCGGCATCGCGCAGGTATTTGGATTTTCGGCAAGCGAGACAAACTGCCCGCTGGCACCGTTGTAGGCGGCAATATCGCCACGTTCGATGTCGTAAACCCAGCCGTGTAATGCCATCCGCCCCTCTTCCAGCGCCAGGCGTACTGACGGGTGGGTCTGAATATTGGCCAGCTGTGCGATAACGTTTTCACGCACCATTGATGCGGTTTTCGCCTGCAATGAAATATGCGTGCGTGATTCATTCACCACGCGGGCTGAATCGGCATAGCGCAGCCAGTGGCTGACGGCGGGCATACTGTCCAGGCAATGGCATCCGGCGATGGCCGTCATGGCGCCACAGTCAGAGTGACCACATATAACAATGTCATTTACTTTCAAAACCGACACGGCGTACTCCACCGATGCGGTAACGCCTCCCGGTTCCGGGCCATAAGAAGGAACAATGTTGCCCGCATTACGGATGACAAACAGATCGCCAGGCTCACGCTGCGTCACCAGCTCCGGCACCAGGCGGCTATCTGAACACGATATAAAAAGCGCGCGTGGGTTTTGCTGGTTTGCCAGCGATCTGAAAAGCTCGGCGCGTTCGGGAAAGACGCTGCGCTGAAATTTCAAAAAGCCATCAATAATCTCTTTCACGATTGTTCCTCTGTCTCACTATAGAATGGACACAGGCTACTCGCTACGTTCCATAAGATAAAAGACTCATTTATAATCAAGTCTATTGGTAAAACTTATGGGAAAGATGATGCTGTTACGACATATTCACTACTTTCTGGCAGTCGCTGAGCATCGAGGCTTTACCCGTGCCGCCACGGCGCTTCACGTTTCGCAGCCCGCGCTTTCTCAGCAAATCAGACAGCTTGAAGAGTCACTTGGCGCGCAACTGTTCGATCGCAGTGGTCGCCATATTCAGCTCACCGATGCTGGCGAAGCCTGGTTGGGTTACGCGAAAAATGCGCTGAGATCGCTGGAAGAGGGAAAGCGGGCAATTCATGATGTCGAGGATTTGAGCCGTGGCTCACTGCGTGTCGCCGTTACCCCCACGTTTACCTCGTGGCTTATCGGGCCGCTAATGGCGAGGTTTTATGCGCGCTATCCCAATATCACCCTTGCGTTACAGGAGATGTCGCAGGAAAAGATGGAAGAGCTGCTGCTCAACGATGAACTGGACATCGGCATCGCATTTGATGATGTTCATTCGGCAGACATCGACGTACTGCCGCTACTGAAGGAATCCCTTGCGTTGATGGTGTCTGAAAGCCATCCTCTGGCGCAACAGGAGTGCGTAGCCTTGTCACATCTTAATAATGAACGACTCATTTTACTGAGTGAGGAATTTGCGACGCGCGAACAAATTGATCGCTATTGCCGCCAAAGAGATCTGCATCCGCAGATAGTAATAGAAGCAAACTCTATCAATGCCATTCTGGAACTGGTGCGTCGTACAACGCTCGCCACCCTGCTTCCATCGCCAATCGCCGCGCAAAATGAGGGATTAAAAGCCGTTTCACTGACGCCGCAGTTGCTGGAACGAACCGCCGCGCTGATGCTACGCAAAGGCGCGTGGAGAACGGCCGCCGTGAAGGCATTTACGGCAATGGCGCAGGAAGTGACGAAAACGTACACCCGGTAACATTGAATTTCGCACGCCAGCAGGCGATAGTGCTTTTTTGACTGAGACAGAAGACGAGTATGACATCAACCGCACTCTCATCGACACTCAAAGGCGGCGCGCTGATCCTGTTGCTTGCCCTGATTTACACCGGCCTCTTTACCGCTGACCGCACGACCTGGCTCATGGAGGTCACCCCGGTCATTATCATTGTGCCGCTGCTATTGTCCACGCATCGTCGCTACCCGCTGACGCCCCTCCTTTACACGCTTATCTTTTTCCACGCGCTTATTCTGATCGGCGGCGGCATGTACACCTACGCCAAAGTGCCCATCGGCTTCGACGTGCAGGAGATGTTTAACCTGAGCCGCAATCCTTACGACAAACTGGGCCACTTTTTCCAGGGGCTGGTTCCGGCACTGGCGGCGCGAGAAATTTTACTGCGCAGCGGCTACGTGCGCGGGCGTAAAATGGTCGGTTTTCTGGTCTGCTGTATCGCTTTGGCCATCAGTGCAGCCTATGAATTGATCGAGTGGTGGGCGGCGCTGGCGATGGGCCAGGGCGCAGATGATTTCCTGGGGACTCAGGGCGATCCGTGGGATACGCAGTCGGACATGTTCTGCGCCTTGCTCGGGGCATTAACCACGGTATTGCTGCTTGGTCGGGCACTGTTGCAAATAGTCGGTGGTGATAAACTTATCATCCCCTTTTGCTGATGGAGCTGCACATGAACCCATTCAAAGGCCGGCATTTTCAGCGTGACATCATTCTGTGGGCCGTACGCTGGTACTGCAAATACGGCATCAGTTACCGTGAGCTGCAGGAGATGCTGGCTGAACGCGGAGTGAATGTCGATCACTCCACGATTTACCGCTGGGTTCAGCGTTATGCGCCTGAAATGGAAAAACGGCTGCGCTGGTACTGGCGTAACCCTTCCGATCTTTGCCCGTGGCACATGGATGAAACCTACGTGAAGGTCAATGGCCGCTGGGCGTATCTGTACCGGGCCGTCGACAGCCGGGGCCGCACTGTCGATTTTTATCTCTCCTCCCGTCGTAACAGCAAAGCTGCATACCGGTTTCTGGGTAAAATCCTCAACAACGTGAAGAAGTGGCAGATCCCGCGATTCATCAACACGGATAAAGCGCCCGCCTATGGTCGCGCGCTTGCTCTGCTCAAACGCGAAGGCCGGTGCCCGTCTGACGTTGAACACCGACAGATTAAGTACCGGAACAACGTGATTGAATGCGATCATGGCAAACTGAAACGGATAATCGGCGCCACGCTGGGATTTAAATCCATGAAGACGGCTTACGCCACCATCAAAGGTATTGAGGTGATGCGTGCACTACGCAAAGGCCAGGCCTCAGCATTTTATTATGGTGATCCCCTGGGCGAAATGCGCCTGGTAAGCAGAGTTTTTGAAATGTAAGGCCTTTGAATAAGACAAAAGGCTGCCTCATCGCTAACTTTGCAACAGTGCCCACCGTTGAACGTCACATCCGGGGCAAATGGGCCTGCGACAGCTGCGAGACGTTGATCCAGGCACCGGTGCCACCGCAGGTGATCGACAAAGGCATCCCCACCGCTGGCCTGCTGGCCCAGGTGCTGGTGGCCAAGTATGCCGACCATCTGCCGCTGTACCGTCAGGAACGCATGTTCGGCCGTGCCGGCCTGGAAATCCCGCGCTCCACCCTGGCCGAATGGGTGGGTGCCTGTGGTGTGCAGTTGCAGCCGCTGGTGGATGCGTTGAGAAATACTCTGCTGGAACACAGTGTTCTGCATGCCGATGAAACCCCGGTCAGCATGCTGGCCCCGGGCAAGAAGAAAACCCACAAGGCCTACGTCTGGGCCTACTGCACCACACCGTTTGCCGACCTGAAGGCAGCTATTTACGACTTCGCACCCAGCCGTGCAGGCGAACACGCCCGAACCTTCCTGGGTGACTGGCGGGGCAAGCTGGTCTGTGATGATTACGCTGGCTACAAGGCCGGGTTCGGCAACGGCATTACCGAAATCGGCTGTATGGCCCACGCCCGGCGCAAGTTCTATGACCTGCACGAGGCCAACAAGAGCGAATTGGCGGCCAAGGCCTTGGAATACATCGGTGGACTCTACGAGATCGAGCGGGAAACCAAAGATCTGCCACCGGATATGCGGCGGGAAATCCGGCAAACCAAAGCCAAACCCCTTGCCGATGCGCTGCATCAGTGGATGCTGGCCCATCGCCAGAAAGTGCCGGATGGCTCCGGCACGGCCAAAGCCCTGGATTACAGCCTCAAACGTTGGGAAGCGCTGACGCGCTACCTGGACGATGGCGCTGTGCCCATCGACAACAACTGGGTGGAAAACCAGATCCGACCCTGGGCGCTGGGGCGCAGCAATTGGCTGTTTGCGGGTTCACTGCGCAGTGGTCAACGTGCGGCTGCGGTCATGACCCTAATACAGTCAGCGAAGCTGAATCGGCATGATCCCTATGCCTACCTGAAGGATGTGCTGACTCGCCTGCCGACACAGAAGAACAACGCCATCGACGAGCTATTGCCCCACAACTGGAAACCGGCCATACCTAACAAGGTGTAGGCCGGACGTGTATGGAGAGCCTTCTTCGAAAGCTGGACAAGGTGCCAACTCTAGACGGCAGGATATGCCCTGGGAGATCGATGAGAGAAAGAGGAGGCCATAAGTAGAAAATTTCCCAAGCGACTGGTGGCTCGCTAGGCATACGTGTCGTGTTACTCCTAAGTTATTAGACACACTAGATTTTCCGGGCTTTGCTGGGCTGCGGGTGTCGCAGGTGTATGCCGCACGGAGATCGCAGTTAAACCTGATACTAGGCCGGCTCATGCACTAGCCGGATGTCGATTTCTCTGTCGACATACTTCCACTCCACCGAGGCCCGGAGTTCGGCCAAAAGCCTGTTAAAGCCCGGCTCATCAGACGGGGAATATTCGAACCACGTCAAGAAGTCGAAGGGTTCGCTCTCGCCCAGGTCCCGACAATGGTGGAGACGACGGGCCACAGCAGGGAGATATTGGAGCCCAATGTGAATGTGACGGGACTGCTCCTCAAAAATCTTCCGGCGTTCGTCTTGAGCCAGTCCCCACCATGAGGGGTTTTTCCGGATAGGGATCAGGGCGGCACAGGTGGCCTCTGCTCGACCCAAACTTGGCTGCTTCGCCACGAGACGATCCTTCTCTTCACGCACGACATAACGCTCGTTACTCGTTATCCCGCGAAGAAGCCATTTGGTGCCCAAAGGCTGCGGCGAAACAGAGCCAGCGGCTACGTCGAGCCGGGGGATTCCAGGGAGAGGGGCTCCCGCCACGGCATCCATCCGAACAACGCGCCAAACACCCGTTTCTCCACCAGCGAACGTAAATAATCGTGTATTCATCAGTTTCCTCTCAGGCCTTTCGCCTATTTCTCAGCCAACGCAAAACCGGCATTGCCCGGCGCAACCACTGAAACAAATATAAAAGGTTCGGGGCCAGAGTTCATTGCACCATGTACCTGCCCAGGTTTTGCGATCGCAATATCTCCAGCTTTAAGATGAGTGACTATGCCGTTACCTTGATGATATTCGGCTTCACCTGAGATAACCGTCCAAGTATCTTGGCCGTGAGGATGTACATGGGAAGCTATTTCCTGCCCAGGGTGGGCGTGCCAAACAACGACGACAGAGTCATTGGTTTCCAGAACAACCGAACGAATCGGTTCGCCGTTAGACGGACGAACATATTCATCCACCGAAAAAATCCGCGATTCAGTTTCTGCTCTCATGTTCACACCCATTTAAAACTGATTGGACACGTACTCTAAACGCAACTGCGCCTGGACAGCACATGAAGATATGTACCTAAGCGCCCTTCGGGAAAACTATGCTCTGGCGCACAGAGACCGTCAATACTCCGTCGTGGGTAGGCATGACATAACGGGAGGAGACGGGCGACGCTTTGGTCATATGTACATGAGAAGGTGGCTCGCCCGCTCGGCAGGGTTGTTGTCGATGGGCAGGTGTCCCCCTTTCGATGTAGCGGATCAGCTTTAACCAGTTGCTCGCAAGGCAATTGATTGCTTGCCCAAGGCACTTTGACGACGTGACCTGGGGAGGGGTTTTGTCCAGCCTAGCTTTCAGTTGCTCCAGGAAAGCCTGGCTTTGCGACTGGCGCGTCTGGTATCGCTGGGCATCGCCCGCCTCTTCCATGTCGCGCTCGATGCCGTAGAGCTTGTTGATAAGAGTCAGTGCCATCTCCGCTCGGCCGATCTTGCCCTTGGATTGAGTTTTCTGATGAACTTGCGCCGCGCATGCCCAGCAACCTATACGCTCGACGCCTTTCTGCCTCCAGGAGGCGCTGCGGCACCTCCTGGGTACGGCTAGCGGTGTAATTGAACAGGATGACCGGAAGATTTGGTGGGCCACCGCGATCTCCTCAGTAGCTATAGCCAAACAGGTTGGGTATGAGAAGTTCAAGGGGGGGCGAGCAAAGCCCCCGTTCCAATTGATTCTCTATTCCACACAAATGGCGATATAAGCCGGCGGGTGATGACGACCCTGGAAGCTCTGGCATCGAGAGTGGATGTCTACTCCATCGACGAGGCGTTTCTGGATCTGACCGGAATCGACCGGGTGGTAAGCTTCGAGCCTTTTGGTCGGCAGGCGATTTGGCTCAAGGTGGAATCACCGGACGGTTACGATACAACGGTCAACGCTTGCGCCTGCTGTCGATTGACACCCCGGAAACCTACAAGCCCAGGTGCGACGCCGAGCTGACGAAGGGCCGCGAGGCAACCGCACGCCTCCGCGAACTGGTTGCCAACGCTCAGCGCATCGAGGTTGTCGATTCCGGCCAAGCCGACAAGTACGACCGCCGCCTTGTTCACCTGCTGATCGACGGGCGGGACGTGGGGCAAACCCTCATGGCCGAGGGGTTAGCCGTTGAGTGGAGGCCCGGCCCGAATGCGTGGAGGGAACGCCGTCGCCACTGGTGCGGATACTGATCGCTTTTCAGCTTGAGCCAGGAGCGCCCCGCCGCAGTGATCGGCACTTGTGTCGATCCGAGGAGGCGCAAGAGCCACAAGCCCCTGATAGGACCACGTAACGCGGCCATGCCACTAGAGCACGGCCGCTTTTTTCTTTTAAAAACAAAAATATAAAAAAATCCTGTTGCTTGAGCCGGTGGTATTGTGGGCAACTGCCGACCTGTTGGCAGGGTGGGGGCAACCGCTCGCGGTTGTCCCTGGCCTGTCAATGGGGAACCGCGAAGCGGTTAGGCAGGTATCCGGCTTGCCGGATTGTCCATAATTCCACGGGCTGTTTTCCCCAGGGCTACACGTTTTATATATGTTTTTTTTGTTTTAAAGAGTTTTAGGGAATCAGAAGGCAAAATTTACCTTCATTATCAGTTGCTTATAGAACCCCTCGGTGGGTAATAGACGGTTTCCGGTGGGTAATAGACGGGGTTGGGTGGGTAAACGACGGAACCGGGTGGGTAATAGACGGACTATCCACAGGCTGGATCGCCGGATCGATCCCCTCCCGTCTATTACACACCCGCCTTGCGCAAACCCTGACCAGTAGTCGCCTCGCGCTCCGTCTATTACACACCGCCGCGCTTAGTATTCGCCTGGGTCCAGTGGGGGGAGAACCCCGGAGCTGCTGACGACTTCCCCGCGTTGCGGACGCTCGACCGTCTCGCCGGGTTTCAGCGGATAGCGCCGCAGCACTCGCCCGTATTCTTCGCTCGCCCGCTTTGCTTCCACGCGCACGCGGCCAGACTCCGAGTTGACGCAGTTCAGGTAATTTTCTGTGGCACTGTTGCAAATAGTCGGTGGTGATAAACTTATCATCCCCTTTTGCTGATGGAGCTGCACATGAACCCATTCAAAGGCCGGCATTTTCAGCGTGACATCATTCTGTGGGCCGTACGCTGGTACTGCAAATACGGCATCAGTTACCGTGAGCTGCAGGAGATGCTGGCTGAACGCGGAGTGAATGTCGATCACTCCACGATTTACCGCTGGGTTCAGCGTTATGCGCCTGAAATGGAAAAACGGCTGCGCTGGTACTGGCGTAACCCTTCCGATCTTTGCCCGTGGCACATGGATGAAACCTACGTGAAGGTCAATGGCCGCTGGGCGTATCTGTACCGGGCCGTCGACAGCCGGGGCCGCACTGTCGATTTTTATCTCTCCTCCCGTCGTAACAGCAAAGCTGCATACCGGTTTCTGGGTAAAATCCTCAACAACGTGAAGAAGTGGCAGATCCCGCGATTCATCAACACGGATAAAGCGCCCGCCTATGGTCGCGCGCTTGCTCTGCTCAAACGCGAAGGCCGGTGCCCGTCTGACGTTGAACACCGACAGATTAAGTACCGGAACAACGTGATTGAATGCGATCATGGCAAACTGAAACGGATAATCGGCGCCACGCTGGGATTTAAATCCATGAAGACGGCTTACGCCACCATCAAAGGTATTGAGGTGATGCGTGCACTACGCAAAGGCCAGGCCTCAGCATTTTATTATGGTGATCCCCTGGGCGAAATGCGCCTGGTAAGCAGAGTTTTTGAAATGTAAGGCCTTTGAATAAGACAAAAGGCTGCCTCATCGCTAACTTTGCAACAGTGCCAGAAATTCGGCGTCGAGCGACCAACTGTGAAGGCGCGCTACTCGCGCAAATATTTCGGCCGCGGCAAGGGCGTCGTCGCCTACACGCTGCTGTGCAATCACGTGCCGTTGAACGGCTACCTGATAGGCGCACACGAGTACGAGGCTCACCACGTGTTCGACATCTGGTACCGCAACACGTCGGACATCGTGCCGAGCGCGATCACCGGCGACATGCACAGCATCAACAAGGCCAACTTCGCCATCCTGCACTGGTTCGGACTTCGTTTCGAGCCGCGCTTCACCGACCTCGACGACCAGTTGCAGGAGCTGTATTGCGCCGATGATCTGGCATTGTACGAGAAATGCCTGATCCGGCCGGCTGGCCAGATCGACCGGCAACTCATCGTCGGTGAGAAGGCGAACATCGACCGAATCGTCGCCACACTGGGCCTGAAGGAAATGACGCAGGGCACGCTGATCCGCAAGCTGTGCACCTATACGGCGCCGAACCCGACGCGGCGCGCAATCTTCGAGTTCGACAAGCTCATCCGCAGTATCTACACACTGCGCTACCTGCGCGACCCGCAACTGGAGCGTAATGTTCACCGCTCGCAGAACCGCATTGAGTCCTATCACCAGCTACGCTCGACCATCGCCCAAGTCGGTGGGAAGAAGGAATTGACCGGCCGCACCGACATCGAAATCGAGATCAGCAACCAGTGCGCCAGGCTGATCGGCAACGCGATCATCTTCTACAACTCGGCGATCCTGTCCCTGCTGCTGACGAAGTACGAGGCAGCTGGCAATGCCAAGGCGCTGGCGTTGATCACGCAGATGTCGCCAGCGGCCTGGCGGCACATCCTGCTGAACGGGCATTACACCTTCCAGACTGACGGCAAGTTCATCGACCTGGATGCGCTCGTGGCGGGACTGGAGCTGGGCTGACGGAAATTTCTGGGATTCCGGCGTACAACCCCGTAAAATAGAAGAGTGAGCACTTGATTTGCTGGTGCTTTCAAACAACGGTGTTGTTTTTTTAACAGCCGAACTGGAAAGGGAGGCTGAGCTGCTCAGTGATCACTTTATCCGTTGGCTGATTTACGCCGGCATGTTCGCTACAGGCACTGAACGACAACGCAGATGGTATGGTCTGTGCGTTCTGACTCGTCAAGGATCGGCCAATGGATCGTTTGTCTAATTTGCTCTCGCGGTTCGGCGTGCGGGCCAATCTGTTCTATGACGGCGACCTATGCGGCTCTGCATCTTACGATGGCGCCGAGCGGCGAGGTTATATCCATCTGCTTCAGGCCGGCAGCGTGACGTTGCTTGGTCCCGATCGCAAGGATTTGCAGCTCACTCGCCCTAGCTTGATTTTTATGCCACGCCCCGCCAAGCATCAATTGTTTGCGGGTGAGTCCGATGGCGCAAAGTTGTTGTGTGCTTCCATGGAGTTTGAGGGCGGAATTGATAATCCTTTGTCGGCTTCATTACCGGACTGTTTGGTGCTCGCACTCGATGATCTGCCCATGCTGGCAGACACGTTGGAGTGGATGTTTGCCGAGGCGGCAAATGTGCATTGTGGAAGGGAAGCCGCGCTTGAGCGCTTATTTGAGCTCCTAATCATTCTGTTGCTCCGTTACCTGCTCGATCATCACCAGTTGCGCACCGGAATGATGGCTGGATTGGCCGACATGCGGCTTGCCCGATCGCTTTTACAGATGCACAACTCCCCGGAACATGCCTGGTCAATAGCAGAGCTGGCCAGTGAGTCAAATATGTCACGCGCTGCGTATGCCGTGCATTTCAAGAGTGTCATCGGACAGACGCCTGCTGATTATTTGTTGAGTTGGCGAGTTAGCCTGGCTCAGAAGCTGATGCGAGAAGGGCGCTCGATTACGCTGATTGCAGCTCAAGTCGGCTACGAAAGTCCTTCGGCGCTGTCTCGCGCATTTAGACGCAAGACGGGGTTGAGCCCTCGTGACTGGTTGAAAGATCTGGCGGGGGAAAATGATGGCAAAAAGGCCTAAGGCATTACTGCCTTAAGCCATTGAAAAAATTATGCATTAATTTTACGTTTTTCCAGTTCAACCAGCGAATGGCCTGCCACAAATATCGAAACAGCAAGCAACCCTAAGTCTTTAAGCAGAAACTGACCTGGCGCAACGGAAATCGCCGGAAACCCTAAACTAGGCTCAATGACGCCCGGAGTGGAAAACATAAAGCTAAGGGTTGTGAAGAACAGGCCTGCAGACAGAGCGCCTCCTACCACGGATAGTTTGGGCGACAGCATGCGGCCTGCGATCAGAGTGCCGATCGAAATCTCTAGTATGCCGAGCAGGCTGGAGAACATGTCGACCGAAAAAATGCTATACACCCATCCCAAAAGCGGGCTGTTGCTCACCAGTGGAACCAGGCCCTCGGCCTCGTAGTGGGTAAATTTCATGCCGCCGAACCAGAAGTAAATAATAGCGAGAGCCAAGTACGCGCCATAGATACCTAGCCCCATAGTTTTGGTTCCAAGCGTTAAGTGGGCCTGTACGCTGGACTTCGAGTTTTCAATGCCTATGGTTTTCATGTCTGAGCTTCCAGTAGTGAGTGAGAGTGTGTTGGCTGCCGAACGCCGTATGCGTTGGCGATGAGATGATTATAGCTGGCATCTCTAATCAAGAGGCATCAGAAAGTATTGATTTCAGTGCAGATCGTCTTGGGCGGTGCAATTCGCGATGAAGGGATCGCCGTGGAGAGCGATGAGTGCACTATTTCGATAAAGGAGTCGTTTTACATAGGTCGATGAAGCGCGTTGCGGCATCGCCTACTGTCATTTCTCAAATCTGACTATGGGGCTTGGGGCGAAGGGCGGCACTGACTAGGCTTAGAACAGCTACCAACTAGCCGCGCGGCCGCGATGCACAAAGAATGGTAACTGAGCCGTGAGTGCGGTGGGCGCCCGCATTTATTTCCAAACCCTACAGATACATCGATCTTCGACTTCAACCGGGCAGATAGCTGTTGCAGCAAGCCTATCAATCGACTTTGACGTGTTAAAGAGGATAGGTTTTCCAGGGTTGGGGAACAGCATGCCCTGCAGAACGACACACGTCACTTTTGTTAAATTAATAAGCTAGCTACCTATTGGGCATAACCTTGCAATTTGCTTCAATTTACGCACATGCACTTGCGACCTCAAAATGCAACGTAAGCCCCGAATATCTCCATTATTGTCGCCGCCAGCCTTAGTTACAGCTGCTATGATGAATGAGATCGAAAACTGAAATCCCCCACTAGAATTGTTGACTGGAGTCAAAATGAATAAAAAGCGGCCGGTTAATCTTGATATTCGAACCATTCAGCTTCCTCTCACGGCGCTTACATCGATTCTGCACCGGATTTCAGGAATTATGCTCTTTATTTTTCTGGGACTGATACTGTATATGCTGAGCAAATCGTTGGAGTCAGAAAAGGGTTTTAATGAAGTCAAGGAGATTTTTTCTTCACCTTTCGGCAAAGTTAGTTTCTGGTTGGTATACTCTTCATTTATTTATCATCTCGTAGCCGGAATTCGACACCTAGTTATGGATGTGGGTGTTGGTCATACTTTGAAAGGCAGCAATCGCGCCTCTACTATTGTTTTAGTAGTGTCGGGTGTTTTAATGGTTGCTGGCGCCGTATGGATTTGGTAGCTGTGGAGTCGTAATGCGTATTTACAAGGACTAAAAGCGTCCTTTAAAGCTAACTTACGAAAGTATTTATAATCGACGGTTCACGCTTAAACGGTTGAATCCTTTCGGGCTTCCGAATAGCTGTTAGCTGAAAGCTATCATGAGCTAAGTTTTCTGTGCATCATCAAATGTGTTAATGGGAGCGCCATAGTACTAGGTACAAATATGGCTCTAGGACAATGTTAGATGTTTTGGATTTTGAGGCGGATCGCTCTTATCGAAGATCGTCTAATTCGCTCTGAAGCGCAGGTTTTTTGAAACTATCACCTGGTTGGCACACTGTGCGAATCAACATCAGATATGAGAAAGCCAATCAGGTGAACACTACCCTCGAGGGCTCATCTGTCCAGTTAAAGCCTCGAGTCTTTCTGGGTGCGCAAAAGACAAGAAGGTTATATGGGAAAATTATGAGGCCTGGATACCATGCGTCATGGGCGTGCCGATGCTGTGAGTGACAGAGCGAGAAGCAAGTGAAAGTCCCTGAAGTAGGGGCGGGATGCGCCCGAGTGGCATTTTTTGTCTTAAGGTAGATCGCGTAGCTGTTCTTCAGAATAATCTTCAGAGCGTTGACGACAGCCATCGCTGTGCATTCCTCAAGAATAGAATGTGTCGGAAGGGTGGCGTCATTGGTGTTAGTCATCGCTTAGGATTTCTCAATCTGGCTTACACGGGCGCCTGTACCGATATCCCCGCGGATGGCGACGTATCGATGTTGAATTCCTCGCCAGACGAAGTGCAATGAGCTGCGGCTATAGGCTTGCGCAGCCTTAGATAGCCGGCCGTCGCAGGCGCGCCGGTTGGCCGGGATCTTCTTCTGCCCGTCAGGTGTCCGGTCGGAACTCCAGCACGAACGCTACGACCTTTTCGGCGGACATTTCGCACGGCTTCAACAATGTCCTATCTGATGTAACGCGGAAGAGGTTGAAGCTGACAATGTCAGTCCCGTCCAACTCCCTGGCGAACAGACTGTTGCGACGTCCGTCCCCAGATCGCCGGACGATCAAGCTGAAACGCCGGCCTTCATAAGTCCCTTCTCTGTATCCCTCCGCAAGCTTCGCGAAAGCGGCATCGAACTCGGAATGCTCCATGTCATCCATCCTTATTGATAGAACAGAGGCGCGGCGGGTGCGAGACCGCCAGTGCCGGGTCGCGCTAAGGTGCCGGGCAGATTCCTGCAGCCGACGAGGCCCGGGGTGGGCAGGATAATTGAGATGTCGGCGCCCGCATGGCTATCAGCGAAGTCGTCCGTCCAGTCTGCTAGGCAACGTCCACGCCTTTCCAGAAAGCGATGTAATCCCG
Source organism: Klebsiella planticola (assembly GCF_000783935.2). NCBI lineage: Bacteria > Pseudomonadati > Pseudomonadota > Gammaproteobacteria > Enterobacterales > Enterobacteriaceae > Klebsiella > Klebsiella planticola. The sequence goes on along the minus strand of NZ_CP026048.1, from coordinate 51,236 downwards.
GATACCCTCGGCATCCGGAGTGGGGGCGGGATAGGTCCAAGCGGCGTTCACGTTGAGCGCGTCACCCGCGCGAACATGAAAGAAGCGCGCGGCGCCTTTGATCGGACAGACAGATGTGTGCGGGCTCATCTCAAGCAGGCTCAGGTCGACTCCTGACGGTGGGAAGTAGTGATTTCCCTCGACGATGACTGTTTCGTCGCTTGTGGCGATAGTAGTGTCTTTCCAGATGGCTGAGACCAACGGACTCTCCTTTTGTATTCATCAACCGGCGAAGGCTCGCGGGCTGGCTGCCCCAAGCCGCACCTCCTCAGGTGGCAGGCGGGTTGCGCCCGAGAAGTTTGTCGAGCTCGCCTCTGACATCGAGCGCGAATAGCTCATCGGAGCCACCGATAAGGGTGCCATTGATGAAGATCTGCGGCACGGAGCTTCGCCCCGACGCTTCCGCCATGGCCTGCCGGTGAGCCGGATCCGCCTCAATATCGAGCTCCTTCCATCGCACGCCCTTTTCCTTGAGGAGCGCCTTCGCTCGGCGGCAGAACGGGCACCAATTCGTGGTGTACAGCAATACATCAGTTGTCATATTGCATCTCCGGCAGTTGCACGCGGATCGCTGTCATGGCGTTGATCTCCAATTCGCGGCGTTCAAAGATGGCGACTGCACCTTGGCCGACATCGGAGCAGATGCTGACGATTGGCCGCTATCCAGGCGACATGGCCCAAAGTGCTTTCACCGCCAGGCAGAGGCCGCACGCGCCTCCTGTAGCGCCGAGCCGATGCTCTAAGGTAACCGAGCCTCGATTGGGACGGAAGCGGTCCCGCTCGAATCGCCCATCATGCTGGTCGAGCATATCAGGACGACGGATAGTGCAGGAACTTTCAAATTGAGCTTGATGTCGAGCCAGGTATCGCGAGCGAAGGCGTTCTAGAGGCCGGGGGGTACGAAGACTGTGTTCGGCAAAACGGTTCACGTTGATCGCCAAAGCTTCCCAGGGCGCACGTCTACGATCGGCGCGACGTGAGATAGCTCGCGCCGCTAGCCCCCGTAGCGCTCCGTCTTGATGATGGAGGCGTCCAAGCCCGCCAGCAGCGCGCTATCGGTTGCGATGTTGACGAATCCGTTAGACCCGCAGACGAACACTTGCGTCGGCTTTCCCTGAAGCCTGGTTAGAATTTCTTGGACCATCATGCCGTCGATCCGTCGCGCAAAGTCCGATGCGCGAACCGGTTTCTCGCGCGTAATCGCGAGCGCCAGGACGAACGCCGGATCGCTGATTTCGATGCAATGAAGTTCTTCTGAGAAGAGAACGTCCTCGGCGGTTCGTGCGGACAGGAGCAACGCTGTCGGAACGGCTTGGGCCAATGCGCGGCGCTGCCGGATCATTGCCATCAACGGCACGAGGCCGGAGCCTCCCCCGATCAACAGAACCGGATCTATGGCAGGCTCAGGCCAAAGGAAATGGCCACCGAGCGGACCGCGAACTTCGATTTCGTCACCAATCGCCGCGATGTCGTGAAAAAACGGCGAAACTTCGGCATCCGGCATGCGCTCGATAGCTATCTCGACGATCGGGGTCGAAACTGCCGATGACGCGATCGAGTAGCTGCGCATTGCACTGTAGCCGTCGGGCGCGGTCAGCCGGATATCGACGTGCTGACCTGCGGTGTGCGCGAACGGCTTGCTCAACCGAAGGAAGAAGCTCTTGATACTCGGTGTTTGCTGGATGATGTCGTCGATCACGCATGATTGCCACGAACGGACTTGCGCTTCGTTTTCAGTCATGGGTGTATCGTTGTTCGCGCCACGGATCGCCGTAGATGTGATAGCCGTGCAGCTCCCAAAAGCCGGCCTCGTCACGCGTCGTGAATTGCAGCGCATTCACCCATTTGGCGGATTTCCAGAAGTAAAGGTGCGGCACTAGAAGACGCGCCGGCCCCCCATGATCGCGGGAAAGTGGCTTGCCCGCATAACTGAGGGCGACCATCGCTTTCCCGGAAAGCAGATCCGTCAGAGGGACGTTTGTCGAATAATTATCGTAGCAGTGCGCCAAGACGAAATCGGTAGGCCGATCAAGCTCTGCATCTGCAAGGATGTCTTCAATGAGTACACCCTCCCAAACGGTATCCAGTTTGGACCAAGAGGTGACGCAGTGAATATCCTTTGTCACCTGGGTCTTTGGTAGAGTGTTGAATTCGCCCCAATTCCACGTTTTGACGGGCTTCGGACCAATTTTGACTGTGAATTTCCAGTCGGAGGGCTCTACCCTCGGCGTAGGGCCGGCCGACAGAACAGGGAAATCCTCCACCAGATGCTGACCTGGCGGAATCCGATCGGACTGGTCGCCTGAACCGCGACCGGTGAAACCTCTGGTGACCATAGTGACCCCTCTTGCTCGATACGGCAGACCGAAGCCGGCCTTCATTTCAGTACTCTGCGTAAAGCATTTGCCCGCACATCCGCCGAATAAGCCAATCGACTAAAAATCAGATACAGATGCTCTATCATCGTAAAAAATCGCGTATCGAACATAGCGTCAGGCCAGCATGATTCCCAATACCCAATGGCTATAGGGTAGATAACCCCAAGGCTGCGTACGCTGATCTGCGGTATGCGGAGCGGAAGTTGCAGGTTCGCTCTCAAACGGATGGGCAGCGTGCAAAGCTCAAGGCTCACCAGCGCATGGTTGCCCAGTTCGCGCTCGCCGGCAGCTTGAGTATATTAAGGACGAAATGTCGATCTGATCTATTCTGGCTTCAGGAAATAGGGAAAATAAGGTCGGACGTTCGCGCACCGTCGCGACGCGCGATCATCCACTAAGCTTCTGTATCGGGGTTGGAGGATCAGATGAACGAGATCGAACGACAAGCGCCTGAGCTGCGGGTGCAAAAATGGATTGGCAAAGATGGGGAAAGTATCGCGCCGTTCAAACTGTCAGATATCGGGCCCGGCCCGAAAATCTTGTTTGCCTTCCAGCATTGGTGCCAAGGTTGCCATTTGCATGGGTTTCCGACGCTACAAAAGTTGCATGCAGCGTTGAGCTCAAAAGACGTGGGGTTCGCAGTGATCCAGACCGTCTTCGAAGGAACGCATGAGAATACCTTCGAGAAGTTGCGCGTGAACCAGCTCAAGTATGAGCTTCCTATCGTTTTCGGTCACGACGAGCAACCGACCGGCTCGCCGTTTCCAACCTTCATGGAAGACTACCGCACACGAGGAACTCCGTGGTTTACGGTTATCGACGCTGGCGGTAGCATTGTTTTCTCGGACTTCCATCTCGACGCGGAGCGACTAGTGAAGCAACTTGAGCAAGGTTAATCGTTGGAAGGTGGGCAATCATCCTGATTGCCACCCATCCCCTGATGCCCACTACAGGCGTTGCGCGCTGTAACTCTGTTGATCAGCGTGCGAAAACCCGGATCCGGATAGGAGGAGCGTCAACGATTGAATCAATCCGTTGGGAGAGGGCGGCTCCGCTCCGTCAGCTCGGCAATAGATAACCCATTCTCGCCGAGCAACTCTCTGATCCGATCGACGATATGAGCCCCTAGCGCCGCTGTCTTGGTCCCCCCCACAGATTCCCAAGATGCGAGTTCACACGCCGATACCTCGTGGTCAGCGCCGAAGTGCTTCTGTCGGTATGTCACCGCCGCCCTTCAATGATAAAGGCGCGGTAACGGGAACCGGCAAAGCGTTGAGCAGCGATGGTTTGGTAGGCGGGACTGTCATACCAGTCGCGAGCGGCCTGCATCGTCGGGAAACGCAAGATTACGGCCCCTTCGATGGGCGGCCCCTCCAAATGCTGGATCGCGCCATAAGCGGCGAGAAAGGTAACGTCGTGACCATCGAACGATGGTCCGACGCCTGCAGAATAGGTTGCGAGTGCATGTGGGTCGCTGGTTTCTTCCCGCGTAAAGACGACGAACGCTTCCATCATTAGGCCTCTCAAAGGTTGGATCTGTTGGCCATTACCACCGGTGATGGCCTCACAGTCGTCAGGCTGGCAACTGGAACCCGATTTTCATGAGTGCCTCGACGCACGCATCCTGATCCTGCTGATAGTTGCCTCCGGAGATGCCTATGCCGCCGATCAACTTCCCATCCTCCAGAATCGGATAACCGCCGCCGACAGCGACCATCCGAGGGCGATAGGCTAGCGGCGCCACTTTTGGATCGTTGGTCACATAGTCGTTCCAGACATGGGTCGGGAACCCAAACGAGGCGGAACTCCAGGCCTTGTCGATGGCAACATCGACGGTAAGGAACGGCGCATCGTCGGTGCGCTCGAACGCGCGCAGGTTACCGGTGGCGTCGACGACGGCGACGGCAGCCGGGATGCCGATGGCACGGGCCGCAGCGAGCGCCGCGTCGATGAGGGCGACTGCGGTTTCGCGGTTGATCGAGGCGGTGGCAATAGATTTGGTCATGGGATTCTCATCGCTGGGGCATAACCCGTTCGGCTTTTTGAGGTTGGACAAGATGTTTGGCGATCGCGGTCGTTAGAAGCCTTCGAGGACGATCTTGCCTTTAGCCGCGCCACTTTCGATCAGTGCATGCACCGTCTTCAGATTGGCGGCATTGATCGGCGACAGTCGCCGGGTCAGCGTCGTGCGGATTTTGCCGTCGTCAACCAGCGCTGCCATCGCATCCAGAATCTCGCCCTGCTCATTCATGTCGGGCGTGCCGTAGATCGACCGCGTGAACATCAGCTCGTGGTGGATCGACACCGCCTTGCGCTTGAAAACCATGATATCGAATGCCTTGGGATCGTCGATCAGTCCGAACCGTCCTTGTGGGGCGATCAGTTCGGCGATGTCGGCGACATGTTGCTCGGTATGTGTGGTCGAAAAGACGAAAGCGGGAGCACCGATGCCGAGTTCGGCGATCTGTGGCGCGAGCGGACGAGAATGGTCGATGACGTGGTGAGCTCCAAGCCCTCTTACCCACTCTTGGGTTTCCGGTCGAGAGGCTGTGGCGATGACGGTGAGGTCCGTGCGCTGTCGCGCGATCTGGACGGCGATCGACCCAACCCCGCCCGCGCCACCGATGATGAGGATCGCCTCCGCCGCACCGGGTACGGGCTTCGCCACGTCCAGGCGGTCGAACATCGCCTCCCAGGCCGTCAACGTCGTCAGCGGCAGCGCCGCCGCTTCCGCCCAGGAGAGCGACGCAGGTTTGTGACCGACAATCCGGGCGTCGACGAGATGGAACTCCGCATTGGTACCGGGCCGTGTGATCGATCCGGCATAATAGACCTCGTCGCCTAACTCGAACTGCGTGACGTCGGGGCCGACCTCGCGCACAATCCCGGCGGCATCCCATCCCAGCACCTTCCAATCGCCATCTGCCGGCGGCGTGCTGTTGCGGACCTTGTAGTCGACCGGGTTGACCGAGACGGCCTTCACCTCAACCAGGATATCGTATCCTGCAGCGACAGGCCGAGGCAGATTGATGTCGACCAGCGCGGCATCCGCGGCGATGGGTCCCGGAACCTTGTAACCAATGGCTTTCATAAATGTCTCCAGCTTGCTTGATCGGATGACGCGAATGCTCGTTAGTCAACTTCTTCTACATTGAGGTCCCGACTCTTGAACTGGGTCGCGGTAGCAGATTTCATCGAACACGTCGATCAACAGGCCCTTATGCTCGGTCGCCGGATCGGTGATCGCGTAGAGGGTGGAGGCGTTATCGCCATCATCACCGCTTCCGAGGCGAAACGCCGCGTCGACGCAGATGCCGCACGGACCGATGGTTGATCCTGGCTCGAGATCGACGAGATTGCTGTCCTTGACGCGCTATTCGCGGTCTTAGCCCTTGGCGATGAAGGACTGAACTGCTTGTAGAGCGTCGGTCAGCTGCTATGTCATGGACGCACCTTCATCTTGAGTTGGATTGGACAAGCTTCCGTATAAGGCCCGCTGTAACCGTCAGATGACGGCGAAGAAAACGATGGGCAGTATTCACAGCCACTTAGCCTTCTTGAAGCGCACAAATAGGAAAACGCACGATATCGCTATCACTCCGAGCACGACAAAGTATCCGTAGGCCGTGTCCAGCTCCGGCATGTGCTTAAAGTTCATGCCGTATATTCCAGCGATCGCCGTCGGGACTGCCAGTATTGCCGCCCAAGCCGCCAGCTGGCGGGTGATCACCCCCGTCCTTTGCGCTTCAAGAAGGCTGCTGGCCTCAAAGACCGTGGACAGGACAAGCAGGAGGCCGTCGACCATGGACTGCACGCGGTGGACATGGTCCGCGACGTCGTGGAAATATGGTGTCATTTCGGCGCTGATGCAGGGAAAGTGGCCGCGAACGAGCTTTCGCACCAGCTCGGCCATAGCCCCGAGCGTGCGCTGGAACCGCGTGAGTTCGGACCTTAGTTCGAAGATTCGCGCCACCTCTTCTGGCCCGAGGAAATCGTGCAGCGACCGTCGCTCCATCGCCAGGACGTCGTCCTCGATCATTTCGAAGATGGGCAGATACTGGTCGACCACGCGATGCAAGATCGCGTGCAGCACATAGTCGACACCCTTGCCGAACTGCGTCGGCGATGCCTCGAGTTGCTCCCGAAGTTTGCCCAGCGCTCCGGCATTGCCGTGCCGCACGGTGATAAGGTGATTGTGACCGGTGAAGATCGCCATCTTGCCGTAGCTGATCCGGTCGCCGACCAGCTCGGCGGTCTGCGCGACGACGTACAACTCATCGTTGTAGACCTCGAGCTTGGGCGGGCACAGCGGGTGCATCGCGTTGTCGATCGCCAACGGATGAAGATTATATGTCCTTTGGATCGCGAGTAGTTCCTCGGGGGTGGGTTCGCTAAGCGCGATCCAGCAGAAGCCCGAGCGACTCTCGCCCAACTTGACGTGCTCATCGAGCGCGATTTCGCGAACTCGCTTGCCTTCGTTGTAATAATAGGCGGCGATGATGCTCATGCTGGCCTCGCGGGAATGTGGAGGCCACGCTGGACGGCCGGTCGAGCCAGCCCGCGTCCAAGCCATGCGCGGACGTTCGAAAAGCTGCTGAGGCCAAGGATGTCACCCGCAGCGTAGAATTCCACCAGCGCATTCACCCAGCCGAGCGTCGCGATGTCCGCGATCGAATAGTCGTCGACGATCCAGTCGCGGCCTTCCAGCCGGCGATCCAGAATCCCCAGCAGACGCGTGGATTCGTCGATAAAGCGCTGTTGCGGCCGCTTGTCCTCATAGTCCTTGCCGCCAAATCGCAGGAAGAAGCCGAGCTGACCGAACATCGGCCCGATGGCCGACATCTGAAAGAACACCCACGCTAGGGTCTCGTAACGCTGGCCTGGTTCGGTGGAGATGAACTGACCCGTCTTGTCGGCCAGATAGAGGAGGATCGCACCGGATTCCCATAAGGCGATGGGTCTACCGTCAGGGCCAGCCGGATCGATGATCGCCGGTATGCGTCCGTTCGGGTTCAGCGACACGAACGCCGGATCCTTCGACTCGTTGTTCGAGATGTCGATCAGGTGGGGCTCGTACGCCAGGCCAGTCTCCTCAAGCATGATCGAGACCTTGACGCCATTGGGCGTAGGGGCTGCGTAGAGTTGCAGGCGATCGGGATGAGATGCCGGCCAGCGCTGCGTGATCGGAAAGGACGAGAGGTCTGGCATAAATCTGCGATCCTGGTGTTGCGATGGCGACTGACTGGAACGAGCCGTCACTCTGAAGTAGGGTTCGATGACCGCGTCGCTGAACGACGCGGTCACGAAGATTGCGGACCGGATCGGCGCAGTGGCAACGGCAGTGAAGCCTATTCCGCCGCGGTCCCGGCCGCTGGCTGTACGTCGTCAACCTTTTGGCGCTTCGGAAGCACCCAGCCGGGACGGACGAAGTGGCAGGTGTAGCCGCCCGGGCGCTTCTCCAGATAATCCTGGTGATCGGGCTCGGCCTCCCAGAACTCGCCGACCGGCTGGACCTCGGTCACCACTTTGCCATCCCACAGCCCCGAGGCATCCACATCGGCGATCGTATCCTCGGCGACGCGCTTCTGCTCCTCGTCGACATAATAGATGCCCGACCGGTAGGAGAGCCCACGATCATTGCCCTGGCGGTTCAGCGTCGTCGGATCGTGGATCTGGAAGAAGAATTCCAGGATGTTCCGGTAGCTCGTCACTGTCGGGTCGAAGACAATCTCGATCCCCTCGGCATGCGTGCCGTGATTACGATACGTGGCGTTCGGAATATCGCCGCCCGTGTAACCCACACGGGTCGAGATGATGCCGGGCCGCTTGCGGATCAGATCCTGCATGCCCCAGAAACATCCTCCTGCGAGAACAGCGCGCTGATGCATGTTAAGCCTCCTCTACTTGATCGAGATATTCACCGTATCCCTCGGACTCCATCTCGTCGCGCGGGATGAAGCGAAGGGACGCTGAGTTGATGCAGTACCGCAGACCGCCGCGGTCGGAAGGACCATCGGGGAACACATGGCCGAGATGACTGTCTGCGTGTACTGACCTGACCTCCGTCCGGACCATGCCGTGTGCGCTGTCCCGCACCTCGTTCACGTTTGCCGAAACGATCGGCTTGGTGAAGCTGGGCCAGCCAGTACCCGAATCGAACTTGTCCGTCGAAGCGAACAGTGGCTCTCCCGACACTATGTCGACGTAGATGCCAGGCTCCTTGTTGTCGTTGTACTCGCCCGTGAAGGGCCTTTCGGTGCCCGCCTCCTGGGTAATTCGGTGTTGCTCGGGAGTCAGGTGGTCGATTGCTGTCTGTGACTTTTCAAACTTCATTACAGTCTCCAATACTTATCTAGAGGGCCAGGCACGCTACCGCTAATTTTTTATGTCTCCTGATTTGCTCCTACAATGGTAGTGGGATGGCAAACGAGGTTTTACTAAGTGTTGGAAAATTAGAGATTTAAATTTCGCGTCTATTAGTTCTAGCGCAACTGAGTGGTTAAGCAAGTACGTAATCAGTAAATATTAAAAAAATAACACAAAAGCACGATTATATAATACAGTGTCAGTGTTTTATGATAGGCGGTTGCAGGGGCTGAGTGCAACACGGTTATTGAATTGAAGCAGGCGCAGCATGATGCATTCCTACCACCTCTGTCATGACTTCAATCGGGCACTTCCAGTTGAAGCGTTTGCGCGGGCGAATGTTCATCAGGTAAGCGATCTCATCCAGCTGCTCCTGGCTGTGTACCGACAGATCTGTGCCCTTGGGCAGGAACTGGCGAATCAAGCCGTTGATGTTCTCGTTACTGCCTCGCTGCCAAGGGCTATGCGGGTCGCAGAAGTAAATGGCTACACCAGTGTTTTGCGTGATCTCGGCGTGCTTGGCCATCTCCCGGCCCTGGTCGTAAGTCATGCTCTTGCGCACCGCCAACGGCATCCGATTAAGCGCTGCACTGAAGCCCTCCATCGCCGACGTGGCCGTCGCGTCGCGCATCTTCACCAGCATCAAGTAGCCGCTGGTCCGTTCAACCAATGTACCGACAGACGATGCATTGGGTCTGCTCAATGTAGAGCCCCTAAAACCGAAAAGTGCGCCAGTTGACCTTGTGAGCAACCAGTTTGGGGATATCGTGGCGTTTTTTGAACAACACGGTAGAGCCCCCCAAAACTCGACCTGTGCCGATATGCCCGAGAAGCGTCTTGCAAGGCGCTTGCAGGCGATACGCACGGATCAAAAGCAATGCAGTGCCCTTTCAGGTCAGGATATCCATGGTCTGCTGGTAGGCATAGAAGTAGTGGGGATGGTTGCCGAGGAGCATGAGCAATATCCTGCCAGGGGAGTAGCTCTTGAGACTGTTAATGCACCCACCGTTGATACGTCGGAGCTGGTGACCTCGCTGGACGATATTTTTGCCGATGATGACCTCGGGTTATTGGATTTTGATGCTCCCGATATATTCAGCATGCAGCATGTGCCTAGGGAAAAAAAGGCGTTACCTGACGAGATAGCCCAGCGCCAGCCCTGTCCAGATTTCGCTCGTTTTGCGCCGCTGTTTGAGACCGTGAAAACGGGCCTGCAAGGCCAAGAGTTCTCCCTCGTGCGCTATCGAAACGAGCATGGTTTTCAGGTTGGGGATTTCTTCATCCTGAATGGGGTGATGGGTTATGTGCATAGTGCTGGGGAACGATTGGAACAGTACGAGAGGTATAACGCACGACTTCACCTGGTTTTTGATAATGGCACTGAGCTGCATATGCTCTACCAGTCACTAACCCAGGGGCTTATTCGTGACAAGGAGGGCCGTAAGGTCATGCTAGGTGACAAACTCCTCTTGCCAAATTACGCGCCCATTCCAAGCGGCTTTGTCTATGTGCTCGCGACAAAGAGCACGGACCCTATATTGATGCCCTTCATGCAAAATCTCTACAAGATAGGTTTCACCGAGGGTACCGTCGAAGACCGGATAAAGCACGCCGAGAAAGACAAGACGTTCCTGCAAGCCCCGGTTAGGATCATCACGACATTCCAGTGTTTCAACATGAACACCCACAAATTGGAGACCTTGGTGCACGGTTTTCTCGCCAAGCAGCGCCTCGATATCACCTTGAAGGGGGTTGATGGCACCAGCTATGCCCCGAGAGAGTGGTTCCATACTCCATTGACAACCATCCTTGAAGTTATTCACCACATTTTGGATGGAACAATCTCGCAGTACCGCATGGACAATACTACCGGTAAGGTTGTTGCAAAAAAAACGACCAATAATGCGTAATAATGCCAGGCAGCATTGGCACGGACCTGCTCATCGGCAGCCAAAGGGCCCGACTGCTCTGCCGCTTGCTGCATCCAGTGCATGGCATTGGGGTAATCAGGTTGGCTGGCCAGACGTTTGGCCAACTCATATTGAGCCTTACCATTGCCTTGAGTCGCGGCATTGGATAACTCGGCATCAGTGAGTGAAGTTGTGGAAGAGCAGGCCGGTCGCCAGCTGTAGGAGAGGAATAACGTTTCATACTGAACAATCAAGCACCCCTGCTCATACCGTTTTATATGAAACATGACCAAAATTAAAGATTCATACTAATTGCTACTACGAAGTCCGAATCGAGCTTCAACCGAGTAATAAAGTATCATCATGTACAGGACCTTAAGCGGCGAGTCCATTTAAAACGCCTTCCAAGGTCCTGTTCTGTATCGACTTTCTCTGCTTGGTTCGGCAGGCGTTCTTGGCCAAATAATCGGCAGCCCATTCCAATCTTTCCCTTATTTCTGTCAGCGCCCTATGGGCCACTGCTTCCAATAGCGGTAGCCACCACGTCGCACTGTTCTTCGACGCTTTCAGCATCGATAGCGCCCCACTCATCACACTCTGCGCGACCCGTCTCTTCATCACCAGCGACAGCAGGCTCGTCCACACCAACCCCTCGGCAATCGCTTTCTCGCCCGTCACAAACCCCTTGAGCCGGTTGTGCGATTTCCACTCTTTAAATAACAACTCCACCTGCCAACGGCAGCGATACAGGCTCATCACCTGCTCTGCTGACCATGCTGCTCGCGGTAGGTTCGTCATCCACAGACAGAACCGCTTTTCCTCAGCAAACCAGCGCCGGATCAACCGGTACTCGACCTGGCCGGACTTCACCACCATATCCAGTACCTCGGCCCGACAGCGTCGCCGTCCGGCCTCTCTCAGAGATAGTCCCGCCAGCTTGGGTACTTCCCGTCCATCACCGCGCCAGGCTTGGATTATCTTGGGGTTCAGGCTTTTCGTGCCGCGCACCAGATAAAATCCGCCAGCGTCGTTCACCTGCTCAAACCAAGCCCTGTCAATGTAACCTGCGTCAGCCAGCAGCAGGCAGTTGGTCAGCGTGTGGGCTTCAGGCAGAAATTGCCGTTCCCCTGCGGTATCGGCAGACACACTCATGCACAACGGGCTCTGCTCCGACAGTGACATGGTCATATGGCACTCGATAGCTGCCGGACTGATGGTCTTGAACCGGCCGGGAAAATCAGCAGCAAGGCGCCGATGCACCGCAAAGGAGGTGCCATCGTGCAGTAACACCTGCTTGAACGCGCCGAGGGAGGCTGCTTTGAGTTGATGGTCGATACGCAAGGCGATGGCCCGCTCGACCAGGGCTTTCATAAACAGGGCAAAGCTCTCTTTGCGCAGCTGATTGTGAAACGGTTTGTAAGAAACCTGATGGGTGTTTACCAGTTGCAAGGCATTGAAATGGCGGTGTAAACCGGCAATGTCATTGACCTGGTCGCCTCCCATGGCCCGCAGCAGTGCAGGTACGAGCATGGCTGGGGTAATGGCACGCTGACGCAGACAAAACTTGCAGAGCCGAGCAATGCGCTCGAGTGCGGCGGGAGCCAAGAGTTGCTCCAGATAGTAATTAGCGTTGATAATAGTCATAGGCTTCGCGCGTGTTGATTTTGTTTGGCGATAAAATCAGATCACAAACGAAGCCTTTTTTATATCTATTTCAATTGGTTGCCGCTAAAGATCCTGTACATGAGTGAGGGTTATGGTGGCTATATGCTGGATATTGCTATTCAGATGACAGCCATATGGGGAAGATTACAGGCGCCTGAAATAACAGCAGAGTATGGAGTGACTACCACGGCTGGAGGTTGGCACGGGCTGATCCCCTCTCCCTTTGGGAGAGGGTTAGGGTGAGGGGAGCTGGCTGACCGGGTGTAGCAACCAGGCGGCATTACACCGCTGAATCTTCAGTTATTGAAATTCCACGCGATCGGCAGTTCGACGTCGAAGATAAGTGCATCCCCGTCGAGGCGAAAGGCCAGGCTGGTCTGGTGCTGGTCGTATTCGTTGATAATCAGGCAGCTCTCGGCGAAGTTGGACTCGTAGTTGATATGGGCCACTCCTTCACGGCCGTCAGCGAGTTCGATGCTGAGCACCCGCAGCGGGTTCTCCTGACTGAGGTTGACCCGGGTGTCCCCCACGTCCACCAGCCGTTCCAGCAGAGGGAAGAAATCTTGTCTGTGGGTCGTTATGGCCTGGGTGATGGCCTGCTCCAGCTCAGCCTGGGTGGCGAAGGGGCCGCCGAGTGGGTAGCGGGTCTGGATCCTTTCCTGAGTCATTGCGTTTCCTCCTGAACTGAGATGTGGCAACAGTTTGGCCGCTGCAGTGACCTGTCATGTACAGGATCTTTAGCTACAACCAATTGAAATAGATAGAAAAAAGGCTTCGTTTGTGATCTGATTTAATCGCAAAAAAAAACCGACACGCCCGAAGCCATGACTATTATAAATGCAACCCAGTACCTCAAGCAACTTCATAGCTCTTCTGAACTCAACCGGATCGGTAAATTTACCGGTTTTTGTCAGCGACTCCGGGATATCCAGCCTGCGAGACTACTCCCGGCTCTGCTCTCAGGGCTTGGTTGCGACAAGGTGGATGGTATTGCTGGTTTGCATCGCCATTTCAATGCGTTGCAGCTCCATGATACTGACCAAATAGCGTATAAACCCTTTCACAACCAGTTACGCAAGCAGGGTTTTCCCTTGTTCATGCGCGCACTGGTTGAACGAGCCATCGCCTTACGCCTCAAGGAGTGTCTACCGGACGCCCACGGACTGGCAGGCTTTGAGCAGGTACTGCTGCAGGACGGGTCGTCATTCGCGTTACATCCGCAATTGGCAGAACATTTCCCGGGCCGATTCAATAAGCACAGCCCCGCTGCGGTAGGGGTCGGTTCCGGCTGAGGGCGAAATGACACCCTAAGCTTTCGGTTCCTTGGGCCAAAGATATTCGCCAGTCAGTAGAATGTGCGCCCAGCCCAATGGGGATATGTGGGGAAGAAATTCAGGGGGAACATCCAACCCTTCGTTCCGCCGCTCCGTGACGGCATGACCAAGATGGACGGTATTCCAGTAAATGATCACCGCAGTCAATAAATTGAGCCCAGCGATTCGGTAGTGCTGCCCCTCTGTCGTGCGATCGCGAATTTCCCCCTGCCTCCCGATACGGAGCGCATTTTTGAGCGCATGGTGGGCCTCTCCCTTGTTAAGACCGATCTGAGCACGCCGCTGCATGTCCGTATCCAGGATCCACTCAATAATGAAAAGGGTCCGTTCAATACGACCAACTTCACGAAGCGCAACTGCAAGGTTGTTTTGTCGTGGGTAAGAAGCGAGCTTGCGCAGGAGTTGGCTGGGCCTGATTTTGCCAGCGGTCATCGTCGCGGCACAACGGAAAATATCAGGCCAGTTCGCAACGATAAGATCCTCCCGGGCTTTTCCACCTACCAACTTGCGTAACTCCCTGGGGGTCGTATCGGGATTAAATACGTACAACCGCTTCGATGGCAGATCCCTGATTCGCAGAACGAGATTGTAGCCGAGCAGGCTACTGGCTCCGAACAAATGGTCGGTGAATCCTGCTGTATCGGCATACTGTTCGCGAACATGGCGACCGACCTCGTTCATCAGTAGTCCATCGAGAATATACGGTGCCTCGCTCACGGTCGCCGGGATCGACTGACAAGCGAATGGCGCGAACTGGTCGCTTACGTGAGTATACGCTTTGAGGCCGGGAACAGAACCATATTTGGCATTGACCATGTTCATGACTTCGCCATGCCGCGCTGTCGGGAAAAACTGACCATCGCTCGATGCTGACGTGCCCATCCCCCAGACGCGTGACATCGGCAGTTTACCCTGCGCGGCCACCACAATTGCCAATGCCTGGTTCATGGCTTCGCTTTCAACATGCCAGCGGGCAAGGCGTGAGAGCTGCCAGTAATCATGCGTGTTTGTAGCTTCCGCCATCTTACGCAGGCCCAGATTGAGCCCTTCAGCGAGCAGGACGTTGAGCAGACCGATCCGGTCGCGACATGGAGCCCCGGTTCTCAGATGGGTAAACGCATCTGTGAAACCAAGGGCTGCATCAACTTCAAGCAGCATGTCGGTAATCCGAACGGACGGCATTCGGCGATACAGATCCAGTATGAGTGCCTCGGCACCATCCGGCACGTCTGCTGTCAACCTGTCGATCCGCAACGTTCCATCTTCTATGCTACCGTGCGGAATAGTGCCGTTACGGGCAGCCCGGGCCAGCCGCTTAAGAGCGATCGTGAGTCGCGCCTTTCTGTCTGCCAGCCAATCCTGTGGGTTGGAAGGCACGGCCAGTTTTGCATTTTCCTGCGCCGCGATCATCGGCACCAGTACCTGCTTGAGGTCACCATAGCGGCGCGAATGAGCGAGCCAGACATCTCCGGAACGAAAAGCATCCCGGAGGTGAAAGAGTACCGCCACTTCCCAAAGACGGGTATCTCCTTTTTCCTGAGCTCGTAAATGACGGTTCCATTTGGAGCTGGGCCGCAGGAAACGCCTTTCTGGCGATGCAACACCTTTCATCTCTCCGATCGACAAAGCTGCTGCTACCAATGGTCCGGCGACCGGCGCGGCTTCGAGCTTCAGACAGCGCAACATGCGGGGCGCATAACGACGAAAGCGATGGTATCCCTGCCCGACATATGCAAGAGGCTCATCGGCTAGCGTGTTGCTGAGTTGAGTCCCTGTCGCTACCAGTTGAGCGAGCCGGTCCCATGCAACCGAACTGGCGACAGCCATCTCCAGCGGGGTTCCGTCACTGCGGGCCTCAAGCAACGAAGCTCCCAGCGCGGTGAAGGTACGGATCGTATCCGTGAGTGTGGCTTTAGAGCCGGAAATTGTTTCGTCATGCTGGCGCTTCGCTTCCCGCCAGGTTTTTCCTACGATCCTGTCATGGGTTTCGACTATGGCATCAGCAATCGCCGCTTCCCACTCCACAACACA
Source organism: Klebsiella planticola (assembly GCF_000783935.2). Classification (NCBI taxonomy): domain Bacteria; kingdom Pseudomonadati; phylum Pseudomonadota; class Gammaproteobacteria; order Enterobacterales; family Enterobacteriaceae; genus Klebsiella; species Klebsiella planticola. Next base: position 35,513 of record NZ_CP026048.1, on the reverse strand, counting down.
GACGGCAAGGATCGCCCAGCGGCGGTCCGAAGTGATGTCACGCAAACCGTCGGTGAAGTAGCGTTCACCCTGCCGACGCAGCCGGGCAATGCGATGGGCAGGTATGCTGGCCAAAGCACTATGATTGATATTCAGGGTACGCAGAAATTCGAGCCTGTCGAGCAAACGGTTAGCAGCAGCCGAGTTGTTACCAACCTCGAAGTTGCGAAGCCAGATGAAACGACTGATATTGCCGGCGAGCATTTCACTCAGAAGTTTGTCCAGGTGATCGCGAACATCCGCTGTTAAATTTTCCGCAATCCGCGTTTCAATCCGCCGCTCAGCGGCGACCAGAGCATCCGCGCACAAGCGCTCGATTGTCGATACTGCGGGCAGAATGGTGGAAGTTTCCCGACACCGCACAATAAAACGATGAGCAAGATCCTCGTTTGATCTGGCATCTTCGGCCTGGCCGAAAGTCCACTCCCGCAGATCACGGGCACCACGGCCCGTGAAGGTCTTGTAGCCGTAAATTTCGCGCAGCGTGTCCATGTGCTGCTGACGGGTTTGGCGCCGTGTGGCATAAGTGAGAAGCGCATCAGCCGGAACTCCAAGCTGAGCACCGACGAAGGAAAGGACTTCACGCGGGATCATCTCACCAGGAGCCAGTGCACGGCCCGGATATCGTAAGGCACAAAGTTGCAGGGCAAAGCCAATCCTGTTTTCCGGTCTGCGGCGCTGCCTAATGTTTTCCAGGTCATCATCGCCCAGCGTGTAGAACTTCAGTAGCGACAGTTCGTCCGTGGGCAGATCGAACAGCGCTGCTCGCTGCCGTTCGGTGAAAATATGGCGTCGTGACATACAAATTCGTCCCTTTTGAAGTATAGTCTGTTTTGGACAACAGCCAGCCCATATAAATCAGGGCGTTCCGATACAAAAATCCAGGAGGGTTCAATTGGGACATCGTGCCGCCATTTACTGCCGGGTTTCAACAGCGGATCAGTCTTGTGAACGCCAGGAATTTGATCTGCGAGCCTTCGCCGGCCGTGCCGGCTACGACGTGGTGGGAATATTTAAGGAAACAGGTTCAGGAACTAAACTCGACCGGGCCGAGCGAAAGAAAGTCCTGGCGCTTGCCCAGTCCAGACAAATTGATGCAATCCTGGTCACTGAGCTTTCCCGGTGGGGGCGCTCGACGCTCGATCTGCTCAATACGCTACGTGAACTGGAGAACTGGAAGGTTTCCGTGATAGCCATGAATGGAATGGCGTTCGATCTTTCGTCGCCGTATGGACGAATGCTGGCGACGTTTCTTTCCGGCATTGCGGAGTTTGAGCGGGATCTCATCAGCGAGCGGGTCAAGTCAGGCCTTGCTGTTGCGAAGGCACGTGGTAAGAGGCTTGGTCGTCAGGCCGGAGTGCGACCAAAATCAGACCGACTTTTGCCTAAGGTGGTTGCGATGAGGGCCGAGGGACGCAGCTATCGCTGGATCGCACGCGAGCTCGGTATCAGCAAGAATACCGTCGCTGACATCGTGCAACGACACAGAGCTAACGCTTAGGGTGTCATTTCGCCCTCAGCCGGAACCGACCCCGGCCATAACCGGGTGAACCCGTCGGTCCGCGGAATGGCCGCCGCGTAAAAGATCTCACAGCATCCGGCAAGCAATAAATATATCCAGCCCAAAACTTCTGGCCTCAGTGTTAACGAAATGCGCCATTTTGACCTGTGGTATGTCTTTTCTGACAGCCATTCGTCACCGGCATGGACGGATAATTATCCATCAGCTGCTGTTCAGGCTTTTCAGGATAATGCGGCTCAGAGCAGCATCTGTCTGCAAACGGTGTCCTGTGTAATCATTTTCCATCACTACCCGTGTCAGTTTACGTTGCCAGCTCTTACTGACAGATACTATTTACTGACACGCGGCGGATAGTAAATTTCAGCCATGTTCTGGAAACAGACTGAGCAAATTTCTCAGAATGGAAACGCACCCTAGCCCCGCCAAGGCTTCGCTTTACGATAATTTACCTGAAGGCGGCCATTTACCTGACGGTGCATGATAAAATGTAACCACAGACCGACCGAATTTAACTTATTAATTTAATTATCTAAATTTCTTACATCAGTCAATCAGGCTGTGCATTGCATTTTTGGAGTGCACAGTCTCTGGGTTGCCTGATTCACAATTCGTAAGTCAACATCTCAGGGGGAGATTAAGTGACAGAAAACCCAATCGGATTAACCAGAAAAGTTATCAAGCCCGTTTCTAATTTTTTCAGTTCACCTGTAGCGGGCGGTATTGTGCTTATTATTGCTTCGGCAGCCGCTATCATCGTGGCCAATTCGCCCCTCAGGGAAGGTTATGAAACACTCCTGAAATACAAAACAGCAGGCCTGTCCGTTGAGCACTGGATAAACGATGCCCTGATGGCCGTATTCTTTATGATGGTCGGGCTGGAAATCAAGCGTGAGCTTGTCACCGGCCAGTTAGCCACCTGGAGCCAGCGTGCGTTGCCGGGCTTTGCCGCACTGGGTGGTCTGGCCGTACCTGCCCTGATTTACGTGGGGTTTAATGCCGGTCATGACGAAACCCTTTCCGGCTGGGCCATCCCGGCGGCCACGGATATTGCTTTTGCGCTCGGTGTACTCGCCTTACTGGGCAGTCGTGTGCCAGTCTCGCTAAAAATTTTCCTGTCGGCGCTGGCTATTCTGGATGACATGGGGGCGGTGGCTATCATCGCGCTCTTCTATACCAGCAACATTTCGCTTCTGATGCTGGGTGGTGCAGCGGCAATGGTTGCTCTGCTGTTTAGCCTGAACCGTGCCGGCGTGACGCGCCTGCTGCCCTATCTGCTGACGGGGGGAGTACTGTGGTTTTTCATGCTTCAGTCAGGCGTGCATGCCACCGTCGCGGGTATCCTGCTGGCGTTCTTTATCCCGCTGCGAACCAGGAATGCGGCTGATGAAGTGCCTCTGGACAGGCTTGAGCATGCCATCAACCCCTGGGTCACGTTTATGATACTGCCGCTGTTTGGCTTCGCCAATGCGGGCGTCGCGTTGTCGGGCATGACGATGAATGACCTGTTGTCGCCGGTTCCGGTAGGCGTGGCGCTGGGCCTGTTTTTGGGTAAACAGGCAGGTATCTTTGGCCTGTCGCTACTGGCCGTCAGCCTGGGCCTGGCGAAACGACCAGAGAAAAGTACCTGGTTACAGGTTTATGGTGTCTCGGTACTGTGTGGGATTGGTTTTACCATGAGCCTGTTTATCGGCAATCTGGCCTTTACAGGCAGCCCTCTGCTCGTTGATGAGGTCAAGGTGGGGGTTCTGGCAGGGTCCATACTGGCCGCTCTGGCCGGTATTTTGATACTGCGCTTTGCGCCTTCTAAGCAAGTCAGGTAACGTATTATCTACAGGAAAATCCCCGTGATAACGGGGGTTTTTTCACACTGTCAGTGTATATTCTGAAGAGAAAATTGAAATTATTTAATTTTATTATAAATAATTACCTTTCTATCTTTCACATTTTACAGGCGGAGCCCTGTTCAGATAAGTCAGGATGAACGCTGGCATATCAGTTAAAATATTATGTTATTCAAATAAATAGTCGGCTAACGTGGTTTTTTACACGACTGGCCCTCTAACCCCGCTACTGAATACTGACCGCCAAAAGGCGGTTTTTTTGTTCAAAGAAACTGATCTCAGTATCGCGCCCGGGGCAGCTGGCCAACGTCGCCGGCATCGCGCCGGCAAAAATCGAAAAACAGAAATATCAGCAAGATAGCTTAAACAGGTGTCGGGAAATTTCGTTGAGATATTTTGAAGGAATCACAGTGTAAGCAGGCGCTTTTTCAGGGAGGCGCGTTCTTGCGGGTTGCGTCCCTTGTGATTGGCGATGCGATCCGCCGTGGCGGCCTGGCGCTTGACGGGCCAGTAGGAGCGGCCATCCTTGCCCATCGACCAGACGCTGCTGGCCTGGTTTTCCAGCAGGGGCAGATGGGCGCTCAGGGCTTCGGGCGACGCGCTGGTCAGCGCCGTGCGCTCACGGGTGCGCCAGCGCTGATGCCAGAGCTTCTTGTCCTCGCGCTCGCTGCCGCAGGTCGTGTGCCCGACGATGGGTGTTTTGCGGCGGCTGCGGCTCATAACGTAGTGGTCTCCAAGAACATTCAGGACTGATCCCAGGCGTCGATGGTCAAGACCTGATCGGCAGGACAGGCGGCTACGCGGTCGGGAACTGGATGGTGTTCAGTCTCATGCCGACCCCATTCGATTGATCGCGTCGCTTGCGGCACGCTGCGACGCAAGGAGGTTTGCGACCTGGTTTAGCAGCCGTGTCCGCTGCATGTCTGTTACCTATCTCCCCGACCGCTCATTGGACCAACTCCAGAGATTGGGCTCTATCGCTCAGCCAATACGAAACCGGCATTGGCTGATGCCACAACCGAGACTAACACAAATGGCTCGGTACCTGTATTTCGCGCCCCGTGCACTTGGCCCGGTCTTGCCACGGCTATCTCACCTTCCCTGAGGGCACGAACAATCCCATTGCCCTGAAAGTAATCAGCCATTCCCGACAAAACAGTCCACGTGTCTTGGCCGTGAGGATGAATGTGAGCCGCAATTTCCTGCCCGGGATGGACATGCCAAACCACGATAATTGAGTCTCGGGTTTCAAGCACAACGGAACGAATAGGCTCGCCTTCGGACGGCTGAACATACTCGGCTACAGAAAATATTCTCGATTCAACAGTCATCGGAGATCCCTCTTTCACAGTTGTCGTTACGGTCTTCATCGTCGGCATCCTGACGCACGGCGGGCAATTGCTGGAGCAACGCCGGCAGCCATTCCTGTACCGTCTCCCACACCACATCGAGGTTGATGTCGAAATAGCCGTGAGCCATGCGATTACGCATATTGCGCATGCTGCGCCACGGCACGTCGGCATGCGCCTGGGTGAACTCGACGTAGCCATCCATCACCTTTGTGGCCGCCTCGCCGATGACGATCAGGCTCATGATGACGGCCTGCTGGGTGCGCTTGTCGGCCAAGAAGTCGTCCTTGGCCATCCCTTCCACGAAGCTGCGCGCATCGGTTGCGGCCTGCTGAATGTGGTCGAGGTAATCGGGCAGGCGGTTCTCGCTCATATCGGTTGCGCCTCCGCGAGCACCTTGGCCCGGAACTTCGGCGGCAGGTCGCCGGGAGTCAGCAGATCGACGTCAACGCCGAGCAGCGATTTCAGTTCTTCTTCCAAATCGCCCAAGTCCAACAACGTGGCACCGGGCAGCGCATCGACCAACAGGTCGAGGTCGCTGCCATCCCGGTCGGTGCCATGCAGCACCGAGCCGAAGACGCGCGGGTTCGCGGCGCGAAAGCGGCCTACCGCTTCACGCACTGCGCTTCGCTTCATGTCAAGCACAACAGACGGTCGCATGCGCATCCTTTCTTATCGAAACTCGTTGAGATGATATGCAATCAAGAATAGAATTTCAAGAAGAAGGAAACCGCATGCCCCGCCGTTCGATCCTCTCCGCCGCCGAGCGCGAAAGCCTGCTGGCGTTGCCGGACACCAAGGATGAGTTGATCCGTCACTACACGTTCAGCGAAAGCGACCTCTCCATCATCCGGCAGCGGCGCGGCCCGGCCAATCGGCTGGGCTTCGCGGTGCAGCTCTGCTACCTGCGCTTTCCCGGCGTCATCCTTGGCGCTGATGAGCCACCGTTCCCGCCATTGCTGAGACTGGTCGCCAACCAGCTCAAGGTCGGCATCGAAAGCTGGGACGAGTACGGGCAGCGTGAGCAGACCCGACGCGAGCACCTGGTCGAGCTGCAAACGGTGTTCGGCTTCCAGCCGTTCACGATTGGCCACTACCGGCAGGCTGTCCAGTTGCTGACCGAGCTGGCCATGCAAACCGACAAGGGCATCGTGCTGGCCAGAGCCTTGATCGAGCACCTGCGGCGGCAGTCGGTCATTGTGCCCGCCCTCAACGCCGTCGAGCGGGCGAGCGCCGAAGCGATTACCCGCGCCAACCGGCGTCTCTACGACGCCTTGGCTGAGCCGCTGACGGACGTGCATCGCCGTCGCCTCGACGATCTGCTCAAGCGCCGCGACAACGGCAAGACGACGTGGCTGGCCTGGCTGCGGCAATCCCCGGTCAAACCGAACTCGCGGCACATGCTGGAACACATCGAACGCCTCAAGGCGTGGCAGGCGCTCGACCTGCCCTCCGGCATCGAGCGGCTGGTTCACCAGAACCGGCTGCTCAAGATCGCCCGCGAGGGCGGCCAGATGACGCCCGCCGACCTGGCGAAGTTCGAGCCGCAGCGGCGTTACGCGACCCTGGTGGCGCTCGCCATCGAGGGCATGGCCACCGTCACCGACGAAATCATCGACCTGCATGACCGCATCCTGGGCAAGCTGTTCAATGCCGCCAAGAACAAGCATCAGCAGCAGTTCCAGGCATCCGGCAAGGCGATCAATGCCAAGGTGCGGCTGTTCGGGCGCATCGGCCAGGCGCTGATCGAGGCCAAGCAAGCGGGCCGCGATCCGTTCGCCGCCATCGAGGCCGTCATGTCCTGGGATGCTTTCGCCGAGAGCGTCACCGAAGCGCAGCGGCTCGCGCAACCCGAGGACTTCGATTTCCTGCACCGCATCGGCGAGAGCTACGCCACGCTGCGCCGCTACGCGCCGGAATTTCTCGACGTGCTCAAGTTGCGGGCCGCGCCCGCCGCCAAGGACGTACTCGACGCCATCGAGGTGCTGCGCAGCATGAACAGCGACAACGCCCGCAAGGTGCCCACCGACGCGCCGACCGAGTTCATCAAGCCGCGCTGGCAGAAGCTGGTGATGACCGACACCGGCATCGACCGGCGCTACTACGAACTGTGCGCGCTGTCGGAGCTGAAGAACGCGCTGCGCTCCGGCGACATCTGGGTGCAAGGCTCGCGCCAGTTCAAGGACTTCGAGGACTACCTGGTGCCGCCCGCGAAATTCGCCAGCCTCAAGCAGGCCAGCGAATTGCCGCTGGCCGTGGCCACCGATTGCGACCAGTACCTGCATGACCGGCTGACGCTGCTGGAAACGCAGCTCGCCACCGTCAACCGCATGGCGCTGGCCAACGAGCTGCCGGACGCCATCATCACGGAGTCGGGCCTGAAGATCACGCCGCTCGATGCGGCGGTGCCCGATACCGCACAGGCCCTGATCGACCAGACGGCGATGATCCTACCGCACGTCAAGATCACCGAATTGCTGCTGGAGGTAGACGAATGGACGGGCTTCACCCGGCACTTCGCCCACCTGAAGTCAGGCGACCTGGCCAAGGACAAAAACCTGTTGCTGACCACGATCCTCGCCGACGCGATCAACCTGGGCCTGACCAAGATGGCGGAATCGTGCCCCGGCACGACCTACGCCAAGCTGGCCTGGCTGCAAGCCTGGCACATCCGCGACGAAACCTACGGGGCGGCACTGGCCGAGCTGGTCAACGCGCAGTTCCGACATCCCTTCGCCGAGCATTGGGGCGACGGCACCACGTCATCGTCGGACGGCCAGAACTTCCGCACCGGCAGCAAGGCCGAGAGCACCGGCCACATCAATCCGAAATACGGCAGCAGCCCAGGGCGGACGTTCTACACCCATATCTCCGACCAGTACGCGCCGTTCCACACCAAGGTCGTGAACGTCGGCGTGCGCGACTCGACCTACGTGCTCGACGGCCTGCTGTATCACGAATCCGACCTGCGGATCGAGGAGCACTACACCGACACGGCAGGGTTCACGGACCACGTCTTCGCGTTGATGCACCTGCTGGGCTTCCGCTTCGCCCCGCGCATTCGTGACCTGGGCGACACCAAGCTCTACATCCCGAAGGGCGATGCCACCTACGAGGCGTTGAAACCGATGATCGGCGGCACGCTCAACATCAAGCACGTCCGCGCCCATTGGGATGAAATCCTGCGGATGGCCACCTCGATCAAGCAGGGCACGGCGACGGCCTCGCTGATGCTCAGGAAGCTTGGCAGCTACCCGCGCCAGAACGGCCTGGCCGTCGCCCTGCGTGAGCTGGGACGCATCGAGCGCACACTGTTCATCCTGGACTGGCTGCAAAGCGTCGAGCTGCGCCGCCGCGTGCATGCCGGGCTGAACAAAGGCGAGGCGCGCAACGCGCTGGCCCGCGCCGTGTTCTTCAACCGCCTGGGGGAAATCCGCGACCGCAGCTTCGAGCAGCAGCGCTACCGGGCCAGCGGCCTCAACCTGGTGACGGCGGCCATCGTGCTATGGAACACGGTCTATCTGGAGCGGGCCGCGAACGCCTTGCGTGGCCACGGTCAAGCCGTCGATGACGGCCTGTTGCAGTACCTGTCGCCGCTCGGCTGGGAGCACATCAACCTGACCGGCGATTACCTCTGGCGCAGCAGCGCCAAGATCGGCGCGGGCAAGTTCAGGCCGCTACGGCCGCTGCAACCGGCTTAGCGTGCTTTATTTAATGAGATGGTCACTCCCTCCTTCCCGGTATTATGCTGAGGACAGGCTTTCATTCGGAGAACTATCATGGAAAACATTGCGCTCATTGGTATCGATCTGGGTAAAAACTCTTTCCATATTCATTGCCAGGATCGTCGCGGGAAGGCTGTTTACCGTAAAAAATTTACCCGGCCAAAGTTGATCGAATTTTTGGCGACATGCCCCGCTACAACCATCGCAATGGAAGCCTGTGGCGGTTCTCACTTTATGGCACGCAAGTTGGAAGAGTTGGGGCATTCCCCAAAGCTGATATCACCACAATTTGTCCGCCCGTTCGTTAAAAGCAATAAAAACGACTTTGTCGACGCCGAAGCTATTTGTGAAGCAGCATCGCGTCCGTCTATGCGTTTTGTGCAGCCCAGAACGGAATCTCAGCAGGCAATGCGGGCTCTGCATCGTGTCCGTGAATCCCTGGTTCAGGATAAGGTAAAAACAACCAATCAAATGCATGCTTTTCTGCTGGAATTTGGCATTAGCGTTCCCCGAGGAGCTGCCGTTATTAGCCGACTGAGTACCATTCTTGAGGATAATAGTTTGCCTCTTTACCTCAGCCAGTTATTGCTGAAATTACAACAGCATTATCACTATCTTGTTGAGCAGATTAAAGATTTGGAATCCCAGTTGAAACGAAAGTTGGACGAAGATGAGGTTGGACAGCGCTTGCTGAGCATTCCCTGCGTCGGAACACTGACAGCGAGTACTATTTCAACTGAGATTGGCGACGGGAAGCAGTACGCCAGCAGCCGTGACTTTGCGGCGGCAACAGGGCTTGTACCTCGGCAGTACAGCACGGGAGGTAGGACGACATTGCTGGGAATTAGTAAGCGAGGTAATAAAAAGATCCGAACTTTGTTGGTTCAATGTGCCAGGGTATTCATACAAAAACTGGAACACCAGTCTGGCAAATTGGCCGATTGGGTCAGGGATTTACTGTGCCGGAAAAGCAACTTTGTCGTCACTTGTGCTCTGGCAAACAAGCTGGCCAGAATAGCCTGGGCCCTAACGGCACGACAGCAAACTTATGTAGCATAACGGCAGAAATACACCGGTTTAAAGAATTACTGATCTGGTTTTGCGAATACTGATATTGATGATACTAACGGCCCACCGGCCTGTTGAGGAACCTGTAAAACGGAAAGGCTCATTGAAGCCGTATATTTTCTGGAGGTTCATCAGGCGCGGAACTCATCAAGGCGCGGGAATAAAATCCCATTCAGACGCCGGATAGATTCAAGCAAGCCAACTTGTCGTCAAAATCGGTGTTGCAAAAACGGGAGTGACCATAGATTCCGTTTTCTGAGGCGACCCCTATCTGGATAGCAACCTGTTTTAGCTCAGGAGGGAGGTGTTCCAGATTGATATGATTATCACCCGAAATGTCATCATCCGGACTTTCGAAGAGCCAGCCGTAACTCATAAGGTCTCCTGTTCTATTTCACAAATTTCCAGACACCTGACGGTACCCGGTCATACAACTTTCCCATCGTCATCTCCGCCAGCCGGTGATCAACCGCGGCATTGAAATGCTCAAGCTCATCATCTGACAGAGAATATTTATTTTTTTCTATAATCCTTTCCAGGGTTTCCTTCGATGTACAGCGCCGTAGTCGTAAAATCCATTCCTGTTTCGTCATTGGTTTTTTATATCCTTAGGTGTCCCGGTAGTTTCATTTTGGAAGAAGCTTTCCTTTCAGCCAGTTATGAGTGAACCATTTTGCATATATGATGTAACCCACAAAAGTTAAGAGTGCGGACAGACTATATATCCGGAGAACAGGTACCACGTGATGAAAACGTATCATCTGACCGGATTCATCTGCCAGACTCATTAATACATTGCTGTATGTTTCAGTCTGAAAAAACTCGTAGTAAGGTACCATCACAACATGAAGAAAAAATAAATTAAGCAGATACGTCAGAGAAAACGCGTGTTCCTGCCCGTTATAGGGCGCATACTGCGCAAAGGCGAACATCCATCCGGTGAAAAGCAGAAAACACATCGTTAAATACACCACCACCCATATCGCTGTTTTCATCACTGCCCCTCAGTTATATAATTTTTCTGTAACGCAAATTTCTTCAGGCGTTATGGCCCGTGCCGTTCTGCTTCAGATAATCACTGATGCTCAGGCCGGACAAGCGAATTTTATCAGAAATCTCCCTGAACTGCTCCTCCCAGCCGTCCTGCAGCTCCCTGATTGCCGCGATCTGGAAAGCAACACTGAAAGGCGTTCTGCCCAGTTTCTCGGAAAGCCAGAACAGATGCCTGCCAATCTCTTCGTCCGGTACCGAATCGAGCGCATCACTCAGTAAGGTTTTTTCGTCTTCCTGCCAGGGATGACCGGCTCGCGGAAAACGCGGATCAGGCTGGCGGTCTTTTTTCTCCCTTTTTTCCCGTCTGGCAACGGTCGGCGCATCGCCTTTTTTCAAGCCGACGCGCGCTTTCATGGCGCCGATAGCGGCGACGGCCAGTACCAGCGTTTCACGCTCCTGGCGCGTGAGCAGGCTGTCCTCGCAAATCAGGGTGTTCAGGTTATCGATCAGCTTATTCAGCCCGGGTTCAGTGACTTTCATTTTATGCTCATATTCCTTGTGTGGTGGCGATCAGTCCCGGCTCTCATTCACCTGGACGGTGACCGGCAGGCCTGCATCAAAACAGGCCTGATACCAGCTGGCCACCTGCAGGGGATCGCCCTCTTTTATCCGGCGTATGCCGCCGGCATCCGTCAGCTGCAGGCAGGTGGTACCGTCCAGACGGATCACGTAGGCCGCTTCCCTGATCGTGTAATGGCCGTCATCCAGCTGCAGCTCCACCGCGTCACCGGCAGCCGTCTGGCGTAACGGCAGACGCCGGACGTCTGTCAGTCGTTTTCGTGCCGTTTCAGCCTCGCGTGCTTCCTGGAAGAGCGGTTCTGCAGTGCAGCGACCGGCCTCCGTCAGCTCGACGGCCAGCTGCAGGTTCGGGGCGCGCAGGGTGCGCAGCCAGCCCGCGGCTTCCATGCGCCGGCAGGAGGCGCGCAGGTTCGGCCCGTACACCGGGGCGTCCCCGCCCTGCTCCAGCACCCGCTCAATATCCCGCGTCGCCACCGGGCCCGGCCGTTTCGCATCAAGGGCGGCCAGCACAATCAGCACCCGGCGCTGCAGCGGCGACGGACGTCGGGATTTTTCCCGCATCATTGTCCCTCATTCCTCTGGGAAATGAGCGTTTTAAGCCGTTTATAGTCTGCTTCGACCCGTGTTGTGGCCAGGCCAGTGTGTCCACGCAGCGCCAGGAGATACCAGAAGCGGAGGATGTCATGAGCCTTGTTCACTTCCCAGACATAATGGGTGCCATCCCTGCGAAAATCGCATTGCTTTATTTCCTCTTCTGCCATCTGCGTCATCTGCTCATAGCTGAGCGAAAACAACATATCTTCATACATCCTGCACACTCCGTCTGAACATGTCCGGTTTAATCAAAAATCATACTTCGTATAATTTACATCACATTTAGAAAACATCATATCAGATATGATTTTATAATTAATGAAAAATATCACATTCAGTATGATTTTATGTACTTGGCTTGATTATCATATCCTTTGCGCGTTTCCCGCCGTGCAGATCCGAAAATTGTCTTAAGCGGATCCGCACGTCTTCTTTTATGAATGGTAGTCCCCCTATACCGTAATTTTTCTGCCCCTCTGTGCATTACAAGCCGTTGTTTAACATTCTCAATCGTTTATGCTTTGAGGGTCTGTCAGCACAGCGACAGATACATCGTCCAGCCGGGCATTCTGTCCGGGGGACAAAACATCAAAACGATGGAGATTAAGCCTATGGCTTATGTTAATCCTTATATGAAAGGTGGTGGAAAATATGAGTTCAAAATCAGGGGTAAACCCAAACGACGAAGTTAATCAGACTGTTGAAACTTCTCTAAATGCAGGCATGAATGAACAGGACGTGGCATCTCTCGATAAAATCGGGAAGTTACAGGACGAACAGCTCCAGCGGTGCGGAATGACTGTGCCATCAGGAACTGAGGTGTTCCGGCTTCAGCTCGGTAGTCACGGCGGAAGCAGTGTCTTTTTCAATCGTAATGGCGAGGATTGCCGTTACAGTCTTAATGATGGTGAGAATGGCTCTATGTACGTGGCCAAAACTCCCGACACGGCAATGAAGGAAGTTTTTCAGCATAAAACAGGGCTCAGGGAATCAGATCTCGATAATTACATAATGGGTACAGTAGTCATTGAGAAAGATATTCGGGTCCTTCAGGTCAGTAAGCTGATTAAATGCAGTGATTTAAGGTTGAATGATGTAACAACTTCAACACGTGCAGTGACTCATCAACTGGCTGAAAAAGTTCATTCAGCAGGGTTTGATGGAATGGAGTTTCCGTCAAATGTCACCAGTGACCCATGCCTTGTGCTATGGCATGACGATCCGGCCGGAACCGGGATGGCCATAACCCGGAGCCAGACAAGTCTCAGTCAGTTTGAGTATCAGGGTAAGGAAGCGGCAGATATTCTTGTTTATGACCTGGGAATTCCTGTTGAGGAATAATTGATAAAGGGGGGGCAAGCACCCCCTTTCATTAAACGGCGTTCTGTGTGCCATAGTTGCGAGCCAGCCGGCGTAATTCATTCATCACTTTTTCATCCGGATTGCCTTTCAGAACCTCGGCGACGGTAAACGAACGCCCTGCAGGGTTCAGCCCATCCAGGACAGTATTTCTCTGTTCCATAAAGAAAGAATACTTCATTCGGTCACTGAAGCTGCTCAGCATAGTCAGCAGTTCGGCCACACCCCGGAGCACGCCTTTGTCCGAGATCCCTTCCTCATCAGTAAACTGAAACACCGGGTAGTAAAACTCACCGTCAATATCAAGAGCAAGTAACTGATCGGTATCTTTCCAGGTTTTAACTGTGGGTTTACTCTTGCCCACCATTTCTGCAGCTTTAGCTGAGGTGTAAACCCCGCCGTCATTTTCCAGTCTCTGAAGGAAAAGGGCCTTACTGTGTAAACGTCGCTGCTGACGTTTTTTTTCAGGCGTCAGGCTGTTAACTGCGCGATTTTCAAGTAACTTCAGGATGACATCCATGGTAAAAACCGCATCGGTATTCCCCATACTTTCAGGAGCAATCGGTGTTTTACCTGACCGAACTTCCTCTACCAGATCCTGAAAAAAATTCTCAAGACGCTCTGCAGCAATGCTGTTGTCCAAAAAATTATGCATAGTGGAGGAACGATCATTACCGTTTCGTTTTTGAGTTGATGTGTTCATAAAACCTCCTTTTCGATTTCATGCTTTATAGACTACGTTAAATCGTTAAGTTGTGCAAGTTTTGTTCTCACCCCACCTTTTATAGTTTTTAACTATTGATTATTGAATTTTCTTCGGTATTAATTATTTCGTCATTTGAGATCCGAAAAAAGGTTGTTCCGGATCTGATTCAGCCCCGCCGGGGCGCAGCGGCCCGGAAACACAAGATGTAGCGGTGTTACCAGCTGAGGATGACGCTAGATGTTGTGTCCCTCCCCTGCCCCGCGACCGGCCGCTCACCACCGGAAAACGCCGCTTTGCTTTTTCTCTCACCGTGGTACACTTCCGGAAACTTCGTAAAGCGCGAAAAGTCGGAACCGGACGGAACGGCCGTCCTGTAATTTAACGGCGTGGCTGTATGGCTGCTTGTTATCTCTAAGGTGATTATTTTGTATGTGAATTTCACGAAGTGAAATTAATGGCGACATAACAGTATGTTTCAGGCGGGCGTGAGTCAGCTGCATCCTTACGCTATACTGATATGCATATCATCAGTATGTATTCCGGAGTGCATTATGAAGCAGCGCATCACTGTCACCATAGACAGCGACAGTTATCAGTTACTGAAATCCGCAGACGTCAATATCTCCGCCCTGGTGAACAGGGCCATGCAGAATGAGGCCCGTCGTCTGCGTTCCGAACGCTGGCAGGCTGAAAATCAGGAAGGGATGGCCGAGGTTGCCCGCTTTATTGAGATGAACGGTTCATTCGCCGACGAAAACAGGGACTGGTGAGATGCAGTTTAAGGTTTATGCCTATAAAAGAGAGAGCCGCTATCGTCTGTTCGTGGATGTGCAGAGTGACATCATCGATACCCCCGGGCGACGGATGGTGATCCCGCTGGCCAGCGCCCGGCTGCTGTCGGATAAGGTTTCCCGTGAACTCTATCCGGTGGTGCACATCGGGGATGAAAGCTACCGCCTGATGACCACGGACATGGCCAGCGTCACGTCCTCCGTCACCGGGGAGGAAGTGGCCGATCTCAGCCACCGGGAAAATGACATCAAAAATGCGATAAACCTGATGTTCTGGGGAATTTGACAGCCTCCCCGCCCTGAAAGACATCGAGGATGTCAAAACGAAGCATTGCCGCAGAGCTTAACCCTCAGCATGAACTGCCCTCCGGAGCGGATGCCCTGCAGGCTTTCGCGGGGTCAGCTTAAACGAACGGTTCACACAAACACCCTTAAGTCAGTAAAAGGAAACCAGATGAACAGAACTGATGGCGAACCAGAGACAGACGTGATGGCCACCGCTTTCAGCACCATGCGCAAGTACGGCATGAATATCATCACCGCCACGCAGCATATGGATATTAATGCTTACGTGAAATCCGATCCGCGGATGCCGAGAACGCGGCTGCGTCGTTACCTGGGACAGTACGGCCTGCGCGGTGAGGCCCTGAGCGCGGAGGTAAGACGTATCGTCGCTGGCCCTGAACGACCAGATAACACGCTGAAAGCCGGAATCTTCTATACGTGGCCCTATGGCTGGGAGCCTGCGGATTTCACGCCAGTGATGAGGCGCATTTTCAAGGGAAAGCGCACCCGCCATGTGATGTTGTTTGATGAACTGCCTCAGCTGTTTGGCAAGAATGACTATTGAACCGGATACTATTTTTGAGGCGAGGTATGGGTACACCAACATTTAGCTCATTTAACGATGTGGTCCGGGAGCTTGAGGATGTATATGGCCACCAGGAGCTGTGGCTTTATTCTGGCCTTAATGAGGACAGCCCCATCGAGACAGCCCGCAGGCGTCAGAAATGGCGATCTCCAAAAATTCTCAAACGAAACGGCAGAATGGTGGCAGAACAATCAGGCCAGCCTGATTTCTGGGTGCTCACGGGTGACTACCATCTGCCGCAGTCTGAACACAGCGCTCCGCCGTGGAAAGCCTGCCTCATCAATAAGGTCTTTAAAGTGTATTGTTCACTTCACTGTTAGGGAAAAAAACATGACCGACTGTGTTACCCGGACTGGTGACGACAAAACAATGTGGCTCGTGACATTGCCGGAGATCATTACAAATAACAGTACCCGCCAGGAGGAAAATCTGGTCGTTATTCTGAGCAGGGAGGAATCGTGGGGGCCAACTTCTGACCATTTTCCCGACGGATTGTACCGGGTCTCCTGCATAATGACACTGTACCTTGCCGATACCGAACTGACGAAGACTCAGACTTTCACTGCAATCTACTGGCCTCAACAGAAGGCCCTGCATCTGTTTACAGATGAGTTCAGACTGGAACGCCGCCTGCAGGGACTCGGCCTGGGTAGCTGGATCACGCAGCAGTTTGTTCTCTGGGCCAGAGGCCTTCCGCCAGCAACCCTGGTTTTGCCGATTGAAATTTCCCGGGTTGATGAAGAAAACGAAGAAAACAAGATCCGGAGGGACAGGCTGTGGCACGCAATGGGTTTCCGGTTCCCGGCGGGGGAAACCAGCTCAATGCCGCTGCGGGCAGACGAACTGCAGTTGCCACGGGGCAGGTGCTCAACGCTCCGGGTGGAGCCCCTGGTATCCGCGGTACGCCGGCTGGAAGACTGTTATCGCGGGCTGCAGGAAAAAATCGTGCAGCTCGAAGGCAAAAAACGGTCGCAAAAACAGTTAATTACTTCACTTAAGAATCGTCCATTTTATCATCTGTTGCACAGGAAAGAGGGCCAGCTCCCGGACGAGAAATGTGACGCCCTGCCGCTGCGGGCAGAAAAACTGTCTCTGCCGCAGAGCGGGGATTCAGACCTGGAGGTGGCGCAACGGGCAACCGGGGTCATCCGGCTGGCTACCCTGTGTGCTCAGTCGCAGAAAAGAATCCTGGAGCTGGAAAGGGAGCTTGCCTCGCAAAGTGAGGAGCTCGTTGACCTGCAGGCACATCCCTTTTTTAACCTGCGGGATAAATACCGCGGCCAGATCCTGTTCTGGGGATGGGGGATGGGTTTTCTGTGCTTTATCTACTGGATGTTGGTGTCATGAATGTTCCCGTTCCATAGCCACCCACTGAAGAGGAGTGAAACCTGTGCCCGAAAATATCGTGTCTACCGTCATTGACGGGGTAGTTTTGTTTGTGACTTCGTCTGTTTTCTGGCTGGCCGTCGCTGGCTGGTTAGTCATCCTGACTCCGGTAATATTACGAAGAAAATTCTCGGCAAAGAAAAAAATTAACAGAAATTATGAATAACCTGGTTCCAGTTGGATCTCCGGCATCTCCCGGAACATTGCTCCCGGTGGCCATCGATTACCCTGCCGCCCTCGCCCTGCGCCAGATGGCGCTCGTGCAGGATGAACTGCCGAAATACCTGCTGGCGCCGGAAGTCAGCGCCCTGCTCCATTACGTGCCGGATCTTCACCGCAAGATGCTGCTGGCGACGCTGTGGAACACCGGCGCGCGCATTAATGAAGCGCTCGCGCTGACCCGGGGGGATTTTTCGCTGGTGCCGCCGTATCCGTTCGTGCAGCTGGCCACGCTCAAGCAGCGCACCGAGAAAGCGGCCAGGACGGCAGGTCGTGCCCCCGCAGGCAGTCAGGTCCATCGTCTGGTTCCCCTTTCCGATCACCACTATGTCAGCCAGCTGCAGATGATGGTGGCCACCCTGAAAATTCCGCTGGAAAGACGAAACAAGCGCACCGGCAGAATGGAGAAGGCACGTATCTGGGAGATCACAGACCGTACCGTGCGCACCTGGCTTAGCGAAGCGGTGGAGGCCGCAGCGGCCGACGGGGTGACGTTCTCAGTACCGGTTACCCCCCATACGTTCCGTCACTCCTACGCGATGCATATGCTGTACGCCGGCATACCTCTGAAGGTTTTGCAGAGCCTGATGGGCCACAAATCGATCAGTTCCACGGAGGTCTATACGAAGGTGTTTGCGCTCGATGTCGCGGCACGGCACCGGGTGCAGTTTGCTATGCCGGAAGCTGAAGCTGTTGCGTTGATAAAAAAGTTAACCCCAAACCAATCTACATAGGTCAACTATGGGTAATACCCCAGGTTTCGACCTAAAGTAGTTCTTGTGTGGGAAACAGTCCAAGCTTAATGGGGGCTTATCCAGCCTCACTTTTTACAGCTTTCAATCACATTAATTATGTTCAGAAAGGCCCTCATTGCCCTAAAGAAAAAAAATGCAGCCATGAAAATAAGGAATAATTGAGATACAACTCCTGCTAAATCATGGTTGCTACCAGCCACTGATAGCAACGTAAATAGTAATGCAAGCGAAAAATGTAAGGCGATTGTAGTATTTGAATTCATGTATATCCCCTTATGTATAGGACTGAGGCCATCCGCAAATTTTCACTATCGCGAAGTTGTTGCCTCGATATAAAAGGTGTTACCACCCTGAACAAGATAACAAGATAACAAGATAACAAGATAACAAGATAACAAGATAACAAGATAACAAGATAACAAGATAACAAGATAACAAGATATTATCGTTGTTTCGCTTCTGCGATTAATCTGGATATCTCTGTTTTTGATAAACTTTTTAGTGCCTCTACCGCTGCCCTGACTACGTCAGAACGATTCACTCTGCTTTTACCTGAAATCATTTCACCCGCTATAAGATCATCAATGTCTTTTAAGTTTTCTTCAAAAAAGGAAATGCTCACTGGTTTTGCTTTACTTACAGCCAATGGTCTCTCTGAAGTCACTTTGGTATTATCAATACCAGCAGTACCACCGTTAATAAACGCTGCCTCATCACGAGATGGAGTATTTGCTCTATTTCTCACAGAATAACCTCTTTAACTAACGATTCGATTTCTTGTTGTGCTTTGTCATTTTGCGTTTCAAAAATTGTCATTGATTCTGCCCAGGCATCTCGATGCGCTTTTCGATCACAAACTCGGGAACTAGCCAGACGCATTTCAGGATAATCCTTGAGTACGTCAGCTGCCTGATTTGCTTCATTGACAAACATGTTCGTGGGCGTCATGTTTAAAACGAGATATCCCCGGACGTCCTCATTAAAATCTTTTGCTGCTGTAAAAACAGAGCATGTATGAGGCACTACATCCAGGTCCATCTGAGAAGGCCGCAACGGAGAAATGAATACGTCAGCGGCCATCAACCCACTACGCATTTCTGCACTGTCGCGGCCAGCACAGTCTGCGATGACAAAGTCATAAGATTTCTCGTGTTCCTTTAGCATGGCTTTGATGTTGCCTGTTGCGCCAGTAACCGGAATATGGGGAAGATCTTCAGGACGATTGTTGTACCAGGTCAATACAGATTTCTGGTCATCTGCGTCGACAATGATCACTCTATTGCCCAGTGACATCAGATACGCAGCTATAGATACCGCCAGTGTACTTTTACCAACCCCACCCTTTTGACTACCCAATACTATTATCATCATAGCCTCATATTAAATTGTTAAGTTAACAACTTAATATTGCCAAACAGGCGACAATATTGCAATTTCTTTATTAAGTTAATATCTTGTTAAGTTGTTAACTGTGTGATTTATAACTGAATTGTTTTTGTATCTTAACAAATTAGTAAGATGTTAGGATAACAAGATAACAATATAACAAGATAGCAAGATAACAAGATAACAAGATGGCAAAGTGGTGCCTTTATCCGAAATCCCCATAGAACCACATAATGCGGCTTTCAACTCCAGGCTACCTTTAGGGAGGGTAGTATCAACCAGTTATGACCGCGTGAAGCAAAAAGTGGGGCGTAGTGGGAAGCCTTTGAATCTTCGGTGTGTCGAAGTGGGGAGTCGGTGAGACAAATTTGGTAAAAGGTGGTGAGAAGCGGGATAGCTTCTCACTTCTATCCAAAAAGGTGTGTTGAAGTGGGAAGGTGCGTAAGTATATACAGATAAAAACACACATTTAACAGGTTCTCATCCCGCTACAACACACCTATTAAGACGTTTAAGGCGAGGCTTCCCCCTACAACACACCTATCAAGATGTTTAAGAAGAGACCTCCCGTTTCAACACACCTTAATCGCGTTGCTTTCCCGTTTTGACACACCTTATACAGCTGTTCCTGGTTTCAGATTTGCTGAGCGACGGTGGATCAGAATGAAAGTCTCTTTACCTTTTTTGGTGATGCTGTGGTCAAGGTACCCAATATCCTGCAACTGCTTGAGGGCCAGTTTAATGATACGGTTCTGTTCCTTTACCGGAGAGAGCAATGAGAGCCTGTCTCGTATTCGTTTGAAAGATATGGGGACTGGGTTCGTAGGCAGGCTTTCGATGAAAGTATACAGGGCCTGAGCTGCTTCCTTTCGGGTTAAAGCGTTTATCGGTTTATGTCGTAGCAGAACAGTGTAATCAGTTTGGTAGAGTTCCCATAGTCGCTGATCAGCTTCAAGTTCCACCTGGTCGTTTGCAAAATCCAGTTCACCTGTCTTAAGCAAACCTGTTACGGAAACTTTTTGAAGGCCCTCTGAGTCGCTACGGGTAAAGGTAATGGTCTTGCCACGTATCCTGGTCAAAGCTTCTGAAATACTTTTTCTAAGACGGGAATCGAATCTCTTAGACTCAAAGCGGCACATTCCAGCAAACTCATGAAAAGTAAGCTTAATGCTGTTGGTTTTTAAACCGTACTTACTGAAAGCTTCTATGATACCGACCCATACCTTGAAGTCGATGGCCATACTCAACCGTTCACCGGTTATACGAATATCGTCGTACCCCTCCCGCCTTGAGAATTCCAGATCCTTGAGAACAGAGGTCGCATCGATTGATGTTCTGGTGCCCTTTGCAGGCCTGCTTGAAGGAACAAAAACATTTAATCTCATCAGGGCTACAGGCTGAACTGTGGCCTTACTTGTGACGGTGAGTTTATTGTTAACACTTTCACAATCTGGACCTATAACCTCGCCGATATAAACATTCTCATTCATATAGTTATATCCATTCATAGCATATGATCGATATGTGCCTAAATATTAACTATTTCCCGTTTCGACACACCTTTCTTCCCGATTCTACCCACCCTTACCCCGTTTTGACACACCTTTTTCCCGCTTCAGAACACCTTTTTCCCACTACGACACACCTGAAATCGCTACGAAGCCCGTAAACAAAGGTTTTGCCGCTAAAGGGATCAGTTTGGATCTATTTGGATAACTAAGGGTAAGTTATTGGATCTACTCAAAGGATATGTGGATAACTCATTATGGAATCTATAGAACTTAAGTGCGTAAGGTGCTTTAAAAGGCTTCAGCTCCCCTGGTGCTTCCTCGCTCACTCGCGGGCTTCGCCCTGTCGTTCGGCTGCGGCGAGCACTGCTGGCTCTCTCTGAAAGGCAAAATTTAACCGATCCTCGCAACGGGGATATCTCTCCAGCGAGTGGTGTACGCAGGGGAGAGCATATCGCGTTTCATTTGCCAGGATGGCGCAATTCCTCTACCGGCAAACCATACTTTACCCAGCCCTGAGTTGTTGATCCCGTCCAGAACCCTCATCAGCTCAGCACTGTGAGGGCGTGGCGGGCGTTCGTCAAACAGCTGCAGCTGCGAAACGCCGGAGCCGGTGAAGTCATTCAGCATAACTCCGGCTTTGGCATACCGGTGCCCATCCCTCCAGATACGCTCCAGAGCCATTGTGGCGGCTGCAATGATGTCCCTGGTGTCCTGAGTGGGTGTAAGCAGTTTTTCCGTAGCCACGTTGCCGTAGTAAGGCTCTTTAATGGCGAACGGAGACGTTTTGATGAAAACGGAAATATGCCGGCAATACTGGTGCTCTTTACGCAGTTTTTCAGAGGCCCGCTCTGCGTGCTGACAGATAGCCTGACGGAGTGACTCGTACTCCGTGATCTTCACGCCAAAACTGCGGCTGCAGACAATTTGCTGTTTCGTCGGAGGGGCTTCCTCAAGCGAAAGGCAGCTTTCCCCGTTCAGTTCCCGTACCGTTCGCTCAAGGACCACAGAAAAATTTTTGCGGATGAAGGCCGGGTTCGTCAGAGCCAGATCGAGCGCGGTTTTTATGCCCAGCACATTTAGCTTGCGTGCAATACGGTTACCCACCCCCCAGATTTCTTCAACCGGCTGCAGTGAAAGCAGTTTCCGCGTCCTTTGCGGATTTCCCCTGGTCAGCGCGAGTACGCCACGAAACTGTTTCCACTCTTTTGAGGCCCACTGGGCTGATTTTGCGAGGGTTTTCGTTGGTCCGGCGCCCACGCCAATGGTCAGGCGGGTACAGTCATACACGTGCTGACGCAGCTGCCGGCCGAAGTCCTCAAGCCCCATACAGTGCTCCACGCCGGTCAGGTCGAGGAACATCTCATCAATGGAATACTGTTCCACCCTGGGGGCCAGTTCCTCCAGGCAGTTCATCACGCGCGCCGACATCGAGGCGTAAAGTTCATAATTACTTGAAAACGCATATATTTTTTCCGGGTACCTTTCGTTTTTTATCTGAAACCACGGAGTTCCCATTTTGATCCAGGGCTTCGCCTCGGCACTGCGAGCGATTACGTTCCCGTCGTTGTTGCTCAGGACGACTATCGGCTTTCCTTTCAAATCCGGGCGGAAAACACGTTCACAGCTGGCATAGAAGCTGTTCACATCGGCCAGGGCAAACATCAGTACATCTCCCTCGGGCGGTGGATGATATGCGTGACAACGCCAAAGATATCCAGCTCGTCGGGATCAGGATAAATCGGCGACCAGGAGGCATTCATGGGCTGCAGCGTCAGTCGCGGCGTCAGCAGAAGCCGTTTCACCGTAAACTCCCCCTGTACGCTGGCGACAACGATATCGCCGTGCCGCGGCTTTTCAGCACTGTCCACAACCAGCAGATCGCCATTGTACAGACTGCCGTCGGCCATGCTGTCTCCGCTGGCACGCAGGTAGTACGTCGCGCTCGGATGCCGTATGCAGTAATCATGGAGATCCAGATCGGACTCGACATAGTCAGCAGCAGGGCTGGGAAAACCGCAGCTGGCCAGATCGGCAAACAATGGATGGGCCTGTGGCGGGAGTTCTTTCCCGGTGCTGAAAAGTTGTAGTTTCATCTTTCCTCCTGACACTCTAATTTTTACTGGTTATGCATACAGTATATTTAACAGCGTGACGATAATCCAGATCGCATGCCTTAAGAACATTTTGAGTAAATAAAGGTGTTCAAAATGCTTATATTAATCATTTTGATATTTTTGTATTGCTCATATTGAGAAATGTTACTTTGTTTTTTTCATCTTGCTCTTATAATTGGTATCAAAATGAGTGTAATTAACGGAGCATATTGATGAATATTTACTGCGATGATGGTTCAACTAATGTTAAGCTGGCATGGTTTGAAGGAGATGAGCTTCAGACCCGGGTTTCTGCGAACTCCTTCCGGCATGGCTGGAAAGTGGCGGAATTCAGTGCGGCAACGTTCAACTATCAGGTGGGTACGCTGAAATACACCTGGGACAGCGTCAGCCGGGATGCCATCCCGACAACAAACGTGGAATATCAGTACGGTGATCTCAACCTGCTGGCCGTGCATCATGCGCTGCTGAACAGCGGACTGGAGCCGCAGCCGGTGAGCCTGACCGTGACGCTGCCCCTGAGTGAGTATTACGACGGGGACTGCCAGCGGAACGAGGAGAACATACGACGCAAACGGGAAAACCTGATGCGTGAGCTGGTTCTGAATAAGGGCAGGGCGTTTACCGTAACGGACGTGAAGGTGATGCCGGAATCACTACCGGCGGCGTTCTCCCGTCTCGCGGAGCTGAAGCCCGGCCCCGCTGAGACCACCCTGATTATCGATCTCGGTGGCACCACGCTCGATGCCGGTGTGATTGTCGGCCAGTTTGATGATATCAGTGCGGTGCACGGTAATCCGTCTGTCGGCGTGTCACAGGTCACCCGCGCAGCTGCAGGCGCGCTGCGGGCGGCAGACAGCGAAACCAGCGCCCTCATCGCTGACACTATCATCCGCAACCGCAATGATCGTCAGTATCTGCAGCGTGTGATCAACGATGCCGGTAAAATCGACGAGGTTCGGAACAAAATAACAGAGGCGATCACTTCCCTGGGGGCGCGTGTCACCAGTGAGCTGACGGCCTTCAGGAACGTTAACCGGGTATTCCTGGTCGGGGGAGGGGCTTCCCTCATAGAAGAAGCTATCCGTCAGGCCTGGCCTCTGGCTCCTGACCGTATCGAGGTTATAGGCGATCCGCAGATGGCGCTGGCCAGGGAGATTGCCCTTTACAATAAAGAGGACTAAACGTGCCGGACGGCCAGTATTCTTTCTATCTGCACAGCGACGATCGCACCGACATCGCGGCAATGGCAACCATCAACACCATCTCACAGCCCCTGCGCGGTGAGTTCATCCGTACCGCCGCCACCGCCGGGGCGGTGGTATACCAGGTGGATGCCCGTTTACCGGCGCTGATCCCGGTGTTCTTTGCCGGGCAACTGAGCGCTGTCCGCTTTTGCGCCGTGATGGCCCTGGTCTCCGGAACCTGGTCCTCACTCACCGGCCTTCCGGATGAGCCCGAAAATGGTGGGGCTGCTCTGCCCGTGTCACCGGAGACGGAATACCAGCGCCGGCGTTACACCCTGACGCTTCAGAATGGCCGGAGTGGGGAACGGGTGGAAAGTGTGCTGACGGAAGCGTCATCCCGTCTGCGTGGGGATCTGCTGAGAAACCTGATTATCACCGGTCTTGCCCTCCACACGACGGCGCCGGAACTGCCGCGCCTGCTGGCCAGTATGCCGGTACCGCCCACCTCGGTCAGTGAGCTGCAGGCTCTGGTTCAGCAGATGGCCGGCACCGCTGACGTGAACAGGGCTGCAGCTGCAGTACCGGATACGCCGGCAGCATCTGCCGCGCCGGTGTCCGGGGCGGATACCCGGGAAATAAAGAAAAATATGCGGCGTGCATTCGGTGACTAACAGTACGAATCACATCCACTACTATACCGATTTCAAATGACTGACATCCCCAGGGAGGTTCTCATGTCACCAGGATTCAGAAATGTTCTCCGTCTCGCCCGCATTCCCGTCGACAGCAGTGAACCGGTGCGCAGAAAATTTGGCAGCCGGCTGATTGGCATTGTGACGGTATGTCTGCTTCCGCTTCTGGTTTTCGACGTTCCGCAGTGGGTTTTCATTTTGTCGCAGGTCATCTGGGGGGCGGGCGTCTATATTGGCCTGTCACTGGCCGGGGATAAATCCCTGAACCGCTGATATAAACTTTCCGGTTGTTCAAAAAAAGAACAGGCGTGGTGGCGTCTGTTCTCCCGCGCTTCTCCGTCGTTTGCCTTCAGGTTATCCACAATCTTAAGCCCCGGATTTGTGGACAGGTATGCCGGTAATTCCCCGTTCGCCTGGAGTTAACGCCAGCCTGCCGCCCGCTGCCAGTGTCTCGCGTCCGGTCTGGTACGGGACGGGCGGTTTTTCCGCTCCGGCCCGGCGTCGTTGAGAGTGTGCGCCAGTCCCTCGCCCTTTTAAGGAACGCCCTTCAAGCCGCTTTCGCGGCATATCCTTGCCGTCCAAAAGACGGACGGCTGCGGTATTCCACGGTCGGCCTGACCCGTGACCGGACGCGATGAACAGGCAGCGTGCGGTAGGGAACGGTATCGCGGTGATGCCTCCTGCCCCCTCAGACTACAGGAGTGCTGCCATGTCCAGATTCATTCTCGGGAACTGTATTGATGTGATGCGCGGATTCCCCGACCGTGCCGTGGACCTTATTGTGACCGATCCGCCTTACCTCGTCGGTTTTAAGGACCGTCAGTGCAGACAGATTGCCGGGGATGTGACGGACGAATGGCTGCAACCGGCCACGCTGGAGATGTACCGCGTCCTTAAAAAAGACGCACTGATGGTGAGCTTCTACAGCTGGAACCGTGTGGACCGCTTTATGGCCGCGTGGAAGGCGGCAGGATTCTATGCCGTGGGCCAGCTTGTGTTCACCAAAAACTATGCCTCCAACCGTCGTAACGCCAGGGCCCGACGCGGATTTGTGGACTACTGCCATGAAGGGGCTTATGTCCTTGCCAAAGGCCGCCCCGTGCCGCCCCTTAAACCGCTGCCGGATGTGCTGCCCTTCCCGTATACCGGTAATACCCTGCATCCGACGCAGAAACCAGTGGAGGCGCTACAGCCGCTGATTGAGTCATTCAGCGCTCCGGGCGCGATTGTTCTCGACCCGTTTGCCGGAAGCGGTTCGACCTGCGTCGCTGCATACCGTGCCGGACGCCGCTATATCGGCATCGAAATGCTGGCGCAGTACCACCGGGCCGGAACCGAACGACTGGACGCCATGCACCGGGCCGTAAATACCCCGGCGGCGAACGATGAATGGCTCCCGGAGGCCGCGTAATGAATTACGACGGACACGAAGCCCTGCGCCGCGATATGGCCGGGCTGGCGAACAATCTTTGCGACCTGAAAACCACCCTGAAAGTGCTGGAAGACACGTACCACTACCGGTACGACGGACTGGCGGAACGGCTTGCCGGTATCAGTCTGCGACGTCTCAGCGTCCTGATGGATGAGGCGTTCAATATTGCACTGATGCTCGATGAAAGCTTTCTGGATTGAGGAGAGAACATGTACGGAACCCGTGAAGATCTTTGCAGGATGCTGAATGAGCAATATCCCGCAGAAACCCCGCTGAACCTGATTATCTGGACCCCGGCGGATATTGAAGCACTGGCTGACGGGATGGAATATTCCTTTTCAGAACATGACGTAAGGGCAGTACTGGAACGCATGGACACTATACCGGAAGAACAACGGCTTGAGTCGGGCGTGTCAGCCGGCCTGGTGATGGCACTGATAGACCAGGTGAAAGAGAACGGGCAGAGGGTGACTGTGCCGGTTGACCTGCTTGAAACCCTGCTGATTACCGCCGAACAGGCATTGTGGGACAGGGAATGGACCGCACGGGATCGCAATCTCCCGGTGCCGGAAAGCGTAATGCGCCGCCTGGCGGATACAGCAAAAGTGCGGGTATTACTGAAAAGCTGACAGCAGATCGCCCCGCCACGCGGCGGGGTGATATAACCCGGACAGAGACGATAATGATGAAAAAAGAAACCCTTAACACGCTTATTCTGCGTCACGGCGACCGGATGCTGCGCCAGGCTGGCTGGCCCGACACTGTTGATATGGCGCCCGTCGCCCCCGAAACCGTACCCGGCTGGCTTGCCGCCTGCGGCTCTCTCAGTGGCGTGGAAATCCTCACGCTTACGGAACAGCTTTGTCAGCCGCTGACGTATGGCCGGGCAGCGTTGTTGCTCGCCAGCGCCCGGCGGCTGGCGGGAACCCCGGCTCGTCTGCATCTCTTTCCGGTGCAGGCATATCCGCATCCGGAGCGGCTGGCTGACTGTCAGGTTATCCGCCTGCCTTACGCTCAGGAGTGGCTGACAGCGGCGGAATGTGACGATCTGCTGGCCTTCCTGAAAGCCTCCCTCACGCAGATATCGGAAATCGTCCACCGGGATACGAAGCGCATCGCCGCCGCGCTTACGCCGTCCGTCACTCCCCGTCTGATGGACAGGCGGATCGGTGACTGGCGCTTGCTGGCCGTGGAGTATGATCATGATAACTGCCTGGACGAAGACGAAACCGACAGGCTGGATCAGGTCCTCGATGCCATTCTTATTCGCGATGCGCGATTCTGCCCGGTCCTGCTCACCCTGGTTAACGAGCGGGAGGAAACTATCAGGAGCGCAGGGGTTATCGCTGATCAGCTGCGTTTTACGGACACTCCGGTCCGGCGCTGGTTTGATCGCCGGGTTTTAAGGGAAATGGTGAGAGAGGCCCGCGCCAGCAGAACTCAGGAGTGACAGCCCGGAGCGTCAGGGGAGGGGGACCCTCCCTTGTCAGCCTGCCGGCACAGGAGGTGTGGTGCGATAAGGATGTCGCCGTGCCGGCTCCGCGTCCACCCGGCCCGGTTTCCGGGCCTTTTGGGTGAACACAACCCTCTGTTATCGCCGTGCCGTGTGCTGGCTGTGCCGTGCCTTCACTTTAGCCCGGCAGCCGCAGAGGCTGGAGTTCGCTGGCGCCGCCATCCCCGGATAAGGCAGTCGCCGGCTTGCCGTTGCCGCCGGCTCCGCTTCACCCGGCCCCATCCCTCCGGTCCGTGGCCTTATTACTGCGTCTGTCGCGTTGCGACATCTGCTTCCGCTTTTCTCCCGGTGGTCAAAAAACGGGGGAGAGAAACCCTGTATTCAACCTCCTGCATCGCGACGGGTAGTGCCGTGCCTTCACTTTAGCCCGGCCGCTGCAGATGCAAGGGTGCGCTGACGCCGCCATCCTCGCCCGGTCGCAGGTTTTTTATGATGCTCGCCGTTCTTCCCGTCGTTTTCTCGCTCAGGTTTCGCTCGAAAACCGTCCAGACCAGCTTCGCGCTATATCTGCGCTGCGGCCTCCGGTGTCGCCCCTGCATCTTCCGCTTTTCGCCGGGCTGTCGTGTCGGCACGGCACAACCCGGTGCCGCAGTCTATGTGATTACGGAGGTTTATCCATGCAGTATGTGAATACATGCCCGGTCCTGAATGTTGAGGAGTCCGACCGCCTGTCTTTTATGCCGTACCTGTTCGGCACGGATTTCATGCTCGCGGAATTACAGGTGTACGCTCTGGCCAAAAAATGGATGCCCGGCTATGAGGGCGGCTTCTGGCATTTTATTCGCCTGCCGGAGGGGGGCGGCTACATGATGCCGGATTGTGGCCGGGTACATCTGGTCAGTAGCGAAAACTGGTTTGATCGCACTGTCAGCGCCGACGCGGCGGGCATTATTCTGACCAGCCTGGCGATTAATCGCCGTCTGGCGGCCCATCATGACAGCAGTAACCCGGCGCTGACTCGCCTTTATATGCTGCGTGATGCCCAGCTCTGGAATCACATCACCTTTCACCCCGAATGCAGTGCTATTTACGCCGCGCTGGACTGATTAACGACCGGGGCGGTTACACCGCCCCGCAGGGAGACAAAAATGACTTCATCAGTAACCGTTCCGGCCGTCTACGTGGGCACATATCACCAGTACAACGGCGGCAGTATTTTTGGCAAATGGTTTGATTTAACCGACTTCGACGACGAAGACGAATTTTATGACGCCTGCCGGGCGTTGCATGCCGCCGAGGATGACCCCGAGTTTATGTTTCAGGACTGGGAAGGGATCCCGTCTCAGTTTGCCTCTGAATCCTCTGTTAAGTGGGCGTTTATCGAGGCATTCCGGCAGGCGCAGGACGAAGGACGCGCTGCCGCGTTTGTGGCCTGGGCGGACTATACCGGCGAGTGCGACTATGACGCCTTTGATGAGGCGTATTGTGGCGAGGCTGAAAGCGAGGCGGATTTTGCTTATGGCTTTGTGGAGGATCACGGCCTGTTAAACGAGGTGCCTGAATCCCTGCGCGTCTATTTCGATTATGAGGCTTATGCGCGGGATCTGTTCAGCAGCGGCTATGTCTTCCATGAAGGCTATGTATTCAGCAACTGATTACTATCCGGCGGGGAAGCCCGCCGGTTAAGGAGAAAGCACATGAAACTTGCACCACAAAGCCGCGATATCCTGCGACAGTACAAAGCCCTGATTAATGCCCGCCGCCGCGATGCCGGTCAGCGGGAACTGACCACTGCGCAGGTGATGGATGAAATCTGCGAATACATGACCTGTCAGTGCGCCGTCTATATTGGCGGCCATTTCATTCTTCAGGGGGGAAAGGCACGATAAATCACAGGGCAGGGGGGAACCTCTGCCGCTTCCGGCCGCGCGAAAACCCGGGCAGGCTGCGCCTGCCGGAGAGAGACGTCGCCGCGCCTCCGGCGCCGCGCACTCTCCTCTCCGTTGTCAGTCGCTGTTGCCCCGGAATTCGCGTATTATCAGGGATATCTTCCTGTAAAGCAGACCGGTGATGCATATGTCAAAGTGGAATATCGCCTCTTTTTCAAAGGAGGAGCAGGATAAAGTTGCCGTCGATAAGGTGGCCGCTGCTGTTGCCTGGCAGGAACGCATGAACAAGCCCGTCATGCCGGAACTTGTTGAACGGGAACAGCCTGAACACCTGCGCGAATATTTCCGTGAACGGCTCTGCGTACATCGACTGAACAGTCAGCAGCTGCCGCGCGCAAATGCGCCCGAATATAATAAACCCGGAGATGAGCAGCAGAAGTGATTCTTATCGTCAGTGTGTCCAGGGAGGAAATTTTATGCGTATGTCTCTGATGTTTGCAGCCGTGACGCTTTTAACCGGTATTAACCTGTTTTTTATTCCGTTTCAGCCTGTTCCGGCTCTGTGGGGGGCTATCCTGGCCGTTGCTTTTGTTCTGATTAATGTCGTGGCGGATAAGCTGCGCCTCTGGAGTGGCATTGCGTGGATTATCGTTGCCGGCATCATCATAACGCTGATGCTGAAGGGGAAAGAGCCGGGTGACGAATTACGCGGGTTGATCACCGTTTTTGCTTTCCTGGCTTCGGCCTGGTACTGCGTTGTACAGTACAGAAAAGAGCAGGGCGAATCTCAGTCCTGACCTGACCGGTACCCTTCATCTTGCTGCTGCTCTTCCTCTGGCTTTGCCTCACTTTCCTTTCACACAATCTGCTCCGGGGCCACCTTCGGCTCCTGACCCGCTGGCGCGGTTCAGTCGTCGAGCCACACTCCGCTAACCGCGAAAAGACGCGGTAAGCTCCGCCGAACCCGCTACGCGGTTTCGGGCCTGGCGGCTAGTGTCTGATGTCTGAAGTCAAGGTCAACGGCAGCGCTTGCTGCGACCGTCCCGGCCGCGCCGCTTTCACCGTGCCGGCGAAGGACTGCCGGCACTCTGCGGGGCAACGCCGTTTCGCGCCCGCGCTCTTCGTCGTTGCGGCGGGTGCCTGCTCCTTTCCCCTGGTACCCGTATCACCCGTTTGAGTCCATTCGCCGGGGCTGAGACAAGCACAACCCGTCTTGCTGTCCAGGGGACGGCAGGGCCTTTCGCAATAAATTTTTCCCGGCCATTCCGCTGCCGCTTCATTAGGCCGAAAAAAATTTCCCGCTCACCCCCGGACATCTGCACCGGGCCGTGCTCGTTTACGCCCTTGCGGCGAACGGCTCTCAAACGGGTGAAGGTTATATCCAGGGGGCAGGTTCAGCAGGTCCCCGCACAAAGTCAAAACCGCGGCCCCGGCAACTCAACGGGTGATGTTCTTTAAAAATCAGGAAAAAGAAAAATGCAGGATCCTTCATTGCGAACGTATCGGATCGCATTTCTGGGAAGCAATGCCAGCGGCAATCTGCCGATGTTTACCCGGGTGCAGGCCACGACCGGAAAACGGGCGATAAAAGCGTTTATTGAACGCTGTGAACCCGTCAAAGGCTGGTTTCTGGGCGAACCGGAAGACATTACCGATCAGCTTAAGAAGGAGGAAGAAGAAGCGGGAAGCAAACCGCAGATATGAAAAAAGCAGGGTAAACCCTGCTTCTCCCACGCCGTAAAAATCGCACGAACGGTTTTTCCGGCTTCGTTAACTACCATAAGGAGTCAACTTTATGATCTTTTCTATTTTTTCACCTTCCGCAGGCGCTGTAAAGCCCCGTCGTCATTCGCGCATTCTGCGCGCAGATATCACCGCACCTGAGATTGATCCCGCTCTCAGAGCTTTCGGGCGTCATATCGCCAGAAGTCACCGCAAAGGGCGTGGTGTCCACATCCCCGCGATGAAAAATACCGCCCTCGGGCAGGTACTCCGCACGCTGGAACTGAAACGCGCATTTAACTGATGAGGTGAGCCGCCCCGCGAGGGGCGGCAACTGCAGGAAGGAGAAAACACAATGGCACCGACTACCGCACAGATCATGACGGAAAACACCGCAGGCCAGA
The DNA here is from genome assembly GCF_000783935.2 of Klebsiella planticola. Lineage (NCBI taxonomy): Bacteria > Pseudomonadati > Pseudomonadota > Gammaproteobacteria > Enterobacterales > Enterobacteriaceae > Klebsiella > Klebsiella planticola. Next base: position 3,926 of record NZ_CP026048.1, on the reverse strand, counting down.
CTTACCGGGCAACCTATTCACCCGATGATAATAAATTGCGACTTTACGCATCATTACGGCTCGATGAAGAAACGTATTCCCTGATCAACAAAGCAGGCTTTCGCTGGGCGCCCAAACAGGAACTTTTTGTGGCGCCAGCCTGGACGCCGGGGCGGGAGGATGTCCTGCTTTCCCTCGCCGGTGATATCGAGGACGAGGACAGCACCCTGTTTGATCGCCAGGAGCAGCGCGCCGGGCGGTTCAGTGACTACAGTGACCGGCGGGCGGTTGAATCGGAGCAGGCGCTTGCGCATGTTGATTCGCTGGCATCGGCTGTCCCGCTGGGACAGCCGATCCTGGTAGGCCACCACAGCGAGCGCCGCGCGCGCTGGCATGCGCAGAAAATTGAGAACGGCATGAAACGTGCGGTGATGCTGTTCGAGCGCGCCGAATACTGGGAACAGCGCGCGCAGGCCTCTCTGCGGCACGCGAAATACAAGGAGCGTCCGGATGTGCGTTACCGCCGTATCAAAAAAATCGAGGCGGAATTACGCAAGTCCCAAAAGCACATTGCCCGGTCTGAAAAGTATATGACGATGTGGCGTGCGCAGACGCTCGATCTGAAAATGGCGTTACTGGTCAGTAATTATGATCATATTCATGCCTGCTTCACGCTCGACAAATACCCCCGCCCGGCAGAGAAAAGCCAGTATGAGGGCTCGATGTCTCTCCATTCTGCCCTGTCTGAGGAGATCATTACTTTTGAACAGGCGCGTGATATTGCGATCCGCTGTCATGAGCGCACGATTAACCACCAACAGCGCTGGGTGAATCATTACCAGAACCGCCTGGCCTACGAACGCGCGATGCTCAATGAAAACGGTGGCGTTGTCACCCGAACACAGGAATTTGAACCAGGCGGGCAGGTACTGAGCCGGGGAGAATGGTTAACCATTCTCCGGGTTAACCGGAGTAAGGGGGAGGTGAGTTCAGTCGAAACGCCCGGTTATCGCTTTCTGGGCTACAGCGGCACGATGAAACTCACGCCCGACCGTATCACGGACTACAAAGCCCCGACAGCGGAGGAAGCCAGCAACGCGAAGAAAGCGGCGAAGCGCCCACCGATCGTCAATTATCCGGGGGAAGGGTTCCGGGAAATGACAAAAGCCGAGTGGGCGAAATTACCCGCTGATTATAAAGGCGTGCGGGGTGCTGCAGAAACCGAAACACACGGCGCCTATCGCTTGCGCCGGTGCATGACGCACGGTTGTACGCTCGTGAATGTGTATATCACAGACATGAAAACCGTTGAAATTCCGAAAAAATAACAGGAAGGCTCCCCGGCATCTTGCCGGGGAGGTCAGGGAGTACATTCATGCATCATGACCTTAAACACCGTATTCAGGCGATGCGGGACAAACTGGAAGGGCGCGCCCCTGTCGCTGAAATTCAGGGTAGCTCGCAACTTTTTGTCACCCCCTCCCCGGAATGTCGCCGGCTGGTTGAGCTGGCTGATGTCCGGGAAACCGATCGCATACTGGAACCCAGTGCCGGAACGGGCGCCATACTGCAGGCGATCAGGGATGCAGTCCCCCGGGCGAAGTGTGACGCCGTGGAGCTGCACGCCGGGTTAGCCCGTCACCTGCAGGCGCATTTCCCGGAGGTCCGGATCTGGTGCGGAGATTTTCTCGAATATCATCCGGAGCGCCGGTATACCCGAATTATCATGAATCCGCCGTTTAATCGCGGTGATGATATCCGGCATATCCGGCGGGCATTAACTCTGCTTGAGCCTGGTGGGATTCTGACGGGCATATGTCTGGACGGGCCGCGTCAGCAAAAGGCGCTGGAGTCCCTGGCGGACGTCTGGGAGCCGTTGCCACGGGGAACATTCACGTATACCCAGGTAGCGACCGCCATTCTCAGAATAACCGTCTGATGACACGTTAAGCCGGCGGGGCACCTGTCCCCGTCTGGCCGCGCCTCGAAAGACCGCGCGCCTGCGGCGCCGGGAAAACCTGGCCGCGCTAACGCGCCGCCCGCATTTCCTTTCCGCGTCTTCCCTGTTTGCTGCCTGCTGTCTGTCTGCTTTCTCTTCTTCTTTCTGCTGTGATGTCTCTTTTTAACCCTTAAAGGCTTTAAAAGCACACCCATACTGGACACCTTCGGCTCCCGGCCAGCTGCGCTGTCCGGTCGTCGAGCCACACTCCGCTAACCGCGAAAAGACGCGGTAAGCTCCGCCGAACCCGCAAGCGGTTTCGGGCCTGACGGCTAGTGTCTGATGTCTGAAGTCAAGGTCAACGGCAGCGCTTGCTGCGACCGTCCCGGTCGCGCCGCTTTCACCGTGCCGGCGAAGGACTGCCGGCACTCTGCGGGGCAACGCCGTTTCGCGCCCGCGCGTTCCGTCGTTGCGGCGGGTGCCTGCTCCTTTCCCCTGGTACCCGTATCACCCGTTTGAGTCCATTCGCCGGGGCTGAGACAAGCACAACCCGTCTTGCTGTCCAGGGGACGGCAGAGCCTTTCGCAATAAATTTTTCCCGGCCATTCCGCTGCGCTTCATTAGACCGAAAAAAATTTCCCGCTCACCCCCGGACATCTGCACCGGGCCGTGCTCGTTTACGCCCTCGCGGCGAACGGCTCTCAAACGGGTGAAGGTTATATCCAGGGGGCAGGTTCAGCAGGTCCCCGCAAAACGTCAAAACCGCGGCCCCGGCAACTCAACGGGTGATGGTTTTAAAAGGCAAAACAACGGATTAAGGAGATTCATCATGGCAGCACGTGGCGTTAACAAAGTCATTCTGGTTGGACATCTGGGACAGGACCCGGAAGTGCGTTACATGCCCAACGGGGGCGCAGTGGTCAATCTGACGCTGGCCACGTCTGAAACATGGCGTGACAAGCAGACGGGAGAGATGCGCGAAAACACCGAGTGGCACCGTGTTGTCATGTTCGGCAAGCTCGCGGAAGTGGCGGGTGAATACCTGCGTAAAGGCGCACAGGTCTTCATCGAGGGCCAGCTGCGCACCCGCAACTGGCAGGACGATGCCGGAGTCACGCGCTACGTCACCGAGGTGCTGGTCGGGCAGAACGGCACCATGCAGATGCTCGGCGGCCGCCGTGAATCCGGAGTGCCTGAGAGCGCCGCGCAGCCGCAGAATCCTGCCACCCCGGCACAACCTGCTCAGGCCGCAGCTAAATCCCCGAAAGCGAAGGGCGGTAAGAAAGGCCGTCAGGATGCCGCCCCGTCTCAGCAACCGCCTCAGCCACTCCCGGATGATTTCCCACCAATGGATGATGAAGCGCCCTTTTAAACCACGATGAAGACGCCCCGTTCAGGCGGGGCAGAAAAGGAGAAACACATGGACCATAACGTTTTGTCCCCGCTTGTATCCCTGCCGGATGGCACGTTTACCCGCGAGCAGGCTCAGGTTGTCGCAGCGCAGTATCAGAATGTGGCGATTGAAGATGACCAGGGGACTCATTTTCGCCTTGTCGTCCGTCATCAGGATGACGGCAGCATGATCTGGCGCGTCTGGAATTTTGAACCGGGCGGCGAGGACATGATGAACCGCTACATCCGGGACTACGGAGTACGCAAAACGAAGTAAGCAGTAAGAAGAAGGCCGGACAGGTGGGCTGTCCGGCAGACATTCATCAATAGCTAAGAGGTATCAATTATGTCTGCAACAGAGTCTAAGGTAAAAACTGCACCGAAAACCAGCAAAAAAACGCTTAAGTCTGCCGAAGCTGAGGCGCTTAAAGTGGCTCTCGATGCCGCACAGGTCGAGTATGTCCCTGTGACGGCACTGGTGAAGTCTCCCCTGAACGTCAGGACCATTCCCTATCCGGCGGAGAAAGTCTGTTCAATGGCAGATTCCATTGAAGCCATTGGCCTGTTGCAGAATCTGGTCGTGCATAACCTCCCGGATGGTCGCTGTGGTGTGGCT